>NZ_PDYV01000037.1:0-6021 GCF_002743235.1 Sporosarcina sp. P25
TGAAATAACTGTTTTAATTGATAAACTGGATGATGCGGCTTCATAGTAGACTCCTCCTTTATTGGTTTTACTCTATAAATACCAACAAAGAAGGAAGTATAACCCTATATTTTTTCTTAAGTTGACGCCTATGGGAGGGGCGACTCTGGGAGGATCAGCCCGATCAGGTGAGACCACTAAAGGAGCGTAGCGACTAGGGGGCTCACCGCGGGCCCTCCAGAACGCGTCCCCTCCGAAGCGCCAATCCCCAACCCAACGCCCGTCCAGCCTATCCTAATAAACTAATAAAACGAAATTCCCAGTAAACTCTTGCCAATTATTTGTTTTATCAGTATAATGAACGAATTACTGAATGGTTATTCATTCACTTGTTAGGGAGATGAAAGCATGAATTTAGTTTCTAGTGTTCAACAGACAGCACAGAGCAAGCCTAGTAAAATCGCCTATCATTTCATGGGAAAAGACACGACGTATGCAGAGTTCGACATGTCCGTCTCCATGTTCGCCAATGCGCTACAACATCTAGGAGTCGTTAAAGGGGACAAAGTGGCATTTTTACTCGGCAACACGCCGCATTACTTGATCTCACTCTATGCCACTATGCGTATCGGAGCGACAGCTGTGCCGGTCAATCCGCTCTATACACCTGACGAAATTTCTTATATTCTGGAAAACAGTGACGCGAAAGCCGTTATTGCAATCGATCAATTATTGCCACTCGTAGAAGTAGCAAGCCAGTCATTTCCGACGATTGAGAATTATGTCGTCTGTGAAATGAGTGCAGATGCAGGTGAGAAATTAGCTGCGTTGAATGACTCGGTTAAGGCAAAAGTGCATCCGTTTAGCCTGCTCATCAAGCAATCGAAACCAATGACGGAAGCGGTGGAAGTTGACGAAAATGAAAGCGCTATCATCCTTTACACATCTGGAACGACAGGACACCCGAAAGGTGCGATGTTGACACATAAAAATATCTACTCTAATGCACGTGATGTAGGAGACTATTTAGGCTTCTCCGAAAATGATAAAATTGTAGCGACATTGCCTTTATTCCACGTATTCGCATTGACTGTTGTAGCGAATGCACCACTTGTGAAAGGGGCTACTATATTACTCGAGCCACGCTTTAGCCCGGGGGAAATATTCCACATGATTCGCGAACAAAAGGCCACTGTATTTGCGGGCGTTCCTACTATGTATAACTTCCTCTATCAATATCCGGAAGGTAAAACAGAAGACTTCGAATCCATCAGACTGGCGATTTCAGGTGGCTCTTCAATGCCCGTTTCCTTGCTTCATGATTTCGAAGAGAAATTCAATGTGCGTGTTTCGGAAGGCTATGGTTTATCGGAAGCTTCACCGGTCACGTGTTTCAATCCATTAGATCGTGAACGTGTCCCCGGATCGATCGGAACGAATATTATGAACGTCGAGAATAAAGTGGTCGATGAAAATGGCGAAGAAGTGCCTGTCAATGAAGTCGGCGAATTAATCGTACGCGGCCCTAACGTCATGAAAGGATATTATAAAATGCCTGAAGAAACCGCGGCTACACTTCGTGACGGTTGGCTGTATACAGGCGACTTGGCGCGACGTGATGAAAACGGTTACTTTTATATCGTAGACCGCAAGAAAGATATGATCATCGTCGGTGGGTTCAATGTGTATCCTCGAGAAGTAGAGGAAGTGCTGTTTAGCCACCGTGACATTGTGGAAGCTGCAGTTGTAGGCATACCAGATGCGAACTTCGGTGAAGAAGTACAAGCCTATGTTGTGTTGAAGGAAGGTTCGGATGCTACGGAACATTCACTGCTTAATTATTGCGGGAAGCGTCTTGTGAAGTATAAAGTACCGAAGTCGATTGAGTTCCTGGATGAATTACCGAAAAACACGACAGGTAAGATTTTAAGACGTTCATTGAAAGATCAAATTAAAAGTTGATGAGAGTGGAAACGAGTGACGGGAATCATATCCGTCACTCGTTTTTTTTACGCATTCATTGCCAAAACAAGCCTTGACTTGTTATGGTTTAATGAATTGTAAGAATACAGGAGGGATTGGATGAATAAACGATGTGTAACGATTGAAGATTTATTTGAGACGAAATCCGTAACGAATCCGGTATTGGCGCCTAACGATCAAGAAGCAGTGTTTACGGTGACCGAATTACATAAAGAGGAAAATGCGTATCACTCCGCTATCTATCATATCGATTTGCAGACGGGCGTCGTAACGCGGTGGACGTATGGGAAGCACCAAGTCAGTGCACCGAAATGGTCTCCTGACGGCAAGCAAGTAGCATTTTTATCGAATCGCAACGAAACAAATCAACTATATATCATGCAAAAAGCAGGCGGAGAAGCCTATGCGCTGACGGACTGTAAAAAAGGGATCGATTCATTCGAATGGTCGCCGTGCGGTAAGAAAATCTGGTTTACGGGGACGCTGAAAACAGGTGAAACGTTTTCTACGACGGTACAGAAGCAAGAAGGATTTCCACAACCGATTCGTGTGACGAAAATGAAATACAAAGCAGATTTCATTGGTGTAGTACCGCAAGACGAATATACACAAATCGGTTATGTTGATCTGGCAACGTGCCATATTTGCAATTTCACTATGGAACCATTTGATCATTCATTAGAAGCGATTTCACATGACGGCAAGCAATTGGTCGTCGGCGTCAATCGTAACGAGCAGATCGATCATGATTTCGGTGTTCCGTTCGTGCTGTTGGATATTGAAACAAAAAAAGAGACCGTGATTGTCGATGAACAAGGCTTTTTCGGCGATGTAGCTTTCTCTAAAGACGATCGCTATATTGCGTATACAGGGTATGACTTGACGTTCCAAAATGTCACGCAGGCAGATGTTTTCGTCTATGATCGGACGAACGGTCAGACGATGAATTTGACAGCGGGAATTGACGCGCCGATTGGAGACGAAAGTATTTCCGACCACTTGCAACAAGCGATTGCGCCAGGCGTCGTGTGGACGGAAGACGAGCAACTGTATTTCCAATTATCGAGTATGGGGGAAGTACGTTTGTATGCGGCTACACTTGACGGCGCGATCTATCCAGCGACAGGTGAAGAAGAGCATGTTTACGGGTACGATGTCGCGGGAAATGCGGAATTCGCGTTGCTCACAGTTAGCACGATGACGAATCCTGGGGAACTGTATCGCCAAACGATAGCGACCGGTGAACGGACAAAACTGACTTCATTCAATGAAAGCTGGTTGAAAAAAGTCGAATTGGTTGAACCGCAAACGATTCATTATACGAATGGCAATGAAAATATCCAAGGGTGGCTCATGAAGCCGGCGAACTTTACTGAAGGTAAAACTTATCCACTCATTGTAGAAATTCATGGGGGGCCGCATGCGATGTATGGCTATACGTATTTCCACGAAATGCAAGTATTGGCTGCGCAAGGCTACGGAGTTCTCTATCTCAATCCTCGTGGCAGTCACGGCTATAGTCAGGCGTTTGTTGACGCAGTGCGTGGCGATTACGGTGGCGGTGGATATGAAGATATCATGGCAGGACTAGATGAAGTGTTGAAGACCGAAGACTGGATTGATGAAACGCGCCTTGGCGTGACAGGTGGTAGCTACGGTGGCTTCATGACGAACTGGATTGTCGGGCACACGAACCGTTTCAAAGCGGCCGTCACACAACGCTCGATCAGCAATTGGATTAGCTTCTTCGGTGTCTCCAATATTGGCTACTACTTTACCGACTGGCATTTGAAAGCTAGAATGACAGATGTCGATTCGCTATGGAAGCAGTCACCGTTGAAGTATGCAGAAAACATCGAGACCCCTTTGTTGATCCTTCATGCCGAACGAGATTTCGTCTGTCCAATCGAGCAAGCCGAACAACTATTTATTACGTTAAAAGATTTAGGTAAAGAAACCGAATTTGTTCGCTTTCCCGAATCCGATCATAATATGTCGAGAACAGGGAAACCCAATTTGCGAATTGCAAGATTAGAAGAGATTACCGGGTGGTTTATACGGTATCTATAAGGTAAGATGAGAGAGTATGCCCAAACGGCTATACATGAAAAATATAGTGTGTATAATGAG
Source organism: Sporosarcina sp. P25 (assembly GCF_002743235.1). NCBI lineage: Bacteria > Bacillati > Bacillota > Bacilli > Caryophanales > Caryophanaceae > Sporosarcina > Sporosarcina sp. P25. The sequence goes on from NZ_PDYV01000037.1 coordinate 4,093, forward strand.
ATACGAATTAAACTTATAAAAACTACTTGAGAAGAGGTTCTGCATGATGGAAGAGCAACTACTGTACAGAATAGAGTCGGATTTTATCGGAGAGAAGAAGGTGCCACTAGATGCGTATTATGGAATACAAACACTACGCGCAGCAGAAAACTTTCCTATCACAGGCTACCGCGTCAATCGCGACTTGATTCGTGCGATCGCAATCGTCAAAAAATCTGCAGCACAAGCTAACCGCGACATCGGTCAATTGGACGCGAATATTGCTGAAGCAATCATCAAGGCATCTGAAGAAGTAATCAATGGCGCATTGCGCGATCAGTTCCTTGTAGATCCAATCCAAGGTGGCGCCGGAACGTCAGTGAATATGAACGCAAACGAAGTCATCGCCAACCGTGCACTCGAAATTCTCGGTCATAAAAAAGGTGAATACGACATCATTAGCCCGAATACGCATGTCAACATGGCACAGTCGACAAATGACGCATTCCCGACTGCCATTCATATCGCTACACTCATGAAAGTAGACAAGCTACTCGGCGTTATGGAATCGCTTCATAAAACCTACTTGAAAAAGTCGATAGAATTCCAATCGGTGTTGAAAATGGGCCGTACGCACTTACAAGACGCAGTGCCAATCCGTCTCGGACAAGAATTCGAAGCCTACGCAATGGTACTACGTCGCGACATTGAACGCGTTCGTGTATCACGTGTCTACTTATATGAAATCAATATGGGCGCAACAGCTGTCGGAACAGGCTTGAACGCCGATCCATTATATATCAAAAAAGTAGCGAGCTACCTGTCAGAAAACAGTGGTTTCGAATTAAAGTCTTCTACACATTTAGTGGACGCAACACAAAATACAGATTCGTACGTGCAAGTATCTGCAGCGCTACGCGGCACGATGCTGAACCAGTCTAAAATCTGTAACGACTTGCGCCTCATGGCATCCGGTCCACGCACAGGTCTATCTGAAATTGCATTACCTGCAAGACAACCAGGGTCCTCTATCATGCCAGGAAAAGTGAACCCGGTTATGGCAGAAGTAATGAATCAAGTGTCGTTCCAAGTAGTGGGGAACGATATGACGATCGCGTTGGCATCAGAAGCGGGACAGTTCGAATTGAACGTCATGGAGCCAGTGCTAGTGTTCAACTTGCTGCAGTCACTAAAAATCATGACCAACGTATTCGGTGCATTCCGCGATTATTGTTTAGATGGAATCACGGCAAACGTCGAGCACTTGTCTGAATATGTGGAGAAGAGTATCGGAATCATCACGGCCATCAATCCGCACGTCGGATACGAAGTGGCGTCAGAGATTGCGAAAGAAGCCTTGTTAACAAACAAGTCGATCCGTGAAATTTGTATCGAGCGAAATATCTTGTCGAAAGAAGAGTTGGATACGATTCTCCATCCATTCGAGATGACGAAGCCGGGTATTTCGGGTAAAGAGTTGTTGAAGAAGAAGATTATTCTTTCTAAGTAATAAGGAGTATTCAACTATGAAAGTGCATAATATTATGGAAGTCGTGGTACGTGACGTGATTTCCAAATATAAGAATGAGCTGCATCTGCCATGTACATGCGAGCATTGCCTGAATGATGTACTGGCGATGACGTTGAATCATGTTCAGCCTCAATATGTCGTTGATGAAGCAAACAGTACGTATATCCGTGCTGTCCATGAAGCGGATCGTCAAGGGGCCACTGCCATCTTGACGAAAGTCGCGTGGGCTGCGGGCGTGGTTGGACAAAACCCGCGATGCGATAATATGAAAAATCCTTCCGAGTGATAAAATGTACCCTTTGTAAAGGACAATTATAAAAAAAGCCTAAGCTGCTTGTTGAAGCTGTCGTCTGTATTCTGCAGGCGGCAGCTTTTTCAAGTTCCACTGCCCGCGATAATGGTTATAGTACGTCATATAA
>NZ_PDYV01000038.1:0-4867 GCF_002743235.1 Sporosarcina sp. P25
ACTGGAAAAGAGTGTTGGGTATGTTGGGTTTACTACTATTTTCATTAGTTGTAGGAGTTATCACGAGTGCTATGATCGTGCCGTTCCTCTCTGTAAATAACAAAAAACTATATGATTACTTCGCAATCTCTGCCATGACGGAAAGGTAGCTCGTCCAGTATAATGAAGATAGGTAATACAAATCCTTGCTATTAATGGGTTTTGCCGAACCTGTACAAAAAACTGGATGAGCTTCTTATCATGAGCGATCAGCCGATTCCGTCATAGAACGTGGAAATAAAATTTCTATTTTTCATAATGAGCTCCATTACCTACACTTTATTCAATGGAGGGATTCTTCTAGATGGAAATCATGGTAGAAACGTGTTGTGGCATTGATGTTCACCAAAAGACCATTGTCTGTTGTATTCTGGATGGTCCCTTAGATACGAATCGTCCTAAAAAGTATGAAAGAACGTTTGGTACTCGTACCCATGAGTTACGTCAAGCGCTAGAATGGTTAAATGATCATCAAGTAACAGTCGCCTTTATGGAAAGTACTGGATAAGTAATGTTTTTTGTTTTTTTAGATTATTCTTCCGAAGTTGATAACAACTCACAGGGGATAGACATTGAGATTATTGGAAGTCAAGAGTATTATGATTCAGTAAAAATTGAAATAAAAGAAGTCATAAAAAGTACAACTAAATCAATATCATTTGAAGACTACTCAATAAATATAAATAAAAGCAGAATTAATCAAGTGATAAGTGAAGAACGTAAAGAAGAACATCTTTTAATATATGAGATAATTGTAACTATAAATGATTATTATCTGAATTCTATCCAGATCAAATTGACAAGATAGATTTAGATTATACTGCGAACACAAGCCGAAGATGAAGCTTGATACCGGATTTAATTTTTCGGAATTCTGCCCAGCAGTGGTTGTTTAAAATCAAAGGCAATGTGCTGGAATCGATGATTTTCAGTGGAGTTGTCCGCTTGCGTCGTGTATGAAAATCCGTCGCTTCATGGATCTGCGTCACCAAATCGCGAAAAATAGCCTGGAAGAATTCCGTCGGCACTTGCCAAAGGAGTCTGCCTAGCTGCGAGAAACTAATGGTATCCTTGTTCGTGGTTTCCTGAAGTTCTTCGGATACATACTGTCACTGACGGCGCGTAAACTTTTCGTTTCATGAAGCTGCGCGTATAAGAGTATGTTCATAAATGAAGCCATAAGCAGCTTCTTTGTATAGTGATCGAGACAATGTAGCTGAACCTGTTCTGCGAATAATTCATTGGAAATCGGTTCTGCCCATAGCTCAAATGCTGTTTTTTTGTGTATTTTTAACCATGAGATTGTCCTTTATTTTGGATTTGGATGGATTACTGCCTCCAACCCATTATAAAGGATTTTTTTCTGGAAAAGAATAAGTGAAGAGTATTCAGAATTCATTACTTTGACTTAATATTTTAATACGACACTAGTGCCTATAATCATAAAACTTAAAGTTAATAGCATCATTCTTAGCAACTATAATATGGAACCCTACTTTAGCGCCTTTAGGAATATTGCTAAATTGAATAGTGATTGTCAACACTAAATCGGACAGGTTTTATAAGGTCTTTAATCGATACTCAATCGGTGTTTGATAATCCAGCGTCATGTAGTTCCGACTAATCTATTTGGTTGTATTCTACAAGACCCTAATTTCATTGTCCAAGTAAGTGTAGCCTATTCACCTAATTAAAGAAGCGCTGTATACAAGTTATCCTCCAAAACCAAACAAAGCCATTTACGACAGTGGTAAAACTAAGCTAATTATAAAGTGAATTATTACTGAAAACCCCAAGTACTTAGGCTTCCCATTCTCCATTGTCTAGAAGGCCCGAACACCAAAAATAATACCGCCTGTCATAAGTGCAATACTAGAGAAAAAGAGTATTACAATAAGGCCCTTTTCTATAAAACTGGATTTTTAAATATAAAATAACTTATCCTAAATAAGATAATACCTACGATACTTAATACAAGTGACCATTTACTGTTCTATTGTAAAGTCATAATTTCACCCTAATAGCAAGATTGGTTCAAAATGATGCGTTTTCTTATAACTTTAATTGATTCAATTACTGAATGTATACAGATCCTTCTTGTCAAAATTGCATCTGAAAGATGATTATTTTAAATTATCTCAATTACTTTCTTTTAATTATCTGTAGATTTCAGAGTGATAGCATCTTCTGCAAAAAATACTTTTACCATTTTCAAGGATGAAACATCTCATGAAAGATAATTCTGATATGATTGATGAAACAGTTGTGCAAAAAAATATTGCATAGTCTTCATTTGATAAAAAATTCGGATTTACTTTTGTATTTCGGTCTGTGTAGAAGGGTCTGATTGTATCAATGAGTAAAATGATGAAAATTATTGGGGCCGTTGCGATCATCAATATACTGGCCAGGTTATTTGGTTTTATCAGAGAGATAGCTATAACGAATGAGTATGGTGCGTCGAATACAGCTGATGCAATTGCAACGGCATATTCAATTCCAAACTTTATTTTTCTTGTGGTAGGCGGTGGATTAACGACTGCGTTTATATCTGTGTATCATTCAACGAGATCAGATAAAACGATGTTTGTCCGTAAGTCACTTACGACCGTTCTTATGACAGCGGTTTTTGTAACCGTGACTTTAATCATCTTTGTAGATCCCACTTTGAAACTTTTTTTCAAAAATCGAAGTGCAGAAGAATATGCATTATTACGCAACCTATATCTATGGATGATGCCATCTGCAATCATCCTTGTCTTGTCAACGTGGATGAGTGGAGTGCTAAATGTAAACGGTAAATACAATTTATCCAGTTTTGCAGTCCTTCTATATAATGTGGCTTTCGTCGGGATAGCTGTCTTGCTAACGAGTTATTTCGGTCCCAAATCATATGGAATAGGTGCTTTATGTAGTGCTCTATTAATGGGTGTATTTCTGTATTTAGGACTTCGAAAATCAAAACTGTATTCATTAAAACCTTCACTCGGTATGTCTGAAGATATTAAGAGGTTATGGGTGATTGCTTTGCCGATATTATTCGGTGGAGCTTCGTTACAACTTTATATTCTTATTCATCGGATTGTGTCTAACTGGTTTGGTGAAGGTGTGACTACCGCAGTTAACATTGCTTCGAAGTCGACTGGGCTTCCTCAGGCCATCTTGATGACTGCAGTAACGACCGTAATTTACCCTCTCCTTAGTAAAAAAGAAGGGGAGGGCAACATGGAGACGATTCGGACTCTTTATAAAAAAGGATTACTCTATCTATTCGCCCTACTCGTACCAGCAACAGTTGTCGCTTATATTTTTGCCGAACCGCTTATCAGTCTTGTCTTTGAGCGTAAAGAATTTACGCGAGAATCGGTCTTGCTTACGGTACCGATATTCCGTGCATTTTCGCTGTCGATGTTTTTTCTCGCCGCGAATACTTTTATCACCCGATTCTACTATGCAAAAGCCAACTCAATAGCGCCGGTATTATTTAGTGTAATTAGTGTCCTCGGCATCAATGTAGGAGTGATCTATCTGATGATGGACTCATTTGGTGCTTCCGCAATCGCTTATGGTACGGCTATTAGTGCGGCCGCGAACTTTTTGATGCTCGTTATATATGCAAGGATAAAATGGAAATTATAAAAAGGTCAGTTTATAGTATGCTTTTAATAAATGAAGGGGGTGCCATTCTTTTGGAAAGGCACCCCCTAACTTGAATAAGAAAATTACAAACGCAAATTAGGTATTACGTAAAGTCTTTACTAGTTATTTCTAGTGTATCCCCATCAAGTTCCAACAAAAAAGTATTGTCCCAGTTCATTGACTCCTTACATGTGATGGATAACTTATTATTGATCCAACCAGTAAATGTAATCATATCGATCATTTCTATTGGATTTTCCAAAAGTACTTTATCTTTTAAATTGGCTTCGATCTTTTGAATAGTATAATCATCAGCTATTAGGAATTCCCCGGATGGAGTTACAGTTAAACTTTTATAAAGATGGTTAGATTCATATTCGATTACATCTCCACTAAGACCATCCAATTGAAATAGATAATCTGAAGTGAGAACTAGAACCGTGTTATATTTCTTCGATAATGCAACAGCCCGCGGCGCCCCTCTGAATTCCCCACACCATTCATTAAAATCCTCATTCTCAAATTTCATCCATGTCCAACTTTGGGAGTTTCATGGACTTTTCACATCATAAATTCTCTCTTGGTATTGGCCTGAATATGGCTGGTCTATTATTTCCACTTTCGTTATCATCTAGTTCGTCCTCCGAAAAATCGAGTATTTATAAAGAATATTCATTTGCTATATTTTGATCTACACAATCTACACAAAAAACAGTACTTTCTTTTTTCAAATACGCTTTAATTTCAACCATCATGCTATTGCTTTGGAGCTTTCATCTTTGCATAGATTTCTTCCGCTCCTTGAATTTCTCGATTGCAAGTAGCGCAACATAAAGTTCGTTTTAACATTTGAACATCCCCTTTTTAGAATCTGGGCCCATTGTTGAACAACGATTATCTTTTTCATAACGTACTATTATTGTAACAAAAAAAATCTAGATGATTTGTTTGAATTTTACTTTTGTACTACGTGACTGACGTTAACTTAACGGCACTGTGCTTTAATTCGGCTGTTTGATCATTACACATTAAATAACTCGTTTTTTAATTGAAGTAAATATGAAACGATTTCCTACCCTATCCGTATACATAGTATGTAACAAAATCTAGTAACTGGAAAAGAGTGTTGGGTATGTTGGGTTTACTACTATTTTCATTAGTTGTAGGAGTTATCACGAGTGCTATGATC
>NZ_PDYV01000039.1:0-3061 GCF_002743235.1 Sporosarcina sp. P25
TATAGGTTAAGTCCTCGATCGATTAGTATCTGTCAGCTACATACGTCGCCGTACTTACACCCCAGACCTATCCACCTCATCATCTTTGAGGGATCTTACTTACTTGCGTAATGGGAAATCTCATCTTGAAGGGGGCTTCATGCTTAGATGCTTTCAGCATTTATCCCGTCCATACATAGCTACCCAGCGATGCCTTTGGCAAGACAACTGGTACACCAGCGGTATGTCCATCCCGGTCCTCTCGTACTAAGGACAGCTCTCCTCAAATTTCCTGCGCCCGCGACGGATAGGGACCGAACTGTCTCACGACGTTCTGAACCCAGCTCGCGTGCCGCTTTAATGGGCGAACAGCCCAACCCTTGGGACCGACTACAGCCCCAGGATGCGACGAGCCGACATCGAGGTGCCAAACCTCCCCGTCGATGTGGACTCTTGGGGGAGATAAGCCTGTTATCCCCGGGGTAGCTTTTATCCGTTGAGCGATGGCCCTTCCATGCGGAACCACCGGATCACTAAGTCCGTCTTTCGACCCTGCTCGACTTGTAGGTCTCGCAGTCAAGCTTCCTTATGCCTTTGCACTCTGCGAATGATGTCCAACCATTCTGAGGAAACCTTTGAGCGCCTCCGTTACTCTTTAGGAGGCGACCGCCCCAGTCAAACTGTCCACCTGACACTGTCTCCTGCCCGGATCACGGGCAAGGGTTAGAAGTCCAATACAGCCAGGGTAGTATCCCACCAATGCCTCCTCCGAAGCTAGCGCTCCGGAATCCAAGGCTCCTACCTATCCTGTACAGGCTGCACCGGAATTCAATATCAGGCTACAGTAAAGCTCCACGGGGTCTTTCCGTCCTGTCGCGGGTAATGCGCATCTTCACGCATATTATAATTTCACCGAGTCTCTCGTTGAGACAGTGCCCAGATCGTTACGCCTTTCGTGCGGGTCGGAACTTACCCGACAAGGAATTTCGCTACCTTAGGACCGTTATAGTTACGGCCGCCGTTTACTGGGGCTTCAATTCAGAGCTTCGCTTGCGCTAACCCCTCCTCTTAACCTTCCAGCACCGGGCAGGCGTCAGCCCCTATACGTCATCTTACGATTTTGCAGAGACCTGTGTTTTTGCTAAACAGTCGCCTGGGCCTATTCACTGCGGCTCTCTCGGGCTATTCACCCTACCAGAGCACCCCTTCTCCCGAAGTTACGGGGTCATTTTGCCGAGTTCCTTAACGAGAGTTCTCTCGATCACCTTAGGATTCTCTCCTCGCCTACCTGTGTCGGTTTGCGGTACAGGCACCTCCCGCCTCGCTAGAGGCTTTTCTTGGCAGTGTGAAATCAGGGACTCTGGAGATTAATCTCCTCGCCATCACAGCCTAGTGTTATATGAGAACGGGATTTGCCTCGTTCTCCACCTCACTGCTTAGACACACAACCAACTGTGTGCTCACCCTATCCTACTGCGTCCCCCCATTACTCAAACGGCGGGGAGGTGGTACAGGAATATCAACCTGTTGTCCATCGTCTACGCCTATCGGCCTCGACTTAGGTCCTGACTAACCCTGAGCGGACGAGCCTTCCTCAGGAAACCTTGGGCATTCGGTGGAAGGGATTCTCACCCTTCTTTCGCTACTCATACCGGCATTCTCACTTCCAAGCGCTCCACCAGTCCTTCCGGTCTAGCTTCAACGCCCTTGGAACGCTCTCCTACCATTGACCCTAAGGTCAATCCACAGCTTCGGTGATCTGTTTAGCCCCGGTACATTTTCGGCGCAGCGCCACTCGACCAGTGAGCTATTACGCACTCTTTAAATGATGGCTGCTTCTAAGCCAACATCCTGGTTGTCTGGGCAACGCCACATCCTTTTCCACTTAACAGATACTTGGGGACCTTAGCTGGTGGTCTGGGCTGTTTCCCTCTCGACAATGGATCTTATCACCCACTGTCTGACTCCCAAACATAAATCATCGGCATTCGGAGTTTGTCTGAATTCGGTAACCCGGGATGGGCCCCTCGTCCAAACAGTGCTCTACCTCCGAGATTCTTTCGTTTGAGGCTAGCCCTAAAGCTATTTCGGAGAGAACCAGCTATCTCCAGGTTCGATTGGAATTTCACCGCTACCCACACCTCATCCCCGCATTTTTCAACATACGTGGGTTCGGGCCTCCAGTCAGTGTTACCTGACCTTCACCCTGGACATGGGTAGATCACCTGGTTTCGGGTCTACGACCCCATACTGATTCGCCCTATTCAGACTCGCTTTCGCTGCGGCTCCGCTTTCTCAGCTTAACCTTGCATGGAATCGTAACTCGCCGGTTCATTCTACAAAAGGCACGCCATCACCCATTAACGGGCTCTGACAATTTGTAAGCGCACGGTTTCAGGATCTATTTCACTCCCCTTCCGGGGTGCTTTTCACCTTTCCCTCACGGTACTGGTTCACTATCGGTCACTAGGGAGTATTTAGCCTTGGGAGATGGTCCTCCCGGATTCCGACGGAATTTCACGTGTTCCGCCGTACTCAGGATCCACTCTGGAGAGAATATGCTTTCGACTACGGGGCTTTTACCCTCTTTGGCAGACCTTTCCAGGTCGCTTCATCTAACACATTCCTTTGTAACTCCGTATAGAGTGTCCTACAACCCCAAGAAGCAAGCTTCTTGGTTTGGGCTCTTCCCGTTTCGCTCGCCGCTACTAAGGGAATCGATGTTTCTTTCTCTTCCTCCGGGTACTTAGATGTTTCAGTTCTCCGGGTGTGCCACGAGTATGCTATGTATTCACATACACGTACTGTCCCATTATGGACAGTGGGTTTCCCCATTCGGAAATCTTCGGATCAAAGCTCACTTACAGCTCCCCGAAGCATATCGGTGTTAGTGCCGTCCTTCATCGGCTCCTAGTGCCAAGGCATCCGCCGTGCGCCCTTTCTAACTTAACCTATAAAAGGTCCAACTTCATCCTAGCGATAGGATTCCATCGGTTAAAAAGATTGCTTGAATCGCATATATGCGACTCGGTTGATTACTTGATTACTTTCAATGTCGTTTTATCCAGTTTTCAATGAACAA
>NZ_PDYV01000005.1:0-183975 GCF_002743235.1 Sporosarcina sp. P25
CCCAACAATAAGTCGAGCGACGTCCTCAACAAAAAGTGGGTAAGAATTACATGATAGCTATCACAATGCCGCTGTTTTTCTTTTTGCTAGAAACACGAACTAATTCATTACCCCACGTGCCTGCGCGGGTCGAGAAAGTATACACTCACTAATTTTTGTACCCAACAATAAGTCGAGCGACGTCCTCAACAAAAAGTGAGTAAGAATTACATGATAGCTATCACAATGCCGCTTTTTTTCTTTTTGTTAGGAACACAAACTAATTTATTTTCCCAAAGTAGCACAGGCACAACTGCGGGGTAGGCCGTGGCCATGAGACAACTGGCAGCCCCATCGCCAGCTGGCTCATGGCTGTAGGCAATCCCCCACGTGCCTGCGCGGATCTAGAAAGTGAACACTTGCCAACTTCAGAACCCAAAAATAAGTCGAGCGACGTCCCCAACAAAAAGTGAGCAAGAAATACATGATAGCTATCACAATGTCACTGTTTTTCTTTTTGCTAGAAACACAAACTAATTCATTACCCCAAAGTAGCACAGGCACAACTGCGGGGTAGGCCGTGGCCATGAGACAACTGGCAGCCCTACCGCCAGCTGGCTCATGGCTGTAGGCAATCCCCCACGTGCCTGCGCGGGTCGAGAAAGCATCCACTTACTAATTTTAGTAACCAAAAATAAGTCGAGCGACGTACCCAACAAAAAATGAGCAAGACGGGCAGCCGTGTAGTGCTTCTGTCAAATGGAATTCTTAGTTGGGTAACGTAAAAATCTTTTTTTCTAGTACCATAATCCCCCTCATCACTACTCAGTAGCGCAAGCAAAACTGCGGGGCAGGCCGTGGCCATGCACCTGCAAGTTTGAATCATGAAACTTTCTCTTGCCAACTAATCAGAAAATTCGTAGTATAGAGAAGAAGGAGTGTGAAGGCCTTGTTAACAGCTCTTACAAGTGGCGGGAAGCAAGTCGTGCTAACACGGCAGTGGTCCCTGGCCGACTTACGAGAGTGGCGTAAAAACGAAACCTTTCATTGTCCACAGTGCAAAGAACAAGTACTCCTGAAAGTCGGCGATATTGTAATTCCACACTTTGCCCATCTGAAGCAAACCACTTGCCGGGACAGTTTCTCAGAAGGGGAGTCCCCAACCCATCTGCTCGGTAAAATCCAACTCTATGAACTATTTTCACGTTTGCACCTACAAACAGCAATGGAACCTTATTTGCCTGACATCCGGCAACGTCCCGATCTGCTTGTAACATGGCGAAACGAGCAAGTCCCTATTGAATTCCAATGCAGTACGATTCCCATAGCCCGTATCCTTGAGCGTAACGCAGGCTACGATATGGTAAATATGACGCCAATTTGGATAGTACTAACACCTCAAAAAGTGCAAGACTCTTCAGCGTTTGTTCTTACTCATCGATTCACTCAATTCCAACAACACTTTATCCGTCAACTTCATTCACCTAGTAAAGAAGTTTTATCCGTGTTCATAACGTACAATCCGCTAAAGCAACAATTTCACTACCTTAGTCATTTCATCCATCTTCGAGGCACCGCGTTTGCGGTATGTCACTCCATCATGCAAAGCAAACATCAAACCATTCCATTTGCTATTCCTGCCACTCCATCCATAAAAGATATTGAAGAACTGGCGCGTCAATATCAATCTGCACGCCGAAAGTATCTTCGGTCGGTAATTGGGTATAATCAAAGAGGTATCCAACATCGTTTTTTGCGTGCGTGTTATGAAATGCGTGTGCAACCCATTCAATTGCCTGCATGGATTGGCGTTCCGACATTTGGGCAAGCGGCATTTACAGAGTCTGATAGTGAATGGCAATTGCTACTTATTGCGGTTATGCGACAAATGAGGAATACACCCTTCCAACTAAATCTCACCATCCTTCATTCATTTGTCAAAACATTTGAAGGGGATTCGATCCAACAAGTGGAAGCTTGTCAAAGTTATGTGGATTTCTTGAGAGAGCAGCGCATAGATATCTATCGAATGGATAAATTCATGGGTAGAGATTTTGTGCTGGAAATACTTTCAGGGCGATTTCTTGCAATGCATGCCAGGAATTGAGAAAATACAATAGTATCAAATAACGGTAAATGCAGGAGGAGGAATTGGATTGACGAATGATAACAAAGTATTGATGCGCGATGAAGTATCTGAAGAGGAAACATGGCGCTTGGAAGATATATTTTCATCTGATGAAGAGTGGGATAAAGAGTACAGCAAAATTGAAGAGATGGCCAAAGAAGCAGAACAGTATAAAGGGACTCTTGGAAATGGAGCACATCCACTTTTTGAAGCGCTAACATATCGTGACAAGTTGGCAGAACGTCTGCGAAGATTGTACACGTATGCGCATCTTAAAACAGATCAGGATACGACGAACAGCTTTTATCAGGCAATGGATGGTCGAATTAGAACATTAGTCGTGAAAATATCAACAGCGTTATCTTATTTCACTCCAGAATTACTCTCGATCGATGAAAAGAAATTGAATGAAACGATTGAATCGCATGAAGGCTTGCGTTTATATAAACAAGAATTTGAAGAGTTGAATGCAGAACGCGCTCACGTTCTGTCTTCCGAACAAGAGCAATTAATCGCGCAGTTATCTGAAGTAACAGGAAAATCTTCTGAAACATTCAGTATGTTAAACAACGCGGATTTGACTTTCGGTATGGTCAAAGACGAAGAGGGCCGTGACATTCAATTAACACATGGCCGTTATTCACAATTTTTAGAGAGTAAAGACCCGAAAGTTCGCGAAGCGGCATTTAAAGAAATGTATGCAAGGTACGGAGAGTTCAAAAATACATTTGCTTCGACATTAAGCGGTAATGTAAAAGGGCATAATGTAAACGCAAGAATTAGAAATTATAGTTCAGCGAGAGCGGCAGCATTATCCAATAACCATATTCCGGAGCAAGTGTATGAAAACCTGTTATCTACCATCAATAAAAACCTAGGATTATTACATCGTTATGTAGCGCTGCGTAAAAAAGTATTGAATGTGAATCAGCTTCATATGTGGGATATCTATACACCACTAGTCGAAGATACAAAGATGAAGTACACATACGATGAAGCGAAAGAAACCATGCTTGAGAGCTTCCATCCGCTCGGAGAAGATTATCGGGCTGTTGTAAAAGAAGGGCTTGATAATCGCTGGGTTGATGTTCGTGAAAATAAAGGAAAACGTTCAGGTGCGTATTCTTCAGGTTCTTATGGAACAAACCCGTACATCTTAATGAACTGGCAAGATAATGTAAACAATCTATTTACGTTAGCACATGAGTTCGGACATAGTGTACACAGCTATTATTCCCGTAAGTATCAACCATTCATTTATAGTGGGTATTCTATATTTGTAGCGGAAGTTGCATCAACAGTTAATGAAGCATTGCTGAATGATCACTTATTAAAAGTGACGACTGACGAAGATCAGCGAATTTACTTGTTAAACTATTGGCTGGATGGATTCCGTGCGACGGTGTTCCGTCAGACAATGTTTGCGGAATACGAGCACTTAATTCATAAGCTGGATCAAGACGGTGTACCGTTGACTGCTGAAAAGTTAACAGAAGAATACTATGCTTTGAACAAAAAGTATTACGGAGAGGCGATTGTTAGTGACGAGGAAATTGGTTTAGAATGGGCACGTATTCCTCACTTCTATATGAATTATTATGTCTATCAATACGCGACAGGATATAGTGCAGCCGTAGCGCTCAGTAAGCAGATTTTAGATGAAGGAGAGCCGGCAGTAGAGCGTTATATTACGAACTTCTTGAAAGCAGGGTCATCCGATTACCCTATCGAAGTACTTAAAAAAGCGGGTGTCGATATGACATCTGAAAAGCCCATTGAGGAAGCGTGCCGAGTATTTGAAGCACGATTAAATGAGTTGGAACAACTATTGGCAAAGAGAGGGTAATTTTTGACTACATGTTTCGACAGCGATCTGCGAAGACCGTGACATTTGGATGAAAGCTGTTATAATTTGTTGAAGTCATTAATCATTTATGATATGGTGTAATTGTGGAATAAATCACATACCAAACATACACCCCTTTTGTTTGAACGTGAACATTTCTCCCATTCCCTTTGAAGAAGAGCATTCACTCCCCCCCAGGAGAGGATGCTCTTTTCTTTACGTAAAAAAGCCGAAGTCCCAAGAAATGGTTGGACTTCGACTGGTATAAGGGCTATTTAATTAGCGAACAATTAGGTTGCTTTTTACGCCATAGCGTACGATCTTGGAAGGGAATCCGTTCGATTTCCTGTTTTAGTAAGCGTTTCTTTAATTCGCGTTCAGCTTCTTTTTCTGTCATATGACACATTTCCGCGATTTCTTTCGTTGTGAGTAAATCAAAACGATTGAATAACAAATCAATTGAAGGAGGTATTTCTGGTAGAAGTTGTCCTCCGGTTAGTTCTTCTAAAATCTGTTCGTAAATTGCATAGTCATAGAGGCCGCTCACTTTCAATCCTTCGTCTTCAATATTGCTGTTGAAGAAGACGAAAGTGGGTGCTTCATCCACTTCCATTTCGTTACCTAAATACATATCGACTTGCAACGCACGCGATGTTTCTTCAGAAGTAAAATCTGCGATAAATTCATCTACGTCTAAATTAATGCGTGCAGCAATTTCTACAAGTACAGAATAGGATGCCACATCACGCTTCTTCAAAAAGGAATACTCAAGTAAACAGGATAAGTAACGGAACCCAGCTCGCTTACCTTGGAACTCTGCAGCTTTTACTGCAATATTAGGGAAACAAGGGTTTGACCGCTTCGTGGACTTGGCATCGTTTGGATCAAGTAAAGAAGGTGGATTCAATTTTGTCATCGGTGTTCGTAGCGCGATGCGTAACGTGAAATAGTGATCGTATTCGACTTGCATTTTACGTAGCAATGGCTGCAGTGACCAACAATCTTTACAATACGGATCAAGAAATACATAGAGTTCAATGGGCTTTACTGAAGCAGAGTAGTGTAACGTATCATCAATAACAGTTAGATAGTTCACTGATCTTCCTCCTCGTTCCTATTTACCATATGGTTGGCTGTTAAGACAAGGCGTTTATAGTAGACTTCCCGAAGTGGACCCTCCAGTCCTACATCGTCCATTGCCTCAGCCATGCATGCTAGCCATGCTTCTGCGCGTGTAGGTGTTATAGGGAAAGGGTTATGTCGAGCCCTCATCATAGGATGTCCGTGCTCTTCCGTGAATAGGTTAGGACCACCGAGATATTGTGTTTGAAATTGTTTTTGTTTCCTAATGGTTTCGGATAAATCATTAGGGAATATTGGAATGAGATCTGGGTGAACAGCCACTTTTGCGTAAAATGTTTCAATCAGTTCGTGTAATTTTTTCTCGCCGATCTCCTCAAAAGGGATGACAGGTTTTCGAGTCATTGAATTCACACCCCTTCGTGCTTTGTATCTGTATTCTATCAACGAACGAATTTCTATACAAATAAAAGAGCTTATTTTGTTTCTTGTTATATAGCAGATTGGATCGCTAAAGTCGGATAAGCGGCGTAGCTGATCTTCTCGTAGTCGCCTTACGCTTACAATTGGCTAGATAGTGGTGGGGACACATTGTAAAAAAACAACGAAAAGTTTACACCGTTTGGTGGTAATAGTTCATGACTTTTTTTACGTAGTTCTGGGTTTCTTTGAAAGGCGGGATGCCTCCGTATTTTTTTACGTTCCCAGGTCCTGCATTGTAGGCTGCTAGTGCCATTTCGTTTGAGCCGAATTGGTTGAGCATGCTACGCAAGTATTTCGCTCCACCCATGATGTTTTGCTCCGGATCCATCGGGTTGGACACACCGAGGTATTTAGCTGTGCCTGGCATTAGTTGCATAAGTCCGGCTGCGCCTGCGTGACTTTTCGCATTACTTTTGAAGTTGGATTCTTGTTTGATGACGGCGGCAATTAGTTTTTCTGGTAGCTGATATTTTTCTGCAGCTTGTTTGATAATGTCTGCGTATGGATTATTGGTTGCTAGTGACGTATTGTCTGGTGATACAGCAGCCAATTCTTTACCTGGCTTTGTCGATATATCAAATGGTGGTATGCTGCTTCCTTGGCTAAATAGTTGTGCGGATTGATTTGCGAGTTCAGGGCTTATGATATTGTCGTCCAGCAATTGCGTAAGCATTGTTTGGAACTGATTGGAGCTGGTCGGTGGATTAGTACTGAAGGATTGAACCGCTCCAAGAGTTTGTAGTGTATTGATTTCAAGGAGTAACCGAGTGTTAATGGGGGCGAGATTCATACTTTTTCCTCCTGTTTATTGAAGATAGTAAATGGGTTCGTTTATTATATCTATTATACCAACTTTCTTATCATAATGCACAATAACGAAATGCAACTACGTGTGGCATATGGTAGACTAAACGTAAAGACTTTAATTAAGGAAGTGGATGTCTTGGATATAAAAAATGAAATCATTGGAACAAGTAAAAATGGTAATGAAGTTCAATTTATATTGAATCCGGAGGCAGAGTGGCCGTTAGGTTCTCCAGCTGGGAAAATGTTAACAGACACGGATCGTCAATCGTTTGTATATATTTTTGATCACGAAACAGGCTATCGGTATGCGTATTTCCCGATGGACAGTTGGAGTGGACTGGTCGATATGTTGTTGCACCAAGCAGAACCTGTGTTGATGTGGCAAGATGAGAAAGTTCTATTAACAGGTGCTGCAGACGAATTGCAGGCGTTGATTTTTAATATTGAAGGTAATGATAACTACGGCGAGGAATTCAGTACAGCTGTAGAAGAAGTATTCAAGCCGGTGCTGGAAAAGGTGAATTGATATATGGCAAAAGAAATTCACAAAAAGAATGGAAGTGATGTTATGAAATTCACAATTCAGTCGCGAAATGACGAGATATCTAATAAGTTAATGAAAGAAGCACGTGTGTATTTACGCGATTTCGGTTTGAAATATGATGAAGAAGAACCGGATATTGTGTTGTCCATTGGTGGGGATGGAACGCTATTGCATGCTTTCCATAAATACATACACCGCTTGGATAAGACATCGTTTGTGGGAATTCATACGGGTCACTTAGGGTTTTATGCGGACTGGAAACCTTCTGAAATAGAAAAGTTGGTGATCTTGATCGCACGACAAGAGTACGAAGTCATCGAGTATCCTTTGATTGAAGTCACGATCAATTATCGTCACTCTGAAAAAAGTGCATCGTATTTAGCATTGAATGAATCCACAGTGAAATCACCTGAAGTTACGTTGGTGATGGATGTTGAATTAAATGGAGAACACTTTGAACGTTTTAGAGGAGACGGGCTTTGTATGTCGACGCCGTCTGGGTCAACTGCTTACAGTAAATCTCTTGGTGGTGCGATTATCCATCCTTCATTGCCGTCCATGCAATTGACGGAAATGGCATCGATCAATAATCGTGTATTCCGTACAGTAGGATCTCCGCTCATTTTACCCGATCATCATATCTGTACACTGACACCTGTAAAAGGTCCCGATTTCATGGTGACAGTCGATCATTTGCAACTCCTGCATAAAGATGTCAAATCTATCGAATATAAAGTGTCCAATGAAAAGATGGGCTTTGCGCGCTTCCGTCCTTTCCCATTCTGGAAACGTGTAGAAGAGTCATTTGTAGCGAGTGATTTAATCTATGAACGTGAAGATGATGAAAAGAAAAAATAATACGCTGTTTCAATTACAATTCGTTGTGAAGGAAAGTGGATTGCTTCGTGAATTTTTAGCGCAGCATGAAATTTCCAAAACGACGTTAACGGCTATTAAATATCGCGGTGGCGAGATCTTGGTGAATGGACAGTCTCAAAACGTGCGTCATAAGTTGCAACCTGGTGATCAAGTCACTGTATTATTCCCTCCGGAACAAGTGAGTGATGGATTGATTTCACAAGAGGGCGCGTTATCCATTTTATATGAAGATGAAACTCTTTTGATGCTTGATAAACCAGCTGGACAGAGCACGATCCCTTCTCGCAATCATCCTTCTGGAACGCTTGCGAATTTTGTCTGTGGAAAATTTGAGACAGAAGGTATTCTATCAACTGCTCATATGGTGACGCGTCTTGATACAGATACATCGGGTAT
The DNA here is from genome assembly GCF_002743235.1 of Sporosarcina sp. P25. Lineage (NCBI taxonomy): Bacteria > Bacillati > Bacillota > Bacilli > Caryophanales > Caryophanaceae > Sporosarcina > Sporosarcina sp. P25. The sequence goes on from NZ_PDYV01000005.1 coordinate 8,143, forward strand.
TATTTGTGTGGCAAAAAACCGCCATATTCACCATCTATTAAGCAAACAAATGGCGCAAGATTTGTTTCAACGTCAATATACTGCATTCTCGGAAGGTATAATTACTAAGCCATTTTTGACTATCGAACAACCGATTGGCAGAAAAGAAGGCAGTATTATTGAGAGAATTGTGCGGGAGGATGGACAGTATTCAAAAACCGATGTGTCCGTAAAAGCGCATTATCGTAATGAAGCAGACTGTTTCTCCGTTATAGACTTGACGTTGCATACAGGCCGTACGCATCAAATTCGTGTGCACATGCAATGGCTTGGTCATCCACTCATAGGTGATGATTTATACGATGCAAATCCAGACGTATTCCCACGCCAAGCATTGCATTGTTCTAGCGTCAGTTTACTTCATCCGATAACGAAAGAGAGAATGCACTTTACTAGTCCGTTGCCGGAAGATATGCAATACTATTTACGGCAAAGTCAGCAAGTGTGCGGATTCTCTCAACAGCAACCACTCTGTTAATATAAAGCAGTACTCACGTTGTATAGAAACTTACTAGTACGTGTTAGCGTACCGTATGTACAGAAGGGAAGGTGTGAAATCATGACTACTCAACCAGAACAAATGAAAAGTGAGATCGTTTTGGATGCAGTAAAGTTGCGAGAATTGCTGAGCAACGAGGACATTCATTCGTTCAGAAAAGAATATTTGGTACTTCATCCGTATGATCGAGCGACTTTTTATGAAGAAGTTGGTGCAGAGCTTCGGGAGTTGATGTATTTTTATTTATCGCCAAAAGAACTTGCGGAAATATTTGAAACAAGTGAAATTGAAGAAGATGAATATGAAGAGTTCCTTGAGGAGATGGACGCGACATATGCCGCAGAGATGATTTCATACATGTTTGTGGATAATGCGGTAGATGTCCTGAAAGAACTAGATAAAAAGAAAGTCGTTAGCTATCTAACATTGATGGATAAAGAAGCAGCGATTCAAATTAAAGCATTACTACACTATGAAGAATATACAGCTGGTTCGATCATGACGACGGAATTCGTGACGGTTTCCGAAAATTCCACTGTTCGTTCCGCTATGACAATTTTACGTAGTGAAGCACCAAGTGCTGAGACGATTTACTATATTTTCGTTGTGGATGACTACCAGCGCTTAACTGGAGTCGTTTCATTACGAGACTTGATTATTGCCGATGAAGATACATTAATTCGCGCCATTATGAGTGATCGTCTCGTCAGCGTATCGGTTTCCGACGACCAAGAAGACGTTGCCCGAACGATTCAAGATTATAACTTCCTAGCTGTTCCAGTTGTCGACTTCCAGCAACATATTTTAGGGATTATTACAGTTGATGACATTATTGACGTTATCGATGAAGAAGCATCGGATGATTATTCCAAACTTGCCGGTGTCTCGACAATGGATACATTTGATAAAAACCCATTTTCTGCTGCCAAAAAACGGATTCCATGGCTACTGATTTTATTGGTTCTTGGAATGTTAACGGCGAACTTAATTGATTTATTTACTGAAACGATTTCTCAAGTTGCTTTATTAGCCGCATTTATCCCCTTGATCGCCGGAACTGCCGGAAATAGTGGAACCCAGTCTCTTGCTGTTGCGGTTCGTGGTATCGCAACACGTGATATTGAAGATGAAAGTAAATTGAAGTTATTGATACGAGAAGCGGGTACTGGAATTATTACAGGTGTGATTTGCGCAATATTTGTCGTTTTATTAATTTTTATCTGGAAGCATGAACTGGTGATCGCTTTATTAGTAGGAGCAGCAATGATGGTTTCGATTTTCGTTGCAACGATTTCGGGATCATTTATTCCGTTATTTATGCATAAACTGAAAGTAGACCCGGCTGTGGCCTCAGGACCATTTATTACTACTCTTAACGACGTTATCAGTGTCGTCATTTATCTAGGTCTTGCAACAGTATTCCTTAGTTCTTTATGAACTGGGAATACTGTTTTTTTATATTTCGGAACGTTAGGCGTTTTACTTACATATGTTACTTAAAAGGAAGTGATGAAAATGCGTCATGAGAAGCCGTTACTGTTCATTTCAAGCCCTGTTATTAGAAGATATCGATATACCCCCATTGTCGAAGAAGAAAGCACATCCGTTTTTGAGCTAGAACACTCAAGAGGATTGGAGCATCCCGTCGTCTTACCCGTTGCAGAAAGCTTGTCGGCATCAGAGTCACCAGAGATCCAACAAGAATTATTAGCAACTCAACTCATTCGTCAAAGATTAGAATACTTGCAACACCCATTCCGTAAAGAATTATATGCTCCTTTAGAAATCATCACTGAAAAAAGTAGTATCAAAGGAAAGTTGCATGATTTAGAAAATGAAGTCGTCTGGATCAAATCGGACAAAGAAATCACTACAGTCCGCATTGAAGAAATCTTAGATATCCTTTGGAAACAGCAATCATTCACTATTTAATTCTTACTAGTAACAAGGCGAACCCGTTAAATGGGTTCGCCTTGTTTTGTTTATCGTGAAGATAGTGCAACGATGCATCCATTCTTGTGACATTACTATTGCTAAAACAAAAAGACGAACCCTATTCCTATAGGGTCCGCCATTTAGCATTGCAAGTAACAAATTAATCTTCGTCGCAGAAATTGATAAACACATCATCAATACACTGAATACCGCAGAAGCAACTCAAGTCGACCGTCAAGCATGTATTCGTAGGTCCGAAACCATTCACCTTACAAATTTTCTCGAAACAGATTTTTCCGTCTGTAGTAATATCAAACGGGTGTCCGTTATACAAAGGCTGCAATACTTGAATGGTAGCACAGCAAGAATCAAACACTGTCTGCACACGGAAAAATACGGAAACGCAACTCGTATGCTTATGATGTGTTGACTTATGATTAGCCAGTGACTCTTCTGCCGTCATTTTAGGATAATGCTTCCGTTTACCACCTCTGAATACTGCCTTGAAATAGTCCCCGTTACCCGTCAATAAACTGAATACGCGGGTGTTGACGCGTCCTCTAACCGGACTGACTAAACTGCCGAGCGGTGCCATGAAACAATCGGTATCACACTCAACACAATCCACTTCCGGACACGTATTCTGGACGCGTTGGATAAAGCGTACTACTTCACAAATACAATTCGACTTATGACAGCCACCATGTTTGCTGTCTTTTTTTTCACATCCCACTACTGTCCACCTCCTGTTTGTCGTTCTCTATACTTTATGCATAGGTAAACGACATGACAGGGCGCTTTCCTCAATATGCATAAATCCGACATAAAAGATACATGCTAGACAGAAGGGAGGCGTCGATTGTGAAGAAACTCAGTCTATTGTTACTTATTGTCGGTCTACTCACTGGTTGTAGTGAGAAAGGAACGGATATTAAAAATACTACTTCGTACGATGAGCGTTCGATAGAGAATGTTTTAATGAATAATGAACATGTGAAACTAGCAAAGGTACTGCTATATGAAGATGAATTGCTTGCCGGGATCCGTGTCAATACGTTTTCCCGATTTCAAAAGAAGACTATTGCTGGAAAAATTCAAAAGAAATTGGAACGTGAATATCCTGATTTGAAAATTACGGTGTCAGCAGACAGTAAAATCTTGATGGAGACGGAGAAGCTGATAAATAAAAAAAGCGAAAAAAATTATCGAAAGAAAATAGATAAAATCAAATCAATCGAAAAGGAGCAAACCTAATGCAACAGGAAAAGTATGCCCAAATAGAGAAAGAGTTATCACCTAAACCACCTATTATGAAAAATGTAATTAGAGCGTTCTTGACTGGTGGATTGATTTGTTTGATTGGACAGTTTATTGCACTATTTTACATTACGTACTTTGACTTTACGGAACGCACAGCGAGTAATCCAACAGTTGCCACTATGATTTTTATTTCGATGCTGTTAACGGGGTTTGGATTATATAAAAAGATTTCTCAATTTGGTGGAGCGGGCGCAGCGGTGCCGATTACGGGATTCGGCAATGCGGTCGTCTCAGCTGCTATTGAACATAAATCGGAAGGATATGTCTTAGGGGTTGGCGGGAATATGTTTAAATTAGCGGGTTCAGTTATTTTATTCGGTGTGTTCTCTGCCTTCGTCGTAGCGCTGATCAAGACCATCTTAGTGAAATTTGGTGTGGCTTCATGGTAAAACGAGGCGTGTTGACCTTTCAATCCAAGCCGAGTCTTTATGCTACAGGTGTAACGGCAGGTCCACTGGAAAAAAAGAAAAGCGTGTTTGCACAGAAATTCGATAAAGTATATGAAGATGAGCGATGTGATTTACCGACAAACGAAGACGGTCATAAGCAACTAATGTATGATGCTGTGTTGATTGCACTTAGTAAAGCGAAGAAACAACCGGATAAAATGGATTTTTTCTTAACTGGTGATTTGGTCAATCAAATGACACCTTCTAATTTTACAGCCCATGCCCTAGCGATCCCCTATATTGGACTGTTTTCCGCTTGTGCTACGTCAGTTTCTTCTATGATTACTGCGGCATTACTCGCGGATGCGAAGCACGCAAATTGGATCATTGCCGGTTCGTCTAGTCATCATAATGCAATTGAACGACAGTTTCGATATCCACTTGAGTATGGTTCGCAAAAAGGAGCAACTGCACAGTGGACGGTCACGGCGGCTGGTGCAGTATTGATTGGACAACATAAACAAGGAACTCCCGTGATTAACTGCGCCACTATAGGAAAAGTGATAGATATGGGGATGACAGATCCGTTGAACATGGGATCTGCGATGGCTCCAGCAGCCAGTGATACATTGATGAATCATTTAATAGGACATGGTAGGACCATCGATGATTATGACACCATCATCACAGGGGATTTAGGAAGTAATGGTTTCAACATCTTTAAAGCGTTAGCGAATGAAAATGGTTTACCGCATACGAAAAACTTTCGGGATGCCGGAGAAGAGTTTTATGGAAATGACCCGTCCTTTAAAGCAGGAGCCAGTGGATCTGGGTGTTCAGCAGCGGTATTTTTTTCCGATGTCTATCAAAAAATGCTGGCGGGTGAGTATAAGCGGGTTTTATTGCTAGCAACGGGTGCTTTACTATCCCCCTTGTCATTTCAACAAGGAGATACGATTCCGTGTATCGCTCACGCTGTTGAACTGACAATGGATGAGGTGACGGCAGAATGATATCTATATACATTACATCGTTTATAGTGGGTGGCTTGATTTGTGTCATCGGGCAATTACTGATGGATGTCGCAAAGTTAACGCCTGCCCACACATTATGTTCATTGGTTGTGGCGGGATCGGTGCTCGATGGTATCGGCTGGTATGAACCATTTATTGATTTTGCTGGCACTGGTGCTACGATTCCAATTACTTCATTCGGTAACGCATTGACACATGGCGCGATGGCAGAAGCTGAGAAACATGGCCTAATCGGTGTGGTAACTGGCATGTTTGAAGTGACAAGTTCGGGAATCAGTGCGGCAATTATTTTCGGCCTAATCGGCGCATTGCTCTTTACATCAAAAGGAAATATTTAAACTACTCAAACGCCCTCTCCAATTCATTCTCCTCTGCATATAGTAGAGAAGAAAGGAAGGAGGGGTTTTTCATGTACGGATGTTATCCATCTCAAGGTGGCTACGGATACGGCGGAGGATGTGGTGAACGTTATGGCGGTTCTTCATTCGTCTTGATTGTAGTTCTGTTTATTTTATTGATCATTGTAGGCAGAAGCTATTTCTAAGGAGGAGAACTGAATATGAACGATTCATTCTTTAAAAAAATAGAATCTAAAACGGGTGTGCCGATGGAGGAAGTATTCGCATTAGCCAACGCAATCCAATATGCCGATTTCAAAGACGAAAAACAAGTAAGAAAAATCATTCAAAAAGTTAGTCAAGTAGCTAAAAAAGATGTGCCACAATCAGTGGAAGATGAATTAGTTAACTCCATTGTGACAAGTGGTAAAGGACTGAATTTGAACGATATATCACAAATGCTAGGTGGTAAGTAAAATAAATATACTAAAACATGTTTAGAATGCTTGTAAAGTGGATAAACTACTAAAGAAGCTAGATTGAAAAGGGAGGTGCACGTCGTGGGTTATATACTACCAATACAAAATTACCAAGCGCAACAGTATGCAGAACGCATGAACAATGAACGTCATAATTTTGCTTATATCGGACGAGTGAGTCCTGTGCGACTGAACAACGGAGAATCGAGCTATTGGGAAGATGTTCTGGCAGACGAGGAAAGACGTCGTGAAGAGCAGATGAAACAACGAAAAAATCGTGCACCTCAACCTTTAGTTAAAAAAGGATTTATTGCGCCAAATCCAGTCCAATTATCATCTGAAATTGCAGATGTAGTTGGAAAGGGCCAATCGATTAACACGTATGTCTGACGCAATAAATAAAATACCCTTTACCACTAGTTATTAAAAGTGGTAAAGGGTATTTTTTACTGTCCAATCAGTTGTGCAACAAACTCTTCTCCATGGCGCGATGAGGTATATCTGCGTCCATGAATTCAGGCGATATGACGACGTAGCCCAGTTTTTCGTAAAAAGGCACAGCATAGGACTGTGCATTCAAAATCAGTTTTTTCATAGATTTCTTTATTGCATGTTCTTCTAATGTATTCATAATCAAACTCCCAAGATGTTTACCGCGGTGTTCGGGTAAAATACAGATTCTCTCTATTTTACCGTGAGCATTTACTAACCCTCTCATGCGGCCAGCACCGATTGGTTGATCCGCCCCGTCGTAGACAACAAAGTGGATCGCTTCTTGATCGTGTTCGTCCAGCTCGAGGATCAGCGGGACGCCTTGTTCTTCCACAAACACTTTTTTGCGGACAGAATACGCGTCTTGCTGACCTTTTTCATCTGAGACGATTTTTACTGTCATCTGCAAATCAAGACTCACGATCAAGACGGAACGTTTCATACACTGTCCATGATCCGTCTTCTAATTGATAGAGTAAATGAATACGATCGATGACTTCGGTGTGGTCGACACCTACCATTTTCATTTGGTTAATCACATCATCGTGTTCACCGGAAGTCAGGTTTTGCGCAATGGTAATATGCGGGACAAAAGCATAATTATTTTCATCATGATAAAAGTCTACATTTAAATCCTTGTGCAATGTAAGAATTTCTTCATTCGGTACAACTTTAAAGTAAATTGTGTTCGTCGTTGGCGCGAACGAGCTAACTTTTGTAACCTTCATCTCAAAAGGACTGTTTTTGATGGTGATTTCTTTTAATGCATTAGCTACTTCTTCAATTTCCTTATCATTCGCTTCGAATGGATTTTTCAGCGTCATGTGAGGTGTGATCAGCGCATAATGCGGATCATATCTCTTCCGATAACCGTTTGCTAAGTCTTGAAGTTTCTTTGAAGGGAATGCAACAATACCGTATTTCATTTAAGATTGCCTCCTTGTGAATTGACTGAATTTTAGGTACATCTATTTTAGTATATCAGAAAATAGTCTAACATGTCTCCTTCTATTACTAAAGGCTATTTATTTCGATCAAAGCGCGGCGAATATCAGGTTGCCATGATTTCCATGTATGATCTCCATCCAGTTCTTCATAATAGTAAGGAAAACTTTTTTCTTTAATAACTTTATGCAACTCGCGGTTAGGCGTTAAAAAATCCAATCTACCGTCAGCTGTTGTAGGTACATCCGTTTCTTTATCACCGATCACATGGTAAATAGAAAGGTTAGCAGGGTTTTGATTGTCTTTAACTGCTTCGAGTACTTGTTCGTTAACAAATGGTGAATGTAACACTACCTTTCCAAAGCAGTTTGGATATTTCAAAGCGGTTAATAAGGAAATCGATGCTGCCAATGAATCGCCCATTAGCATTCTTGAAGAGCCCATTTGGTATGTTGGGTAGGTTTCGTCAATATACTGAATTAACTCGTGCGCTAAAAAACGGATATACGCTTTGTGTCGATCACCTTCTGGATGATACATACGTCTGCGTTCTTGCACGGTTTTGTATGGAATACCGACGATGATGACTGGTTCAATGATTTCGTCTTCCATTAATTCATCGGCAATTCGGCCAATCCGTCCAAGTTGAAAATAATCTTTGCCATCAGAGACGAGCAGGACATTATGTTTGTATAAAGGAGAGTAGCGTGAAGGTAAATATATTAATAGTTCCATTTCTTCCTGTAGTTCATTACTGTAAAAACGGACTTCTTCAATTTTTCCTGGATTCATTTTGTAGGACCTCCATAATTAATGTACACTTACTAAATATCATACCGATAAATAACAGTGTAAAGCTAGTGAAAACTATTGCTTATGAAGAGAGAGAGGGGAAATAATATGGATGAAGGTAAGAATATTGTTCATTCGGACGTTGTGACAGCTGCAACAAAAGACGCGTTGATTCGCCGTGGGGTTAAGATTGAAGATATTGCAAAAATTGTTTATGAATTGCAAGTGCCTTATAACAAAGGATTGTCACTGGAACAATGTATCGATTCTGTAGAAAGTGTTCTTCGCAAACGTGAATTGCAACACGCAATATTGGTCGGGGTGGAATTGGATGAAATCGCTGAACGAGGTCAGTTATCGCAACCACTTCAGCAAATTGTTGAATCAGATGAAGGCTTATTTGGGGTGGATGAAACGATCGCGTTAGGTGCGGTCTACACGTATGGTTCAATCGCAGTGACTACATTCGGTCACTTAGACAAAAACAAAGTCGGTATCATCAACGAATTGGATACAAAAAAAGGAATTGGTATCCATACGTTCTTAGATGATTTAGTGGCCAGTGTAGCGGCGTGTGCGGCATCTAGAATTGCGCATAGAACGCGCGATTTGAAAGAAGCGGGTCTAACGTTTAAAGATGTACAAAATGGCAAGAGATCTTAACCGAATCGAACTGCTCTAGATCATCATGTCTAGCGGCAGTTTTTTATTATAAATGAAGTTGTCGGGTGCGTACCGGATTGCAGTTCTGTTAGGAGTTTGTGGTTTTGCTGGCGGTGAGAGTTCATTATACCCACTACACCTACCACAGCAGTTGGGTAGGTGTTTGGCAATACCTGATAAAAGCTATATAGACGAGGGTGAATAGCTTAAATGGAACATGCGATAATATATAATTTAATATTATATTGACAAGTTAAAGCGCTTTCATGGTAGAATGGTAGTGTCTATGACTACAAAATGTAAAGGGGAGATGGTCACATGAAGAAAAACTCACTTCGCCTACTGGCGTTAGTTTCCATGCTCGCGCTTCTTGTGCTCGCGGCTTGCGGTACCGACGAAAAAGCTGACGGGAACAAAGATGCAGACGGAAACAAAGATGACGGTAAGACAGAGCAAGACTACAAGTTCTTGAGCTTACTTACTGGGGGAACACAAGGAACTTATTATCCACTAGGTGGATCTTTTGCTGAATTCATTACTGAAGAGACAGGAATCAAGACGACTGCTGAAGTATCTCAAGCATCTGCTGCGAACATGACAGCGCTTAAAGATGGAGATGCAAACATTGCATTCGTACAAACAGACATTGCATATTACGCTTCTAAAGGTGAAATGATGTTTGACGGAGATGTAATCGACGAAGTATCTGCTATTGGTGCACTTTATCCGGAAACAGTTCAATTGGTTACGTTGAAGAAAAACAATATCAAGACATTTGAAGATCTAAAAGGCAAAAGCATTTCGATAGGAGCGCCAGGTTCAGGAACAGCTGCTAACGCTGAGCAATTGCTTGAAATCCATGGTTTAGCTTTAAGCGATATTAAAGCACAAAACTTGGACTTCGGTGAGTCACAAGAAAGTCTACAAGCTGGACAAATAGACGCAGCATTCATTACAGCTGGAACGCCAACAGGTGCTGTTGAAGGTCTAAACGCTACTTCAGAAGTTTTCATTATTCCAGTAGAAGACGACAAAGCTGACGAATTAATCGAGAAATATCCGTATTATACTAAAGAAATAATCCCTGCCGGAACTTATGGTTCTGAAGTAGAGACACCTGCAGTATCAGTAGGTGCAATGCTTGTTATGCAGAACGATATTTCTGAAGAACTTGGTTACCAGATCACAAAGGCAATTTATGAAAACGCTTCGAAAATCCAACATGCTAAAGGTGCTTTGATTAAAGCAGAAAACGGTTTGAATGGAATTGGTATTCCTGTACACCCAGGTGCACAGAAGTACTTTGACGAAGTGAACTAATAAACTGAGTAAGTCATCTGATAGGATCATGAGGGACGGTAAAGCGAAAGCTTTGTCCGTCCCATTCTTAATTTTTTAAAAACAATTGGCTGAATACATAAATTACTATGCTGATTGCAAGTAAGGGAACAGAAAGGATTAAGCGGATGAAATTACGAAAAATCGTTCTTCTGCTGACATTTCTAATAGGAATTGTAATGGTGATCGTATGGTTTTATCCATATAAACAAATGATCATACTTGAAGAGGTTCGGAGCGAACAGCCAAAAGCTTATTATCTTCCATTACACGAGAATCGAAATTTTCAAATACACTATATTCACTCGATCCATTTGTCCAATGTGAAGGAGCAATATCGCATTACTGACAATGGAAAGCTCCGTTTCGAATTTATGCAGTATGAAGACGTAGCCATCGGACTGCCAGGTTATGCAGAAGAAGGTGAAGCACTGCAAGTAGAAGATGGTGTTTATACGCTTACATTCGAAAACCGCGTGATCGATTCGTTTATTCTCTATGTAGGTAGGGTGAATACAGATCTGTTTTTGCGATATGAGCAACAAGATTATCATCTAAAAGAATTTCTTCAAAAGGGGCATTCTTATGAATTTCATGTGGCAAAGGTGTCAAATTATAAGATGTTTAAAGGAGTCAGATTAAATGGAAAACAATAAAGATCGGGAAAAAGATATTCCCGCCATCTCCAATGAAGAAATGGGTACGCTTTCTGAACAAGAGCAACTCGAAATTCTTCAAAAGTACGACCCAGAATCCAATACAAGAGATCTAAAAGGCCTTATTGGCAAGATTGTATTTTTCGGTTTATTGGCTTTTTCAATTTTCCAGTTATATACGGCCATTGGTAAACCATTTACAGCTCAAATTCAGCGATCTATTCACTTAGGATTTGCTTTATCCCTTATTTTCCTGTTGTTCCCTGCTAGAAAGAAAATTGGTGTGCGTCGTGACAAAGTACCGTTTTATGATATTATTCTATCTTTATTGGCGGTAGCAGTTGGTTTATACTGGCCGCTATTTATCGACGAGCTAGTATTTCGTGTGGGACGCGTATCCGATCTCGATTTAGTTATCGGTATTTTAGCGGTTTTACTGACACTAGAGGCAGCGAGACGTGCGGTAGGAATGCCGATCACGATCATTTCAGTAGTGTTTTTGGTGTATGCGTTCTTTGGACCGTATTTCCCAGGGTTCCTTGCACATAGAGGGCAAAGTGTAGAAAATCTCGTTCAACTAATGTTCTTTACAACGGACGGGATCCTCGGTACGCCAATTAGTGTATCCGCCACCTTCATATTCGTCTTCTTGTTGTTTGGAGCGTTCTTAGTGAAGACTGGCGTTGGTAATTACTTCAATGACTTGGCAGTAGTATTGGCGGGACGTTTGACTGGTGGACCTGCAAAAGTCGCCATTTTCTCAAGTGCTTTGCAAGGTACAATTTCAGGTAGTTCCGTAGCAAATGTTGTTGGATCCGGTTCATACACGATTCCGATGATGAAGAAGTTAGGTTATCGAAAAGAATTCGCAGGCGGAGTAGAGGCAGCCGCGTCTACAGGTGGTCAGATTATGCCACCGATTATGGGGGCCGCTGCATTCCTGATGGTTGAATTCATCGGCGGCGTTACCTATTGGGAAATTGCCAAAGCGGCAGCTATCCCTGCATTGCTGTACTTCACTGGAATTTGGATCATGACTCATTTCGAAGCAAAGCGTGTTGGTTTGCAAGGAATGGATGCGTCGCAAATTCCTAATCGAAAAGAAACGCTGAAAAAGATTTATTTATTACTACCGATTATAGGTATTATCGTTTTCCTCTTGGTGGGTATTCCAACGATGAAAGCGGCATTACTCGGTATCGTGCTAACCATTGCAGTGAGTGCAATCAGTAAAGAAACAAGAATTGGATTTAAAGATATGATTGATGCATTAGTAGACGGTGCTCGTACAGCATTGGCTGTAGCAGCAGCGACTGCCTGTGCAGGTATTATTGTCGGTGTTGTCGTCAAGACGGGTCTCGGGCTCAGCTTGGCAACGGGCCTGATCTCAGCAGCTGGCGGTAACATCTTGCTCACATTGATTTTCACGATGTTTGCAGCGATTATTTTGGGGATGGGTTCTCCAACGACAGCAAACTATGTTATTACATCTACAATCGCAGCACCTGCCATCATTACGCTATTGATGATGGATGAGCCTACAGGTGCCGCTGTGCCGATTGTAGTGGCGGTATCTGCCCACTTATTCGTATTTTACTTTGGTATCATTGCGGATATCACACCGCCTGTTGCATTAGCTGCCTTTGCAGCTTCGGGTATTTCTGGCGGAGATCCGATCAAAACGGGTGTCACGTCTGCAAAACTAGCGATTGCTGCCTTCATCATTCCATATATGTTCGTCTTTAATCCGGCTATGCTGATGCTCGACTCGAGTATTACGGAGATTGTATGGGTGACTGTGACCGCCATTATCGGTATGGTTGCAATCGGGGCAGGCATAATTGGCTTCTGGTATAATAAACTGAACTGGCTTCTACGAATTATCACAATATGTACAGGTATGTTGTTAATCTACCCAGAAACTATTACAGATATTATCGGTTTAGTATTATTCACTATCTTACTGGTGTCCCAGTGGATGGGGAATAAGAAAAATAATACGCCTACATTCGCTTCAAATTAAATAGCTTTTAAAAGACTTGTCGGCTTGAAACTGAGCTTGCAAGTCTTTTATTTTACTAATGAAAAAAGAATTTTCAGGTAATATATATGTTTTTTGTTATTTACTATTCTAGTTGAGTGAAAAGAACTAGAGTAAATAGATTTTTTACTAGAGGACGAGTCTAGGATATACAAGGGTTTCCTAAGAAAAATGAATTTCGGAACACATGACAAAATAAAAGTCAAGAAGCCGAAGGACTAAAAGTGAGTCGAATTATTTTGGACTAATTACGCAGTTTTACCAACGCGGGTTCTGTATATACTACATATAAGCGAATAAGTCATAACGAATAAAATATATAGATCGGTACAGAAACCAATCAAATCAAAAAGGAGAGAACATACTATGAATACACAAGAGACATGGTGGGAAAACGTATTTGAAGGGCATTTGGCACATGGTTTTAACAAAGAACGTATGAGTGAGCTGGATCATGAAGAGTTTTTATATTTTGAGAATGAATCAGTTGAAGAACAATTAAACCCCATGCAGTAAGTGAAAGGAGAAGCGTCTCTGAATAATGTAATGAACTTCCATAAAAATCGGTAATTTTTCTGATAGCATGGAAAAATTATCGATTTTTAATTTCGTTGTTTACAACTAGGAAAGAAAATGCTATTATAGTATTTGTGCTTGAGAGCCTAACTGGCTCACTTCAAAACGCACATCCTAGTAAGAACGATTCCGTAGCTCAGCTGGGAGAGCGCCACCTTGACAGGGTGGAGGTCGCTGGTTCGAGCCCAGTCGGAGTCATAGGTGCCAAACCTAAGTTATTTACCGTAGGAACACGGTTTATAACAATAAGCAGTCCTATTAGACCGAATGTCTAGGGGCTGTTTTTTTTTATGTCTAGATTTATTTTTCGCAATTACTGTCAAATGATATTCGAGCGCACCACCCGTCAAGCGGTGTATACTTATCATGCGAGTACCTATTTAAATAAGCAGGAGGCCAACATATAATGAAAAGAAAACAAGTAACATCTAATGTAAAAGAATATACAGTGGAACAACCGATAGAGTTATTGCCATACTTATTGAAGGTGATGTCAAAAAGCAGTAGAAATTCGGTAAAATCCATTCTTACGCGTGGTCAAGTTATGGTGGATGGTCAAATGACAACCAAACATAATCAGCCGTTAGCGCCTGGACAAAAGGTGGAAATACAAAGTAATAAAACAGCTATAAATGTCTCGAAGTTAGTCGGTGTATCTATTCTCCATGAAGATGACGATATCATCGTGATCAATAAAGAAGCAGGTATTCTTTCTGTAGCTTCTGAAAAAGAAAAAGATCAGACAGCCTATAGAGAAATCACAAAGTACGTGAAGAGGAGCCATCCTGAAAACCGAATTTTTGTTGTGCACCGTCTGGATAGAGATACATCAGGTGTGATGATGTTTGCCAAAAATGAAGAAACCCAGAAAGCTTTGCAAAGTACATGGAATGAATCGGTAAAGGAACGTTTGTATACTGCGCTTGTCGAAGGAAAAGTACGAACAGAATCAGGGACTATTTCGTCTTGGTTAACCGAAAATAGTGCGTTTAGAGTATATTCAAACCCAACTGATAATGGCGGCCAGCATGCCATTACACATTATAGAAGAGTACAAGCGAATAAAGATTGCTCATTGCTAGAAGTACTTCTAGAAACGGGTCGGAAAAACCAAATCCGTGTGCATATGGAAGAATTGGGTCATCCAGTGATAGGTGACAAAAAGTATGGTGCTACAGGTAACCCTTTGCGCAGAGTGGGACTTCATGCCACAGCTCTGTCTTTTCTACATCCACGTACAGGAGAATTAGTCCGATTTGAAGCAGAAATACCTCAGATCTTCATTACGCGCTCAAAATAATAAACCGTTCATTTTGCAGTTCCTTGGATTATCTAAGGAACTGCTTTTTCACGTCTTCATTCAAATCATCATTTGAATGAAGAAATTGACAAAATATCTAGAATTGCATATACTAAATTAAACAATCAAACGAACGATTGAATGATTAAATTGTTAAAATGAACGATTTTTCGAGGGGACTGATCACATGGCTTCAGAGAAAAATGTCTATCGCCTGCAAAATTTATCATGCACAAGTTGTGCTGCGAAATTCGAGAAAAATGTCCGACAAATTGATACTGTGGAAGATGTACAGTTAAACTTTGGCGCTTCCAAATTAACGGTGGCGGGAAATGCTTCTATTGTACAATTAGAAGAAGCGGGTGCATTTGACGGTATTAAAGTGTTCCCTGAAAAACAGCGGATTATTAAACAGCATACTCCTTTTTGGAAAAAACGTGAAAATCAAACGACTATTGCTTCGTTAGTTTTATTGCTAGCAGGGTATGCGGTATCTACCGCGAATGGTGATAATAATTGGCTATCGATCGCTCTGTTTCTCTCTGCCATTATAATCGGTGGATTCAGTTTGATGAAGGAAGGATTAACGAATCTTTTCAAACTTGAATTTGATATGTCTACATTGATGACCATCGCAGTCATTGGGGCTGCACTCATTGGTGACTGGGCGGAAGGGGCGGTCGTGGTCTTCCTCTTCTCCGTCAGTGAAGCATTGGAAAGTTACTCGATTGATAAAGCTAGAAATTCCATTACCTCACTCATTGAAATTGCCCCTACGACGGCCACTGTACTTCGCGGGAATAATGAATTTGAAGTAGATGTGGAAGATTTACGTATTGATGATGTGATTTTGATTAAACCGGGACAAAAGATTGCGATGGATGGCGAAGTGATTCAAGGTGATTCATCGGTTAACCAAGCCGCCATCACTGGTGAGTCTGTGCCTGTCCATAAAGTGCTTGGAGACGAAGTGTTTGCAGGGACTTTGAATGAAGAAGGCGCAATGCACGTCCGTGTGACGAAGCTTGCTGAAGATACTACCATTGCCAAAATCATTCACTTGGTCGAAGAAGCACAGGCGGAAAAAGCACCGACACAACAATTTGTCGATCGCTTTGCGAGATTCTATACACCAGCTATTTTAGTTATTTCTTTACTGATTATGATCATACCACCACTTTTAATGGGTGGAGTATGGGGTGAATGGTTCTATAAAGGTCTTGTCGTATTAGTAGTTGGTTGTCCTTGCGCTCTAGTCATTTCAACACCTATTGCGATCGTTACAGCCATTGGAAACGCTGCACGTAACGGTGTGTTGATCAAAGGCGGCATTCATTTAGAAGAGACAGGACAAATCAAAGTCGTGGCCTTCGATAAAACAGGTACGTTGACTGAAGGGCGTCCCGAAGTAACAGACGTCTTGACGGTTTCTTCATTGACTGAAGATCAAATCGTACAAAGAGCAGCTTCTATCGAGAAGTTCTCCCAACATCCATTAGCTTCATCGATTATGCGAGCAGCGAAGAAATTACCGCTTGGATTACTACCGGTACATCAATTCCAATCTATTACAGGCAAAGGTGCAAAAGCTGTGATTGGAGAGCATTTGGTGCATGTTGGTAGCCCTAAATTATTTAGGGAAATGAACACAGTGGAAGAATCCATTGATCAGCAGATTCTTACATTACAGAAACAAGGCAAAACAGTTATGCTTGTCTGGTCAGAAACAGGTCTAGAAGGAATTATAGCGGTAGCTGACCAAGTCCGTAAAAGTAGCTTGTATGTAATCCAGAAGCTTCATGAGATGGGCAAGAAAACAGTGATGCTAACAGGGGATAACCAATCGACCGCTTTGGCAATTGGAGCGCAACTCGGCTTAACAGAAGTCAAAGCAGAATTATTACCTGATCAAAAAGTCGAAATGATTAAATCGTTGAGTCAATACGGTAAAGTGGCGATGGTGGGTGACGGAGTGAACGACGCGCCGGCATTAGCTACCGCAAATATCGGTATTGCGATGGGTGGTGCGGGAACAGATACTGCACTTGAAACGGCGGATATCGCCTTGATGGCAGACGACTTGGAGAAACTTCCATATACAATTAAATTAAGCTCACGCACTAAACAAATCATCCTTCAAAATATTTCGATCGCACTTGGTTTAAAAGTGATTGCACTGCTTCTTATTGTTCCAGGCTGGTTGACATTATGGATGGCAGTCATGGCGGATATGGGTGCAACTGTCATTGTAGTATTAAATTCATTGCGACTCATGAAAAATAACATATAATATAAGTAGAAACTTCAGTCGAATCAATCGTCTGAAGTTTTTTCTATTGAATAAAATGGTAGACTGATAATAAGAATAATTATGAGGAGTGTGGATAATTTGGCAATGACCGGTCTAGAACTTGAAATGATTATGAACAAACAGAAACAATATTATGTATCAGGAGTGACGCGTAGTATTTCATTCCGAAAAATGATGTTGGAAAAACTGTATAAAGCGATTCAAAAGCACGAAAAAGAAATCTCGGATGCATTGCATAAAGACCTACACAAACCTCCGCTCGAAGCGTATGTGTCAGAAATAGGCTTCGTGTTATCTAGTATTACTCATATGATGGATCACTTGGAAGAATGGGCAGAGCCTGAAAAGGTGAAGACACCACTCCATTTACAACCAGCGACGAGCTTTATCGTAAAAGAACCATATGGCACCGTATTGATTATCGGACCATTCAACTATCCGTTCCAACTATTGATTGATCCGTTAATAGGTTCGATCGCAGCAGGGAACTGTACAGTGTTAAAACCTTCGGAAGATGCATTGCATACAGCTGCTGTCGTAGACAAAATCATTGCAAGTGTATTTCCGGTGGAGTATGTATCCGTTGTGCATGGTCACAAAGAAGAAACGCAACTGTTACTTGGCGCACCATTTGATTATGTATTCTTTACCGGAAGTGCAAAAGTAGGGAAAATTGTCATGAAAGCTTGTGCGGAGAGATTGACTCCATTGACACTAGAGTTAGGCGGGAAAAGTCCAGCCGTTGTTGACCATACTGCGGATATCAAAAAAGCAGCGGAGAAAATCGTTTGGGGTAAGTATATGAATGCAGGTCAAACGTGTGTAGCACCCGACTATGTGCTAGCTGACGTTTCGATTTACGATGAATTATTAAATGAAATGAAGAGTGCGATCCAACGCTATTACGGGAAAGACGCACAGAAGAGTGCTGACTACGGTCGCATCATTGCGGATCGTCATTTCGATCGATTAGCGAAAATATTAGATCAAGATCAAGCATATATCGTAGAAGGCGGCAAGACAGACGCAGCGGATAAATACATCGAGCCGACAATTTTAGCGCTTTCGGATTGGAATAGCGCAAGTATGCAAGAGGAGTTATTTGGCCCGATCTTGCCAGTCCTTCCGTATGATAATTTAGGTGTTGCAATTCAACAAATTAGCATGTTGCCAAAACCACTAGCAGCATACCTATTCACAGAGAACGATGAGGCAGCTAATCATTTCATCGAAGTTTTACCATTTGGCGGTGGTTGCATCAATGACACCATCTCACATGTTGCCAATATTCATTTACCATTTGGTGGAGTAGGACCTTCTGGAATAAATCAATACCATGGAAAAGCAAGCTTTGAAACATTCTCCCATTCGAAATCGATGATGAAAAAGAGTACTGCGGTATCGGTGCCTATAGCATTTCCTCCATACAAAGGAAAATTATCATTAGTAAAACGGTTCATTCGCTAACGGTAGCGAAATCCAAACTTTTGACCACGCGCTTTGCTGGCTGTTGACCAGCAAAGTGCCTTTGTGGTGAACAATAATTTTTAAGCAATTTATCGGCATTTAATAGAAATTTCATTCTATAGTCCAGGCTGGATGTGATAAGAAAAGACGGGTATGATAGGAATAATAGATAAAGTATATAACACTTTATTTTCCAAAATAAAAAGCCTTTTTGAATTACGATTCGCTTATTTGTTATAATTACAAGAGTTATTCACCAACATATTGGAGGAACCCATATGAACACGAAAGAATTATTATCCGTACTCCCTGTAAAAACAATAAAAGGAACATTGCCGGAAAATGTGACAGACGTGGCAGTGGACTCAAGAGCAGTTCAAGATGGAGGAGTATTTGTTTGTTTGAAAGGCTATACAGTGAACGGTCATCAATTCGTCAAAAGTGCATTGATGAGTGGTGCACGAGTTATTATCGCATCAGAGCCTATTATGATAGATGAAGACCGTACAGCGGTTGTGTATGTAGAAAACACATCAAAAGCGATTGAGTTATTGGCATCTAAGTACTATCAGTATCCTTCGAAGCGAATGACAATGATCGGGGTTACTGGAACTAATGGAAAAACGAGTGTCGGCAATATCATTCATGACATGCTACGACAGAATGATGAAAAAACAGCCGTTTCAGGTACGATTGGTTTTAAATTAAACGACATCCTCTATGAAACGGAAAATACAACGACTGATGTTTTGACTACACAGCAAATGATTGCGCAAGCGGCCAATGAAGGTTGCGAATCGATGATCATGGAAGTTTCTTCACACGGATTAGTTGAAGGACGACTGGCAGGAACGGAATTTGATATCGCGATTTTCACTAACTTAACGCATGATCATTTGGATTATCATAAAACGATGGAGAATTACAGTGCAGCGAAAGGTTTACTGTTTGCACAACTGGGGCAGCAACTTGATCAACAAAAATTTGCTATCATCAATGCAGATGATCCGTGGAGCAGTAAAATGATCGAAATGACTTCTTTCCCAATTTACACATACGGTATTCATGTGAAGTCTTCATTCCAAGCAACAGCGATTGAAATGCAGTCGAACTTTACGAAATTCGAATTGCAAGCACCGGATGGAACGTTCCTCGTTAAAATGCCGTTGATAGGAGAGTTTAACGTCTATAATTCCTTGGCCGCCATTGCAGCGTTATATGCTAAAGGAATGCCGACAGCAGATATTTTGCCATTACTAGCGAATGTATCGACAGTGAAAGGCCGTCTGGAAAAAGTAGAAACCTCTCTACCACTGACCATTTTCATTGATTATGCACATTCGCCCGATGCAATTGAAAAAGCGATCGCTACAGTACAACCATTAAAAAAGGATGGTAACCGTCTTCTATTCTTAATAGGAACGGGAGGCAATCGGGATCGTCTTAAGCGTCCGATCATGGGAGAAAAAGCGGCAGCGGCAGATTATGTCGTCTTTACGACAGATGATCCACGAGATGAGCCATATGAGTCCATCCTATCGGAACTCAGTGCTACTATGCCGCATAATCAGTACGCATGTATAGGAGATAGAGAAGAAGCAGTACGTCATACTATTATGCAAGCGAATGCGGGAGACATCATTATATTTGCGGGAAAAGGTCATGAAGATTTTCAAATTATCGGCAACACGAAATATGCGCATTCGGATGCAACTATTGCACTTGAGGAAGCAGCTAAAAAGTTCGGCGATACACCCATCAATAAATGAAGTACAGTTTGGATTTGAGAGTTTATAGTTTTTTAGTCAATTCAATGAAAACCATTGAAATGCATCCCTATTCTCTCTATGATAGAAAACGTAAGCAAAAGGAGAGTACGATTGATGCAAAAGAATAAACATGATGAAATTACTTCGCGACGAACATTTGCGATTATTTCTCACCCCGATGCCGGTAAAACGACCATTACTGAAAAGTTACTATATTTTGGCGGAGCGATTCGCGATGCAGGAACAGTTAAAGGAAAGAAATCAGGAAAGTTCGCTACGTCTGACTGGATGGAAATTGAAAAACAACGTGGAATATCTGTAACTTCTTCCGTTTTACAATTTGACTATGCAGGCAAACGTGTCAATATTTTGGATACACCAGGACACGAAGACTTCAGTGAAGATACGTATAGAACATTAATGGCAGTGGATGCTGCTGTCATGATGGTCGATTCGGCGAAAGGAATCGAGCCCCAGACAATCAAATTGTTCAAAGTATGTAAAATGCGTGGAATTCCCATCTTCACATTTATCAATAAAATGGATAGACAAGGTAAAGAGCCATTGGAGCTAATGGAAGAATTAGAAGAAGTTTTAGAAATCCAATCTTACGCAATGAATTGGCCGATTGGTATGGGAAAAGAGTTCCTAGGTATTTACGATCGCTTTAATGAACGTATAGAGCTGGCGCGTCCAAATGCAGATGAAGAACGTTTCCTCCCAATCGACGAAGAAGGCGAGCTTGCAGTAGAACACTCGATGAAAGAGACTTCTTATTATAAGCAAGCACTAGAAGATGTCATGCTATTAAATGAAGCTGGAAACGACTTCGATGAAGAACGTATCGCTAAAGGCGATTTAACACCTGTCTTCTTCGGTAGTGCGTTGACTAACTTTGGGGTTCAGACATTTCTTGAAACATTTTTACAGTTCGCACCTGAACCTCAACCTAGGTTAACGAAAGATGCTGAATACGTAGATCCTGAGTCTGAAGTTTTTTCAGGCTTCATCTTCAAAATACAAGCGAACATGAATCCAGCGCATCGTGATCGGATTGCGTTTGTTCGGATCGTATCAGGCGAGTTTGAGCGTGGCATGACGGTAACGGTTCCACGTCTTTCCAAAAACTTCAAGTTAACACAAACGACTCAATTCCTTGCAGATGATCGAGAGACTGTCAATCAGGCAGTAGCAGGCGATATCATTGGGTTATATGACACGGGTAACTATCAAATTGGTGATACGGTCATCAGTGGTAAAGCGAATTTCCAATTTGAAGCACTTCCTCAATTTACTCCCGAGCTATTCGTTAGAGTAAATGCTAAAAACGTGATGAAATCCAAACAGTTCCACAAAGGGATTTTACAGCTTGTACAAGAAGGAGCCATTCAATATTACAAAACATTGCATACAGAAGAAGTCATTCTCGGTGCAGTAGGGCAACTTCAATTCGAAGTTTTTGAACATCGTATGAAAGCGGAATACCATGTAGAAGTTCAGATGGAGACAATGGGATCCAAAGTAGCACGCTGGATTGAAAACGAAGAAGATGTAAAAGAGTCAATGGCAGGACAACGGGCATTACTCGTAAAAGATCGACATGATCACAAAGTTTTCTTGTTCGAAAACGATTTTGCGATGCGCTGGTTCCAAGATAAATTCCCAGATATCAAGCTGTATAACCAATTATAAATTATAAAACAAATAACCCGGTCGGATTCATTGTAATCCTTCCGGGTTATTTGTTAAAATTGTGAATAATTTTTGTGTTTATTCATTAATATTCGAGCATATTACGGTGAAAGTAAGCTATTCAGGTGTTATGGTGGAAAGATGAACAAGTTTCTCCAGCTAGAGCGCTGAGTAAAGAGAGGAATAGATCAATGAAGATTAGTAGTTTTTCAGTCAAACGACCCGTTTTTACGTTAGTCACTATGTTTCTCGTCATTATTTTAGGTGCAGTATCTTTCTTTAAAATTCCCGTTACACTAATTCCTGACCTAAATCCGCCTGTAGCGGTAGTTGTTACGAATTATCCGGGCGCTTCACCAACGGAAGTGAGCGAGAAAATCACCAAGCCGTTGGAAGAAAGTTTATCAACAGCACCTGGATTAAAGTCCATGCAGACTTCTTCCCAAGAAGGAGCCAACTTAGTATTCCTGCAATTTGATTGGGATTCTTCGATTGATGATGTTCAAATGGATATCCTCCAACGGATTGATCAAGTAGAAGTGCCCGATGGTGCTAATAAACCGCGTTTCATGAAGTTTGATCCATCTCAATTCCCAGTCATTCAATTATCTTTACGTTCCGTCGATAAAGATACGAATATCCGGAAGATTGCAGAAGAGCTGGAGAAAGAATTACGCCGTATTGAAGGTGTAGCCAGTGTGAACGTGTCAGGTAAGATCATTGAAGACGTTCAAGTTATTTTAGATCCCGATAAATTAAAAGAATTTGGTTTAGCGCAATCAGATGTCGTGCAGGCAATACAAGCTAGTAATGTATCTATGCCGGGTGATCCGATTGACACGAGTGATGGAAGAAAGTTGACTACGAGAATCTTAAGTACAGTTCAAAACATCTCGGATGTACGAAGTATCCAAATAGGTGCTAATCCCAAGACAGGTGACATGATCAACGTCTCTGACGTGGCGGATGTAGCATTGTTGGAGCCGAAAGTACAAACGGAAACACGGGCTAATGATGAGCAGGCCGTATTATTGTCTGTACTTCAAGAATCAGGAGCGAATACTGCCACTGTATCTAAAGAGTTTAAAAAATCATTGGATACGTTATTGGAGAAAGACGCATACAAAGATATTGAATCTGATGTTATTTTTGACCAAGGGGACTATGTACAGCTTGCAATCGGCAATATTGGTCAGTCACTAATTCTCGGTGGCTTGTTCGCAATGCTCGTATTATTTGTCTTCTTACGTGGAATTAAAAGTCCGATTATCATTGGGGTAGCGATTCCTTATTCAGTAATTGTTACGTTTGTCCTTATGTATTTCTCAGACTTCTCGTTAAATATCATGACACTTGGTGCTCTTGCATTAGGAATTGGTATGTTAGTTGATAATGCCATTGTCGTAATAGAGAATATTGAGCGACATTTAGCAATGGGGAAAACTCCAACGGAAGCAGCAAAAGATGGGTCCAAGGAAGTGGGCGGAGCTATAACCGCTTCTACGTTAACTACTCTCGCTGTATTTGTACCGATTATCTTTATTACGGGAATCATTGGTCAAATCTTCACCGAGTTCGCGTTAACGATTTCATTCAGTTTATTTGCATCACTAGTCGTTGCATTGACTGTCGTGCCAATGCTTGCGAGTCGTTTATTGAAGACGCCTACTGAAGAAATGCTTGAGAAAAAGAATCGTGTAAAGAAAAATCAGAGATTCGAAAACTCTGTCAAGTGGGCTTTGAGCCATCGTCTACTTGTGTTACTAATCACAACTGCTTTACTTGTAGGAAGTGTATTCGGAATTCTAAAAGTAGGAACGGAATTCCTACCTGCTACGGATGAAGGATCTTTCAGCATCAATGTTAAGTTACCAAACGGTGCTTCATTGGATGCGACAAACGATGTAGTAGAACGAATTGAAGAAGAGATGAAGAAACAAGACGACGTCGAAGTGTATGTCAGTCTAGTGGGCGGAACCCAACAAAGTATGGCCCAGGGTGGATCAGAGAGTAATATGGCGGAAGTGTATGTGAAACTTATACCATTAGATGACCGTGACCGCTCTGTCTTTGAATTCGTAGACAAAGTACAACCGATCGTAGAAGACGAAATCGGTGATGACGCAGAAATTAGTTTCAACTTGCAGACTGCTGCTGGTTCGAGTCCGAATACGTTAGCATTCTCCTTAAACGATACGAATGAAGAACGTTTAAGTAAAGCAGTGTCACAAATTGATGAGAAGTTGCGTGAGATGGATACTGTGACTGAAGTCACAAATGATTTAGTGGATACGGTAGAGGAAATAAAAATTGAAGTAGATCGTGAAAAAGCTTCAGAAGTCGGATTAGCTCCTTATCAAATAGCGCAAACGGTTAGTGACGTTACGCGAGGTGTCTCTGCTTCACAAATCGTCTTCGAGAAAACAGGCGAAGTAGTTGGAGTTAACGTTAGCTATGATGAACGTTTCCGCAATAGTGTAGATAAGTTAAAGGAATTGGAGTTAAAAACCCCGCTAGATACATTTGTTAAGTTGAAAGACGTAGCGGATGTGGAAATCGCAGAAGGTCCTGCAACGATTGTACGCGTAGATCAGGCACACTCCATTGCATTTACTGTGAAATATCTATCCAGTGAATCATTAGGAGATATGACGAAAAAGGTAAATGATATGGTAGAGGATCTAGACCTACCAAGTGAAGTGGAACTTTCATACGGGGGAGATCGCGAACTATTTGAAAATGCGATTGACGATATGCTATTGGCAATTATACTGGCAGTGGTATTAGTATATATCGTAATGGCTGCACAGTTTGAATCGTTCAAATATCCATTCGTTATCATGTTCTCCGTACCCCTTATGCTAATCGGTGTAGCGTTAGCGTTATTCTTCACGAATACACCAGTCAGTGTAACGGCAGTCATAGGTCTTCTCATATTGGTGGGGATTGTGGTCAACAACGGAATTGTGTTGGTTGATTATATCAACCAGCGTAAAGAAGCAGGACTCAGTTCGTACGACGCTATCATGTCGTCTGTACGTGATCGTGTGCGTCCGATCCTTATGACAGCCCTCACCACTATATTGGGCTTACTACCATTAGCGCTGGGCTTAGGTGAAGGTTCTGAGTTGAATCAACCAATGGGGATTGCAGTAATTGGCGGATTGATTAGTTCCACGTTCCTGACGTTGTATATTGTTCCGATCATTTACAGTTTGTTGGACCGGGAGACGCGTCGAGGTAGGAATACGCCTAACAGAGAACAAGCAGTAACGGTAGATCAACCTGTCAAAGTAACAGAAACTGTAACCGTGACAGTAACGGAAACTGTAACTGTAAGAGAGACCAAGTAATGCATATTGCCGGCAGATGGAACTTTCATTTGCCGGCTTTTAACATTGTGTAGAATAAATGGTGCGATAGGAAAGTATAGTAGTATGAGTGATCTGTAAAATAGGGAGTAGCTTAACGATGCAACTGACTTTACTTCATACTAGTTATGCACATTTAATTTAATAGTACGGCGGCGTCATTTTAATCATTTGCAAATCAAAGTTATCATGTTATAATACTTTAACAGTATCTGATATCTTAATAACTTTTGACGCAATGTCAAAGGGGAGTAGCTATAGGGAAACCTATTTCATAATCGTCAATACGTGACTTCCACAACGGTCATCGGTTATGATAGCTGGATTTTGAACGTGAAATTCCGACTTAGCGAGACCTTTGCCTATTTTATTAGGTGGGGGTCTCTTTATTTTGTAGAAAACAAGGAGGCATTATGTTGGATCCGATTTTATTAGAATATGCATGGGTACTCTTAGTACTAATCGTACTCGAGGGCCTATTAGCAACAGACAACGCAGTAGTAATGGCTGTAATGGTCAAACACTTACCGAAACCCCAACAAAAGAAAGCACTATTTTACGGTTTATTAGGGGCATTCGTCTTCAGATTCACCGCACTCTTTATGATTACGTTTTTAGTGAAGTTCTGGGAGATCCAAGCAATAGGTGCCATGTACTTATTGTTTATATCCGGTAAAAGTATATATGATAAAATTACCCATAAACCAGAAGGGCATCCGAATAAAAAGCCTAAAAAACAATCTGGGTTCTGGATGACCGTATTAAAAGTGGAACTTGCAGATATCGCATTCGCATTGGACTCTATGCTTGCCGCTGTTGCACTTGCGGTAACGTTACCTGAGTTAGGTAACTTCCATATCGGTGGTATCAATGGTGGACAGTTCGCTGTCATGTTACTAGGTGGTATGATTGGTTTAATCATGATCCGTTTTGCAGCGAAACAATTTGTAGTAATGCTTGAAAAGTATCCAACATTGGAAACAGCAGCATTCTTAATTGTTGGGTGGGTAGGTGTAAAGCTAGTTGTGTTAACTCTTGCACATCCTGAACTCCTAATCATTCCAGAAGCATTCCCACACTCTACATTGTGGAAAACGACATTCTGGGTTGTATTGTTAATCTTGGCAATCGGCGGATATCTACTGGCCGTGGCAAAATCTAAAGTGAAAGCTAATAGATAATACGAAAACAGTCTCTTCTATGTGAATTGAAGAGACTGCTTTTTTTTGCTACTTTAGTTTAGAATTGTATAAAGAGTGTAAAGTTCTGTGTATAGCTATCTTTTCACCAAGGGATTTGATAAAGTAGGAAAATGAAGTTTCCGTTATGAAAGGAATTTGAAAAAGATGAGGCTTTCCAGGGAATTTTTTCATAAGTTTACTCCAGCACAGATTATCGCTTTCTATTACTTTTTGGCCATTGCGTCCTCTTTTCTCTTATTGAATTTGCCAGGTGTATATAAACCAGGTGTGAAGGTGGCCTTTATAGACAGTTTATTTACCGCTGTGAGCGCAGTGAGTGTCACGGGGTTGTCACCTATTAGTATAGGGGAAACTTACTCTGTATTCGGCCTTTGCATGATCATGCTCGTACTTCAGCTCGGTGGTATCGGCATCATGTCGTTAGGAACGTTTTTCTGGCTACTTGTGAAAAAGAAAATCGGCATGAGAGAGCGCCAACTGATTATGATTGATACGAATCAGTACACATTACAAGGCGTCGTTCAATTAATTCGTCAAATCATCCAAATTATCGTTGCCATCGAGATTATTGGTGGTGGTATTCTAACGTTATATATTTATCGTTTTTATAATTCGTTTAGTGAAGCACTATTGAACGGCATGTTCATGGCAGTGTCTGCAACTACAAATGCAGGTTTTGACATTACCGGTTCGTCGATGGTGCCTTATCATGATGATTATTTCGTGCAGCTCATCCTCATGATATTAATTATTTTAGGTGCGATTGGATTCCCAGTACTGATTGAAGTAAAAAGCTTTTTTTCGAAAAAAGTACCACATTTCCGCTTTTCACTTTTCACCAAGATTACGACTGCGACATTCGGGATTCTGTTACTGGTAGGTACATTAACCATTTGGTTACTAGAATCATTTAATTCATTTAAAGGAATGAGCTGGCACCAGCAGTTTTTCACAGCGTTATTCCATTCAGTTTCTGCACGATCGGCAGGCCTCGTGACTTATGATGTGACGCAATTTAGTGAAGCAACAGATATTTTTGTCAGTGCGCTCATGTTTATTGGGGCTTCACCAAGTTCAGTAGGCGGTGGTATCCGTACGACGACCTTTGCTATTGCGCTATTATTTCTTATTAACTTTGCAAGAGGGAATGACGTCATACACATTTTTAAACGCCAAATCAAACTGATTGACGTATTCCGATCGTATGCGCTTATTCTCGTAGCATGTTTTATGGTGTTGGCGGCTTTATTGTTGCTGTTACTTACGGAGCCAGGGATACCTGTCATCCCGTTGTTATTTGAAATTACATCCGCCTTCGGAACGTGTGGTATGTCGCTTGGTATTACAGGTGATTTATCAGTGACCGGCAAATTGATCATTATGGCACTCATGTTCATCGGTCGAGTAGGACTGATATCGTTCATCTACACGATAGGTGGCAAGTCGAATAAAACACCTTATCATTATCCGCAAGAGCGTGTTATTATTGGGTAATATAAAATATAAAACCGCAACAAGCGAATTTTCGCGTGCTGCGGTTTTATTATGGATAAACGGTTTCTAGCACCTGTTCAGACAGATGATAGTGCTGTGCTTTTTCACCTGGCGTGTATTGGACAATAAGATAACCAGGATCTTTAATTATGGAGAGATCATCTTTCAATTTAGCTGAGGTCTTCGTGACGAAAACTTGCTTTCGAATCGTTCGTTCAGTATAACCACTTGACTCAAACGTATCACCGAGCAAATGTGGAGAACGTAAGAGTAACTGATAGACCTCTTTTAACTCTTCTTCGGGCACCTCGGAATTCCACCATATCTTTCTTGGTAAAAACTTTTGATGAAGTAAATAATCCATCTTCAATAGACTTTCTGCAATGGAAGTATCGATGTTTAATATTTCTTCTAGGAAGCGTTCCAAGCGGGTGAATAAGTCTTCGAACTGATGGCCGATTCGTGACCAGCCTTGCTTCTCCCAATAAGCTCCGAATAATTGGAAAAAGTCAAATGGCGTATCGACCAATTCTGTGACAATATACTCCATAGAGTGTATGAATCGACCTGAATTCCAATATTTCTCGAGAATGTCTTCTGTTTGTTTAATCTTCAGCATATCATCAAAAGACAGCACATTATTTGATACAATTTCATAAGGAGCGGTGTCGATGTAACGATAACCATATTGCTCGGCTTGGATACGTAAACCGGTTCCACGTAATAGCTTCAAAAAGCCTAACTGTAATTCTTCGGGGCGTAAAGCAAATACTTCGTTGAACGTATCACGGAAAGATGCATAATCTTCTTCAGGGAGTCCGGCAATCAAATCAAGATGCTGATCAATTTTTCCGCCTTCTTTTACCATTGTGACTGTTCGGGATAATTTAGTGAAGTTTTGTCTTCTTTTAACCAATTCATTTGTTAAGTCATTAGTGGATTGGACGCCAATTTCAAATCGGAATAGGCCTTTAGGTGCATTATCATTTAAAAACTGAATTACTTCTGGTCGCATGATATCGCCTGTGATCTCAAATTGAAAGACAGTTCCGGGTAGATGTTCATCTATTAGGAACTGGAACATTTCCATGGCATAACTTCTACTAATATTGAATGTACGATCGACGAATTTAATCGTTTTGGCGCCGTGTTGCATTAAGTAGCGAATGTCTTCTTTTATAGCGTCTCGATTGAAGTATCGAACACCTACTTCAATTGAAGAAAGGCAAAATTGACAAGAGAATGGACAGCCGCGACTTGTTTCGATGTACATTACACGATTTGATAGTTGTGGAACATCCTCCGTAAAACGAAAAGGGGAGGGGAGTTCACGAAGATCCAATTTAGGACCTGGAGCTGTAATTTTTAACTTTCCTTCTGCACGATATGCAATGCCTTGTACCGAAGAAAGATCAGTTTGTCCATCGACCGCTTGAAGAATATCCTTAAATGTCTTTTCGCCTTCTCCTATCGCAATAATATCGATTTCCGGTACTCTTTTTAACCATTGATCATAGTCATACGTTACTTCAGGTCCACCACAAACTATAACGGTTTTAGGACTCGTCAGTTTCAGCAGACGGATTACTTTTATAGTTTCTTCTATATTCCAAATATATACGCTAAAACCCACGACGTCTGGAGAATGTTGATATAGCTCTGAAACGATAGAAAGTGTAGGATCATGAATGGTAAATTCAGCCAGTTCACAATGGAATTCAGGTTCTGCATATGCTTTCAAGTAGCGAATTGCGATATTGGTATGTATATACTTAGCATTTAAGGTAGATAAAACGATGTTCATGACAAAACTCCTAATCTAAAAATAATATAAGTAGATGAAAAAAACAAAATAGACTATAAGCCTATGTGAACAAGTACGTCATTATGGCATAATTAGAATCAATCAGAATTCACTTCCAAATAAGAATAAATTTACAAGTAAGTGGTTGATAGTTGCTATTTCATTGAGGGGGTACTGCTATAGTGCTAAATACACTAGATATCAATCGTTATCTAGAAAGTTCGCTTTTTAAGATCGTCTTAGATGAAGATGGCGATATACTTGATATGACGGAAGCTGTTAAATTACTCATACCTAAAGATTTCATACCACACCATATATCTGAAATATTTGATCCTAGTTTATCTGAACAAATAGAGAGACGGTTGTTTCTGTTGAAGACAGAAACGATAGCCGATCAAACTGTATTGACTGGTCATATAAATGTGCCGAATAAAAATCTTGAACCTTGTTATATTATATACCAGCAATATAACGGAAAGGCGATATTAACAATAAAAATTGGTGAACAAAATCACAAATTGCATCAACTTTATGAAAGTGCTTATTTAACAGCCACTATCCCAATGGCGCTAGTGAATGAATCGGGGTATATTATTTCGACGAATGATTTGTTTTCAGAAATGTTCCCAGACCAAATTTCTAATGAATTATTACATCTACAAGATCTTTTTAATTTAATGGTTCCCACCTCTTCGTTTTCTTTTGAAGAATATATCTTAAAAGCATTAACTCAAGAATCTTCGACAGTGAAAATGTCTTACACATATAATGGAATACAGCGTTGCCAAGAAGTAATGTTGAAATTGGACTGTAGAACACAAATGTTCGTCTTACGAATTGTTGACATTACTGAAAAAGAACGTCTATTTGAGCAACTGGCACACTCCGACCAATTATGCACGACTGGAGAAATTGCTGCAAGCATTGCACATGAAGTACGCAATCCGATGACAACGTTACAAGGATTTCTCCAACTACTGGAACACGAAGTAACCGGAAATGCACAAATGTATGTAAACGTCATTCAAGATGAAGTCAAACGCATGAACGAAATATTGAACGAAATGCTAGCACTATCAAAACCAGTTGTTGACGAAATCACGATATTTTCATTATCCGTTTTAGTAGAAGACGTACTTATATTGCTTCGCCCTAAAGCATTGTTGGATCAAATTCATTTAGTGAACGAATTTAATGCAACGGGGTCATTATTAATTAAAGCAAATCCTAACCGTATTAAACAAGTATTCATTAATCTTCTTAAAAATGCAATGGAAGCCATGAGTGCAAATGATACATTGTCTGTCTTGATAAGCGAAGGTGATCATCGTAATATAGATATCTTTATATCTGATACAGGGATTGGAATGGAAAAAGAGCAACTTGATACTATTTTCTTACCGTTTATTACAAACAAACCGGGAGGAACGGGTTTAGGACTTCCATTTGTTAAGAAAACCGTTCAAGAGCATGGCGGTTCTATATCAGTTACTAGTGAGGTAGGTAAAGGAACGGTTTTTCATTTGACATTTCCAAAAATCTCCGTCCCAGAATCAGAATGATTGAAAGTCTATATAGAAAAAAGGCCTATCCTATGGGATCGGCCTTTTCTATATAGAAATATCACTTAATTGTAGCTGCCATATCTTTAAAATCTTTTATATGTTCGTTGTCTTCTTGTGCGTAAATTGTTACACGAATTAACTTGTCTTCACGCTCGATGACATAGCCTGTAAAATATCCTTCAGTAGAATCTACTACTGCACCTTTAACAGACTGGATACCATCTGCTTGTGGAAGATCTGTTTGCTCTGTTATCTCAACAGGTGTTTCACCGTCACTTGAAGCTGTCAACAATTCTTCCATATTTTCATAGAGTTCATCAAAAGTATAAGATTCCTCGTCTTTAGGCATAGTCTCGATTCGCATGAATGTTTCGCTGTCCTCTTCTACATATAGACTATCTCTTCCTGGTTCTTCACTTGTAAGTGTATATCCAGGAAGTACCTGCATCGAGTAATCTTGTTCATCGCTTGTTGTTTCCACAGCATCTTTCATGGCATTTTCGCCTGTTTCTGCTTCATTTTCGGGAGAAGTGCTATCTTCCACATCTGTTTCGGGAGCAGCAGGTTCTTCGATAGCATTACCTGTTGTATTTTTTTCCGGTTCTGCATCAGATGTTCCGCATGCAGCAAGCATGATAGAGGCTGTCAGTGAAGTGAAAATTATACGCCATTTGTTGTTCATATCGTACCACTCCTTCATATACTATACTATTCTATTGGACGGATCACAGGGAGGAAGGTTTCCTTTTTGCGAATTACTACTCAAAATGATATAACGTTTATGATTCACCACGGTTTTCTCCTGCATTAGCAATTCATCGAAGTTCTCCATATACGTTAAGTCTACAATTACAGAGTTTTCGTTCACTTTCTCAACAATTCCTTGTAAGCCCTCTTTGAATTCTATGATATCACCTATTTCTGCAATCGTCATGCTAACCATCCTTTCTTCAAACATCATTTACTTTAAGCAAAGTGATGAAATGATAATATTGGTAATTCCATTATAGTTTGCCTTATAATGTTCAAAACGTAAAGTCTTATTTCTAGAACCCAAGGAAATATATGCATATACATCATGTCGTAAAGTGTCGATAATATTTCGGTTTAATAAAATTAAGTTGTTGGTATATTACAGAATAGAGTAATTACAAATGAGAGGTGTGCAAGTAGTGCATAATTGCAATTTAGAAATTGAACGTGTGAGAAAACAACTAATACAGACGGCCGAAAAACATGGTATGAACGCTAAGAATACCATTGAACTTAGTCGTAAATTAGATATATTAATTAATGAATTTAACAACAAGAAAAAAACACAACTACCTTAAGTTAATGTGGAAATGAATGTTTAACTTAAAGTAAAAGGGGGAAAGATATAAATGAACACAGCAACATTCTCATTTCCCCCTTTTGTGGACCAATCTTGTATTGGTCCTCTTTTTTTGTCTCCTCAATTGTAAAAATATTTGAAATTCTGTACGATGGAGATGATCGTATACAATGAGGAGTGAGAATGTGCGAAAAGAAAAAATATCATTTATTGGTACGGGTGTTATGGGTTCTAGTATCATTAAGCATTTGCTTAACGCATCATATGAAGTAACAGTATTCACTAGAACGAAAAAAAAGGCCGAACCACTGGTAGCTTTAGGAGCAAAATGGGCCGATAACGTTGCCGAAGCTATTCAAGATGCGGACATTATTTTCACGATGATCGGCATGCCTTCCGATGTGGAAGAAGTTTATTTATCAAATCAAGGTATATTTGCAAATGGTCGACCTTCTCAGATCGTAGTAGATATGACAACGTCAAGTCCAGAACTAGCCATTGCCATAGCAGAAAAGGCTGCTTCTTTACAAATGAATTCTCTTGATGCTCCTGTATCTGGTGGAGATATAGGGGCTCGGAATGGTACACTTTCTATCATGTGTGGAGGTCAAAAAGAATTATTTGAAAAGGTATTACCTATTTTGTCTGTTTTCGGCAAACAAATTGTCTATCAAGGACAAGCTGGAGCTGGGCAACACGCCAAAATGTGCAACCAAATTACTGTCGCTGGAAATATGATAGGGGCATGCGAAGCGATTGCTTACGCAATGAAGTCGGGCCTTGATCCGGACACGATGTTACAATCCGTCACTTCGGGTGCGGCGAATTCCTTTAGTTTATCGGATCTGGGCCCACGAATTATTAACGAAAATTATGAACCAGGATTTTATGTAAAACATTTTGTAAAGGATCTAAATATTGCCTTACAGGAAACGGAAAGACTGAATCTGAAATTGCCGGGATTACAACTAGCCCGCGATATGTATACATAGTTACTCGCTAAAGGTTATGGGGAAAATGGAACGCAAGTCTTGATTAAAAAGTATATAGAATGAAATAGAAGCAAATCATAAAAACTTCTTTATGCATATTTTATAAAAAATCGCAAATAACTATTTGCGAATGATTTGCTGAAAGTTCAGTACGCATACTTACTCACTTATTGCACATGCTCTTTACTATAGTATGTGCGAAAAGGAGGGAGTTATGATGTGGGATATTTGGTTGTGGCCTATGGTGTTTGTCTCCGCCATTATGCTTGGAATTGGAATAGCTGGAGTAAGGAAAACGAGTCGTTCATTCCAGTTAAATGAAAAAGATCGTATACCAGATGTTGTAGCTAAGAATCCATATACTATGAACCCATTACTGTGGATTATCATAGTCGCTTCTATTTTTATCTTTATCATCATATTTTATTATTGGGCCTCTTTCTATTAAAGAAAGAGGTTTTTTGTTTTATGAATCCGCTTTCTTTTGAGGTGATAAATGGCTTTTTGTGGTATGATGGATGGGAAGCAGTGAACGGACTTTTAGGTAAATGTATGTAGATGAAGAACAGAAGGAGCGATCACCTATGGTTTCTATAAACAATAAAGATTTTCTTACCGCGCCCATCGCAAATCAAATTATTTCTTCGGAAAAAGTTGCTCATGTACAAATTGGCAATAATGCAGAGCATGCGCTGCTTGTCTTGACGAAGACTGGCTATTCTGCCATTCCTGTATTGGATAATCAATATCATTTGAAAGGGCTTCTTGGCATTGGTATGATTACAGATTCTATTTTAGGTATGGAACGCATTGAATATGAGAGATTAGAAGATATAAAAGTAGATGAAATTATGGATACGAATCTGCCGACGATTCGTGTGAATGATCGTTTTCAACGTGCAGTAGATCTATTGATTAATCATCCGTTTTTATGTGTCACTGAAAAGGATGGAACATTTGCGGGTATTATCACAAGACGTGTAGTGATGAAAGAATTTAAAAAGTATATTTACAGCATCTAATGAACTTATTTAGATAAAGCAGCGAAGCAAATGCTATAGTAAAATGTTAAAGGGCTCCGATACAGGGGTCTTTTTCTAATAGAAGGAGTTGAAATAGCTGTGCGTAAAGAAACTAATCGGCCCTTTGTGCTCGCTGCTGTTATGCTCGCTATGTTTGTGGGGGCAGTGGAAGCGACTATTGTTACTACTGCGATGCCGACTATCGCCTCTGAACTAGGTGGGTTTTCGCGATATAGTTGGATATTTTCATCTTATTTATTAATGAGTACTGTGACGGTATTGATTTATGGAAAGTTAGCCGATTTATTTGGTCGAAAGCCGATTTTTTTTATGGGCTTGACGATTTTTTTGATTGGTTCCATCCTTTGTGGATTCGCCGTCTCTATGGAACAATTGATTGTCTTTCGTCTCATACAAGGTGTGGGAGCGGGAGCCGTTATGCCCATTGCGACTACGATCATTGGTGATATTTATTCAACAGAAGAACGTGCGAAAATACAGGGGTATTTGTCGAGTGTATGGGGCGTTTCTGCAGTTTTAGGTCCTGTTATTGGTGGATTGATTGTGCAATACGTTAGCTGGCAATATATATTTTGGGTGAACGTACCACTTGGACTGCTTTCGATGGGTGTCATTTATTTCTTTTTGCATGAACCAAAAGAAACCCAAAAAGCTTCTGTCGATTACAAAGGTGCTTTTTTCCTGACATCTGCATTGTCGACGATCTTAATCTGGTTGGTAGAAGGAGGTCAAGGGTTTGGCCGTTTTTCAGTTTTCGGTGTTGCTTTGATCATACTGTGCGGAATTTCATTTTGGTTATTTTTCAGACAAGAAAAGCTGGCGGAAGATCCACTTATCTCTTTTAGCATTTGGAAAAATCCCGTTATTTTATATGCGAATCTTGTCTCGCTAACTACTGGAGTTATTTTAATAGGGGTTTCTTCTTATTTACCTACTTATGTATCGGGAATTATGGAACAACCAGCGATCATAGCAGGTTTCACATTAACTGCTATGTCAATTGGCTGGCCTTTAGCTTCCTCATTGGCGGGGCATTTACTCATACGTTTCGGCCCGTTTCTCGTATCGTTTATCGGTGGCGTGTCCCTTGTAATTGGCACAACGATGTTTGTCTTCATGAACGCGACGCTGGGACCGGTATGGGCGGGATGTTCTAGCTTCTTCATTGGTGTCGGAATGGGGCTGACTAATACATCCTTCATTGTAACGATTCAAGGAGCTGTGCCGCGCCAACAAAGAGGCTCGGCTACTGCCACTAATATGTTTATGAAAAATTTTGGCAATACAATTGGCGCTTCTGTGTTTGGAGCCATTTTGAATGCTACACTTATTGCCTATTTTGCCAAAGAAAAATTGCCTTACACGATTGATGACGTCAATACATTGTTAACGAAAGACGGACGCTCAATGATTACATCACAAGAGCTAGTCAGTTTACAAAGCGGTTTAGACATCTCCTTGCACTGGGTGTACATAGCGATTACTCTATTTGCCGTCATCAGTTTATTATTGATTTTACGAATTCCACGGGGGAAGGTGCAGGATCATGTCAACAATTGAACTGGATATTATCAAAGCATTGGCTGAAGAGGGCAACATGCGTAAAGCATCAGAACGCTTGCATTTGTCTCAGCCTGCTTTGTCACAACGCCTCCAGACGATTGAAAAAGAATGGGGCATGCAGTTGTTCATCCGTTCACAAAAAGGTCTGGAACCAACGCCAGCAGGTGAACACGTCATTAACTATGCGAAGGAATCCTTGGCAAAGAAAGATGAGACGATGGAATTGATCGCCTCCCTTGAAGATAAAGTACATGGCACATTGAAGATTGCCTGTGCCTCGATTATCGGTCAGACTTGGTTGCCTCAAGTATTAAAAGACTATGTAGCACTTTATCCTGATGCCAAGATTTCATTGATGACGGGATGGAGTTCGGAAATCTCCAAAGCTTTGTACGAAGGAGAAGCGCATATCGGTATCGTTAGAGGGCAAACGGACTGGAAAAGTAATCGTGTCTATTTATTCCGTGATCAGCTATATCTAGTGGATTCTGAAATCTCGACAATTGATGAATTAAAAGACACCAACCGCCACTTTATTCAGTATAAAAGTGATTCGAACTATTATATGGAAATTCAACGCTGGTGGAACAAACACTTCAATCAAAATCCAAGCCGTCAGATCGTAGTGGATCAGATTGAAATGTGCAAGCAGCTCGCGTTGAAAGGTATTGGCTATGCCATACTGCCTTCCATCACATTATCGGGCGATGAAAAAGTCAATCTAATACCACTGCTGAATAGTGAAGAAGAGTTTGAACTGACACGTGATACATGGTTAATTGGTTATGGCTCTACGTTTGAATTGAAGCAAGTGAAGGCATTTGTAGATATCGTACAGGAGTACGCGGAGTTATTGAGAAAAGATCAGTAAAAAAAGAGGTTGGGACAGAACAGAAAAAACGTAAGGGGAATGAGTCCTTTACGCTTTTTTCTGTTCTATTAGCAAATATTTTTTAGAGTATCAGAATGTACCGGAACGGAGAAAGACCGACTCCTGAGGGATCAGCGTGCGTCTTGATACCCTGGACGTAGCAAAGCGAAGGAAGCGGCTCGAGCCACGCCCCTCGGAAAGCGTGCCTTTCGGATTGCGAGGAAACGGGGTGAGATAGTTATGTCTCAGTCTCTTCTTTATTTATTTTTGTTATAGGCTGCTATCGTGACACTATTTAAGAAGTTCTTGCAGATTCTATAAGTGACTTGTTGTTTCTTGCCCAGTATAAAGCGAGAATAAAGCAAAGTAGGAGAATGATTGTGCCGACTATATAGGGTGATTCCATATTCATATCGAATATGTATCCCGCTGTAGCTGGACCGATCATATTTCCGAGGCTCATGTAGGCGTTCATCATCCCAGCTGCGTACCCTTGCTCTTTACCGGCTAGTTTCGAGACTAAGGTGTTGACTGCTGGTCGCAACAATGAAGTGGCAGTTGAGAAAATCGTTGCTACCAATAGAATAGTGAAGAATGTGTTGACGAATAAAATACCTAACATAGCGAAAGCAGCTATGACTAAATTGATGAGAATGACACGCATTTCACCAAAACGTTTGAACAAACGATCGATGACAAATGTCTGGATGATGACCCCGACAAATCCGCCAACCGTAATGATGACTGCGATTTGGGAAGGTGTGTAATTGTATTTTTGATCTACATACAACGAAATGGTTGATTGGAAATTAGCTAATCCAAAGGAAAATACAAACATGACAATCAGCATGACGAAATACGACGTTTGCGTAGATCTACGCATTTGCTGAAAGATGTTTTCATTCGTTGCAGCACCTTGCAATACGGGCTTAGGGTTAGGTAGCAGTAATAAAGATACAACCGCTGCTACCATGGATGCCGCTGCTGCAAAGTAGAAAGGGAAGTATAAGCTGATATTAGAGAGAAAACCGCCAATTCCGGGACCTATCATAAAACCTAAAGACATCGAAGCGCCAAGTAATCCCATTCCGCGACCGCGGTTTTTCGGGGATGTAATATCCGCCACAAATGCCATAGTAGGTGGAATAATAAAGGCGGCACCGAAGCCGGAAAAGAATCGTGCGAGATAGAGCATCCATAGTTCAGTTGATAAACTAAAAGCTAATTGAGAAAATCCGTAGATAATCAAGCCGAAAACAATAATGCTTTTTCTGCCGTATTTATCTGAGAGATTTCCTGCAATAGGAGAAAAAATAAATTGTGCAAAGGAGAACATGGCAATCAATAGTCCGAGTGCGCGTCCTGCAACTCCAAAAGTACCTAGGAATTCGGGCATTATGGGGATGATCAAGCCGACACCAGCCATAGCGATGAACATATTGAACATTAAAATATAAAGTGCGATTTGAGTAGATAGTTTGTTCATTCGGCAACTCGCTTTCCAAAAAACTTTTTACTAATCGTATCATAAAAAAATCGACAATGTTTGTATTGTGTTTGCTA
Source organism: Sporosarcina sp. P25 (assembly GCF_002743235.1). Taxonomy (NCBI): domain Bacteria; kingdom Bacillati; phylum Bacillota; class Bacilli; order Caryophanales; family Caryophanaceae; genus Sporosarcina; species Sporosarcina sp. P25. The sequence continues at coordinate 47,022 of NZ_PDYV01000005.1, forward strand.
CGGAGTGTTTTGAGGAAAAGGGATATGAAAAAACGACTCCCTTAAAGCAAGAGTCGTTGGTACAATTAATCTTCTTTTTTCATTTCATCTAGTACACGATTCACACGTTTTTCAAGCATTTTCATACCACTACCGCCTGCTTGGAAGTGACGTAATGCACCATCTTTGTCAAAGACATAGTAGGCAGGGACGTATTGGTTTTCAAATGCATCGTTCAACTTCAATTCGCTATCAACGAAAATCGGTTGTGTAATATCATGCTCAGCTGCTACTTCCTTGATTTGTTCCAAATCGACATCATCTTCTGAACGAGGCATATGTACAGCCACAACATTTAGTTCATCTTTGTATCGATCTCTGAAATTGTTTACATCCGGCATCGCTTCTTTGCACATATGACAACTAACAGACCAGAAGTGTACAAGTGTCGGTTTTTCTCCAACAAGTTCCGATTTGGAAGTTTCACCATTCAACCAAGTTGTAGCACCTTGAAGTTCAGGCATTTGTTCACGTAATTTCATCAAGAATTCCTCCTAGCTAAGTGGGTGTATATAGTAGTTGATAAAAAAATCCCCACGATTAGTGTAACGCGTGGGGATGGTTGTCCAAAAATTAAAGAGTTTTTTGACCTGGACGCCAGTTTGCTGGGCAAAGACCGCCAGTTTGTAGTGCTTGTAGTACACGAAGAGTTTCGTCCACGTCACGACCGATATTGTTGTGGAATACTGTCTGATACTGAAGTTCGCCTTCAGGATTGATGATGTAAAGGCCGCGCAATGCAATACCTTCTTCTTCGATCAATACACCGTAGTCGCGTGAAACAGAATGGTTAGTATCCGCTGCAAGTGGGTATTTTAGTTGTTCAAGACCATTGTCTTTACGATCCGTGTTGATCCAAGCTAGGTGAGTGTGGATAGTATCAGTAGAAACACCGATTACTTCTGCATCCAAGTCTTCGAACTCATCGTAACGATCTGACATTGCAGTGATTTCTGTTGGACATACAAAAGTGAAGTCCATTGGATAGAAGAAAAGAACTGTCCATTTGTCGTTTTTAATGTTCTCTTGTAAACTAACTTTACCAAAAGATTTGTCAGCTAGTACTGCCTCCATTGTAAAATCTGGAGCTTGTTTACCTACCATACGTTCAGCCATTATATAAAACCTCCAATTAGTCTTTTGTACAACCACATGACTGTGTTGCACAATTCTTATCTAGAATAACAAAGTTTCAAGTTAAATTCAATTAGAATGACTCGAAGATAATAATAATTATTATAAAGAGCGATAAACTTCATATATTTAGGATTTGAGCATCTGATTACTCAAAGTCTTGTTTACAGTCAGAAGGTTTCATAGGGCGTGTTTGGCATGTTTTACAATTAGGATCACATATCAATTCGCGCCATTCATCACAATCTTTGCAGTACCGTGCGTCAAATTCATCGCTATAATGTAATGGTTCCATGCATTCTACGCAATGAGAAGCCATCTCTTTCCACGTTCGTATTTTCTTATTTTGTACTAGAAAAATTCCTTCTAGATGATTTTCTCTTGTTGCGGGGTCGACTTTTCGATTCCGCTTGTCATCAGAGTCCAGATAAAAAAATAAATGGTCTTCCAACTGAATCCCTCCTCAATATATGGTTTCATTCTACTATGTCATTTGCGAAAAAACAATTTTCATGACTATTTTCCTGTGGGCTGTTTTGTTATTCGACATAAAATGATAGTTGATTTCATTATCATTTTGGGTATAATGAGTAAGTTTACAACTATTCATTTATTATAAGAAATAATATGGTATGCAAGGAGGAAACCTATTGACTACTGAACCGATTATTCGTTTTGAGAATGTTACAAAACGCTATAATGAATCTACAACTGTCCTCGATCGTGTTTCATTTGAAATGGAACGCGGTAAGTTTTATACATTACTTGGACCTTCTGGCTGTGGAAAAACGACTATTTTACGTTTGATCGCTGGTTTTACGGAAGCGACGGATGGATCGATCTTCTTCAATGGAAGGAAGATCAACTCTGTACCCGCAAATGAACGTCAAGTGAACACGGTATTTCAAGATTACGCATTGTTTCCTCATTTGAATGTGTATGAAAATGTTGCATTTGGTTTACGCATTAAAAAAGTGAAAAAAAATGAAGTGGATCGCCGAGTAAAAGAAGCGTTGAAGTTCGTGAATTTAGAGGGATACGAATCCCGTGAAATAACTGAAATGTCCGGCGGGCAGCGTCAGCGCGTTGCGATTGCTAGAGCGATCATCAATGATCCTGAAGTGATTTTACTAGACGAGCCATTGTCGGCGTTAGATTTGAAATTACGTTCTGAAATGCAATATGAATTGCGAGAGCTCCAGCAGCGTCTTGGCAAAACATTTGTTTTTGTTACGCATGACCAGGAGGAAGCACTTGCGATGTCCGATGAAATTTTCGTTATGAATAACGGTGAAATTCAACAGTCGGGGACGCCGATTGATATTTACGATGAGCCCATTAACCGTTTTGTAGCAGACTTTATTGGCGAATCGAATATAGTAACAGGGAGAATCATTGAAGATTATCTAGTGGAATTTACTGGCAAACAATTTCCGTGTGTAGATGGTGGATTCTATCCTAATGAAAAAGTGGATATCGTCATTCGTCCTGAGGATTTGGAAATGACAACCGTCGAAAAAGGAAGGTTAACTGTCACTGTAGATACGCAATTATTCCGGGGAGTACACTATGAACTATCAACGTATGACTCTGACGGTAATGAGTGGCTAGTCCATTCAACTAAACCAGCGGATGTAGGGACGTTAATCGGTTTGGATTTTGAACCGGCAGACATTCATGTTATGCGTCTGAATGAATCTGAAGCGGACTTTGATGCACGTCTGGAATCGTTTGGAGTGGCGGAAGATGAGGAATAAAAACCCGTTACGTTTTATATATGCCACACCGTATGCAGCGTGGTTATTATTATTTGTGCTAGCACCGATTGCTGTCATTGTGTATTACTCGTTTTTTGATTTATCGGGTCATTTAACGTTGGCTAACTATCGAAACTTCTTTTCATCGATCTATTTCAAATTAACAATGAGTTCGTTTTGGTATGCATTTCTCATAACTTTTTTTGCTTTATTGATATCCTATCCGACAGCCTACTTCTTAACTAAGACGAAGCATAAGCAGTTATGGTTATTACTCATTATCATACCTTCGTGGATTAATTTATTGTTGAAGACCTATGCATTTATTGGGTTGATGGGGATTTATGGACCCATTAATGCCTTTTTGGAAACTGTCGGTATAGGCAGTCAGCAAATATTATTCACCGACTTTAGTTTCGTGTTTGTTTCCGTGTATATATTTATTCCATTTATGATATTGCCTATTTTTAACTCTTTGGATAAAATTAATCCTACTTTATTGGATGCATCCAAGGATTTAGGGGCGAATGCATGGGTAACATTTAAACGAGTGATTTGGCCAATGACTACGGATGGTGTGAAATCAGGTATACAAGTTGTATTCATACCGGCCTTATCCCTATTCATGATTACTCGTTTAATTGCTGGTAATAAAGTAATTACACTTGGAACCGCGATCGAGCAACAATTCCTCGTTACACAAAACTGGGGAATGGGTTCCACGATTGCTGTCTTTCTAATCATTTTCATGTTCTTAATTATGGTACTGACGTCTGGAAAAAAAGGGGGCATCATTAAATGAAGAAACTGGGGATCTTGCCGAAAGTTTATTTGGCAGCAGTCTTTGTAATTTTATATGCTCCTATTTTTTATCTCATATATTATTCATTTAATTCCGGAGACGGGATGTCGAATTTCGAATCATTTACTTTAGATCACTATCAAGCGGTATTTCAAGATACGCGACTTCTAATCATTGTCTTGAATACGGTCATTATCGCATTATTATCCGCCTTACTATCCACTACAATCGGCGTGATGGGTGCACTTACCATTTACTTCATGAAAAATAAATCTGCGCGTCAGGCCGTATTATCTCTGAACAATATATTGATTGTCAGTCCTGATGTAATTATCGGTGCATCTTTCTTAATCTTATTCACGCTGATCGGTGTGAAATTGGGCTTTGCTTCAGTGCTCATTTCCCATATCGCTTTTAGTATACCGATCGTCGTCATTATGGTGTTGCCCAAGTTGCTAGAAATGAGTACTACGTTAATAGATGCAGCGCGGGATTTAGGAGCCTCACGTAAAGATATACTGACGCGTGTTATATTGCCCTATATCAAGCCGGGAATTTTCGCAGGGTTCTTTCTTGCGTTAACGTATTCATTGGATGATTTTGCAGTTACTTTTTTCGTAACAGGAAATGGATTCTCGACACTGTCCGTGGAAATTTACTCGATGGCACGCACAGGAATCACGTTAACAATCAATGCGTTATCCGGATTGATTTTCTTACTCACAATAATTCTAGTACTGGGTTATTATATTATCGGTAATAAAGCAAAATCACCTCAGGGGGTGAAAAAATGAAAGGATTAATAAGTAGTGCATTTGTAATCTTACTCGTTTCTGGTCTCCTGTTGTTTGCCAATTATCAGCTCGAGCATAAAGCGGGGAGTGCGGGTAAAGATACGATTACGGTATACAACTGGGGCGAATATATTGACCCGGATCTTCTGAAGCAATTTGAGGAACAAGAAGGCATCAAAGTGATTTATGAAACATTTGATTCCAATGAAGGAATGATGGGGAAAATCGAACAAGGGGGAACTGCTTACGATGTGACAGTCCCGTCTGAATATGCAGTGCAGATGATGGAAGAGAAGGATCTTTTACTGCCATTGGATTTCTCGAAAATTCCGAACGTTCAACACATCGATCCATACTTCATGAATTTGCCGTTTGATCCAGACAATCAATATTCGATTCCGTATTTCTGGGGAACTGTAGGTATCGCATATAATGCATCCTTATTGGAAGGTCAGACGTTTGAGAGTTGGGAAAGTTTATGGGATGCTTCATTGCGACAGAAGCTCATTTTAGTAGATAGTGCGCGTGAAGTGATCGGAATATCATTGAATTCACTCGGCTACTCATTGAACTCAACTAGTTTGCAGGAACTAAAACAGGCAACAGACAAGCTGGAAACGATGGGTCCGAATGTTAAAGCGGTTATAGGTGATGAAGTTACCCAACTCATGATCAATAACGAAGCATCCGTTGCGCTCACGTGGTCTGGCCAGGCGGCAGATATGATCTCTGAAAACGACGACATTAATTATATCGTGCCAAATGAAGGTTCGAACTTATGGTTTGATAATATTGTCATCCCGAAAACCTCTACGAATGTTGAAGGTGCATATAAATTTATTAATTTCATGCTTGATCCTGAAGTGGCAGCGCAAAACGCAGAATACGTGGGGTATTCTACACCGAATACTGCAGCATTGTCATTTATGGATGAAGATATTACAAGTGATGAACGATTTTACCCTGATGAAGAGGCGAGGAAAAACCTTGAAGTGTATGAAAATTTAGGTTTAGAAACACTTGGAGTGTATAATGAGTTATTCCTGAAATTTAAAATGGGATTGCGATAAGACATGTGACTATTCGCAATGGCGAGGAGTAATGAGATGAAAAAGGAATTTGTAGTAATTGGTTTAGGTCGTTTTGGTGGCAGTATCGTTAAAGAACTAATTGAACTGGAAGCTGATGTTATGGCGATCGATAAGTCACAAGAACGCGTGGAGGAATTTGCGAATATTGCCACGCAAGCTGTAGCTGTCGATACGACCGACGAAGCGGCATTGCGTTCATTAGGCATACGGAATTTCGAACATGTGGTGATCGCAATAGGAGAAAACATACAAGCGAGTATTTTGACTACGCTGATTTTGAAAGAAATCGGTGTACAACGTATTACTGTGAAAGCGCAAAATGACTATCATGAAAAAGTATTGCGAAAAATCGGAGCGGACCAAGTCGTTCACCCTGAGCGAGATATGGGGAAGCGTATTGCAAATAACTTGGTCTCAAATAATATTTTGGATTATCTAGAGTTATCCGACGAATACTCGATCGTGGAGATTCAAGCTAATAATCACATCGCAGGTTCTTCGCTGATCGATTTAGACATTCGTGCCAAGTACGGTGTGAATATTGTAGCGATCAAGCGTGGCACACATATACTAGTTTCTCCGCAAGCGATTGAGCAAATAGAAGTTAATGATGTGTTGATTGTGATTGGTTCTGATCTGGATATTCATCGGTTTGAACGGAGAGCATTGCATTAATGAATAGAAAGTGGAAGAAGAGGAGAACGTCGATCAACTAGTGTTGTTTTTCAACTTGGAACATCTAGTAAATGGTTAAAAGTTATTATAAAAAAATCCAAATAAAAAACTGAAGGCAACCCCTGATTTATCGGAGTTGCCTTCAGTTTGGAGCAAGTGCTAAAGTGCACTTGCTTTTTTTGTATGTTTTTTTAGAGTTCCATAATTACAGGAAGGATCATCGGTTTACGTTTCGTTTTTTCGTATAAATACGGAACGAGTGTATCGATGATGTCGCCTTTTAGGTTGTTGATGGAATCAGGTTTAGCAGCCAGTTTGCGCTGTAATGTTTTCGAAAGCATATATTGTGCTTCGTTTATCATAGCGCCTGATTCCCGCATATAGACGAATCCGCGTGAGATCAGGTCGGGACCAGATACTAAGCGGTTCTTTTTGGTGTCGATGGTTGCTACAACGATGACCAGACCATCTTCAGAGAGAATTCGTCTGTCACGTAGTACAACGTTACCGATATCGCCGATGCCGCTTCCGTCGATGTAAACATCGCCTGACGGTACACGTCCAGCAAGTCTTGCGGTTGAGTCAGTGAGTGCAAGTACATCACCGTTACCCATAATGAAAATGTTATCAGGTTCGACATCACAGTCTACAGCAAGTTGAGAGTGCATATTCATCATGCGATATTCCCCGTGGATTGGCATAAAGTATTTAGGTTTGATTAAACGCAACATAAGCTTTTGCTCTTCCTGTGACCCGTGACCGGACGTGTGGATGTTGTTTAAAGGACCATGAATAACTTCTGCACCTGCACGGAACAATGAATTAATCGCTTTGTTCACGCTAAGTGTATTTCCTGGGATAGGTGAAGATGAGAAAATAACGGTATCACCAGGTTGGATTTGAACTTGTCTATGCGTACCGTTTGCGATACGAGATAGTGCAGCCATCGGTTCACCTTGGCTACCCGTACATAAAATCATCACTTTATTAGCTGGAAGTCGGTTGAGTGATTGAGCATCTACGAATAAATCTTTTGGAGCGTCAATATAACCGAGTTCGCGACCGATAGTAATTGCATTATCCATACTACGACCGAAGACAGCGATTTTACGGCCAAATATCTGCGCCGATTCAATCACTTGTTGCAATCTATGGATATTCGAAGCGAATGTAGCGAAAATAATCCGACCATCTACAGTACGGAAAATATCGTTCAGGCTTTCTCCAACTTTACGTTCAGACATCGTGAAGTTAGGTACTTCTGCGTTTGTACTGTCTGATAATAAACAAAGGACACCTTCGCTACCGATTTTCGCCATCTTATGCAAGTTAGCAGGTTCACCGACAGGCGTAAAGTCGAACTTAAAGTCACCTGTATGGACGATGTTACCCGATGGAGTTTTGACCACTACACCGAATGCATCAGGAATACTGTGCGTAGTTCTGAAGAAGGACACTGCAGTTTTACGGAATTTAATAAAATCATCTTCTTCAATTTCATGAATTTCCGTAGTGCGCAATAATCCGTGTTCTTCCAACTTATTGCGAAGTAAACCAATTGCTAGTTTACCGCCATAGACGGGAACGTTCACTTTGCGTAATAGATAGGGAATTCCACCGATATGATCTTCGTGACCATGTGTGATGAAAAGTCCTTTAATTTTATCGATATTGCGTTCGAGGTAAGTGTAATCTGGAATTACATAGTCAATACCTAGCAATTCATCTTCAGGAAACTTGATTCCAGCATCAATAATGATGATTTCATCTTGGAATTGTACACAATACGTATTTTTACCGATTTCACCTAGTCCGCCTAGGGCAAAAACGGCTGTTTCATTGTTTTTAATAGATTTCATTGATTAGACCTGCTCAACGCGAAAGTCTGGGGAGGCTTGTTCGTATGTTAAATGCTCGCCCTCCAGCTTTTGTACGTATTCAATCATCAGATCGCGACCTTTTAATTGATCACGGACTTCTTTTTCTGTTTCAGCTTCTACATACAAGCTGAGTGTGTTCTCGCGGACTGGAACTTCATGTACGTTTAAATGGTAATATACTTTGAAAATCATGTTTAACTCTCCTTTTTACGTTCCTAATAATACATATCATCAATAATAGCATGCAATTTCCCTAAAATAAAGAAAAGCCCACCAATTTAGTTGGCGGGCGTAAAAGTCTAAGCAATTGTCTTTTTACCGAGCAGGCCATTAAGTCGTCTTAGCAGTTTGCGTTTTAGACGTTTATACATGGCATCATCACTCCTTGACAAGACTATAACAGAAAAAAATCGGTCTGTCAAGTATAAGAGCTTTACTCTCTATCGAATGCTATGGCACCGGCAATCTCCTTGTAAGGGGCATTTTTGTCGATATGATCATAGAACATAATGCCATTCAAATGATCAAGTTCATGTTGGAACGCAATGGCGGGCAATCCTTTTAAACGTTTCTTGATTACGTTGCCTTCCTTATCGAAAGCTTTTACGGTAATTCTTGCGTAACGCGGAACATACCCAGGCACTTCACGATCTACCGATAAACAGCCTTCACCGTTCTCTATATATGTTTTTTCTACGGAATGGCTAATGATCTTAGGGTTAATCGCTATAAAGTCTTCCAATAGAACCTCGCCGTCAGGAATATGCAGGGCGAAAATTCTTTTGGATGCATTCACTTGTGGTGCAGCCAATCCGATGCCCGAACGCAAACCGTATTTTTTTGCCAACTCATCATGTTGGCTATTGACTACATACTCCAACAGATCATCGCATAATTGACGGTCTTCGTTACTTAAAGGAAAGCTCACCTCTTTTGCTTTTAGACGCAACGTCGGGTGACCCTCTCGGATAATATCATTCATTAAAATCATTTCTACTCTTCCTCTCGGATATATTAGGTATAGTACAATCTGCAATAAACTGGTAACAGACGTGCAGTAAGGGATATAATCGTAAAAAACAATTTCCTCTTATACAGTATAGACGAATGATAAAAATGGTGAAAGAAAAAAGTATATAAAGCATCAGGAGGGTAATTAATGAAGAAAGTAATTTGTTTATTGTTCATATTCCTTCTACTAACTGGTTGTTCCAAAGAGTCTGAAGTAACTCAACAACTTACAGATTTACTTGTGGCTGTGAATGAAAAAGAAAAACAAGGGAACAACTTTGGGATGAAGTTACTTGAGAAAGAACAGAAGGAACAAGTCTTATTTGTTGAGACCATGGAACTGACTCAACAGCAATATCAAGAAGTGAAACAGCGTGTGGTTGCGATGAAGAAGTCTGCACATGAACGGGCTCTGCTAGTAGAAAAAGAGGAAAATTCTTTACGCGAATCGAAGAAAGAGATAGACCGTATGTCTGAATGGATGGAGCAGATGGATTTACATGATCAATTAGGTGTAGTAATTGAAACACTTTATGAACGTTCGGATATACATGAGACGTTCATCATGCAGTATAAAAAGTTGATAGATAGTCAGACGCAATTATATACGCAAATTGAAGATCACTCTATCCGTGAGCATGAACTTCAAAAACAAGTCAATGAAGTAAACGAGTTAATCACTTCCAGTCAACAATCACTTATAGAATTTAATGAAGCGACTAGGGAAGTAAACAGATTAGCTGCTCGTGCTTTGAAAAGTTTAGAAACACATTAAAAAGGAAATGTAAAGTATGGAGTAAATACTATTAAAAGGAACAAGTAGTACGCCATAATCGATTGTTGGAGCAGATCAAGAATGCGAATGAGGCTGTAATCTGAGTTGCTGTATGGATATCTAATGATGAATTTTAAGGCTACAGAATGCTGAGTGTCAGTTAAGAAAAAACGCATCTGTACCAATACAGAATGGATATTGTGTTAGTACAGTATGTTTTTAGAAAAATATAAAAAAGACTAAGAAGTCTTTGATTACAATGGTTGACCAAGTGCTCAGTTTTGCGTATACTAATATTTATAAGAAGTTGTATTAACTTTATTTGAAATCGATATAATACAGATATGAAGGAGAGATCAAGATATGGTAGCTAAAAAAGGTAATCAGTATGATCCTGTGAAAGCGCTTCAACTGATTGAAAGTCAATTTGATATGGTGCAAATATTGAATGAAGAAGGAAAGATCGTAGACAAGGACTTGGATCCGAAACTTCCCGATGAAGAATTAGTGGAATTGATGAATCGCATGGTTTATACACGTATCCTTGACCAACGATCCATTTCTTTAAATAGACAAGGACGTCTCGGATTTTATGCTCCTACGGCAGGACAAGAAGCTTCCCAGTTAGCTTCTCAATATGTGTTGGAAAAAGATGATTTCATTCTCCCTGGATATCGTGACGTTCCTCAGTTATTATTCCATGGTTGGCCATTGCATATGGCATTTCTATGGTCAAGAGGGCATTATGCAGGAAGTGTGATTCCTGATGGGCTTAATATTTTCCCGCCCCAAATCATCATTGGTGCACAATATGTCCAGGCTGCTGGTGTAGGTCTAGGCTTTAAGAAAAAAGGGCAAAAATCAGTTGTCATTACGTACACAGGTGATGGCGGAACATCACAAGGTGATTTCTACGAAGGATTGAACTTTGCAGGGGCCTATAAAGTACCTGCTATCTTCGTCATTCAGAATAACCAATATGCGATTTCCACACATCGTGATGTCCAGACAGCAGCAAAAACACTCGCTCAAAAGGGTGTAGCGGCAGGCGTGCCAAGTGTACTGGTAGATGGAATGGATCCATTGGCAGTATATGTGGCAACACGTGATGCAAGAGAACGTGCAGTCAATGGAGATGGACCAACGTTGATCGAAACAATGTGTTACCGTTATGGACCTCATACGATGGCTGGTGATGATCCGACACGATACCGTACATCGGATATTGATAATGAATGGGAAAAACGTGACCCGATCGTGCGTTTTAGAACATATTTGGAAGCCAAAGGTATTTGGTCTAAAGAACAAGAGGAAAAAGTAATTGAACGTGCGAAAGAAGAAATTAAAGAAGCTATCAAAAAAGCAGATGGACAGCCTAAACAAAAAGCGACAGACTTTATGAAGATTATGTATAAAGGCGAAATGCCATTTAACTTACAAGAACAATTAGATGCGTATGCTGGAAAGGAGTCGAAATAATCCATGGCAGAATTAACAATGATTCAAGCGATTACAGATGCGCTTCGTACTGAGCTGAAAACGGATGAAAATGTATTGCTATTCGGTGAAGACGTAGGCGCAAACGGAGGTGTCTTCCGTGCGACGGAAGGCCTTCATAAAGAATTCGGTGAGGAGCGCGTATTTGATACGCCGCTAGCTGAATCTGGTATTGGTGGATTGGCAATTGGCCTAGCACTTACTGGTTTTCGTCCTATTATGGAAATTCAATTCTTCGGTTTTCTATTTGAAGTAATGGATTCAGTGAGTGGACAAATTGCGAGAATGAGCTTTAGAACAGGTGGCCATTTCAATGCACCGATTACGATACGTGCTCCATTTGGTGGCGGTGTAGCCACTCCAGAAATGCACGCAGACAGCTTAGAAGGTCTAGTGGCATCACAACCTGGTTTAACAGTGGTTATCCCATCTACTCCGTACGATGCAAAAGGATTACTTATATCTGCAATCAAGAGTGATGATCCCGTAATTTTCTTGGAGCATATGAAACTATATCGCTCATTCAGACAAGAAGTTCCTGAAGAAGAATATACTATTCCTTTAGGAAAAGCTGATATTAAGCGTGAAGGTAAAGATTTGACGATTGTCACATATGGTGCAATGGTGCAGGAAAGCTTAAAAGCTGCTGAAGCGCTTGAAAAAGAAAATTACTCAGTGGAAGTCATCGATTTACGTACGATTCAGCCTATTGATATAGAAACAATCATTCAATCCGTTGAAAAAACAAATCGCGCAATCGTCGTACAAGAGGCTCAGCGGCAAGCGGGAATTGCTGCTAACGTTGTAGCTGAAATTACTGAACGCGCTATTTTGAGCCTAGAAGCTCCAGTGCTGCGCGTGACGGCACCAGACACGGTATATCCGTTTGCGGCAGGCGAAAACACTTGGTTGCCTAATGCCAAAGACATTGCAGCGAAAGCAAGAGAAGTTCTTACATTCTAAATACTAGTCGGACAATCCAGGAAGGGTGAATTACGTGACTTATGAATTTCGATTACCAGACATTGGTGAAGGTATACACGAAGGGGAGATCGTCAAGTGGTTCGTAAAACCAGGCGATGAAATCCAAGAAGATGATACATTACTAGAAGTACAAAATGATAAATCCGTAGTAGAAATTCCATCACCTGTATCAGGTACAGTAGAAGAAATTTATGTTACTGAAGGTACTGTAGCAGTTGTTGGTGATAAATTAGTGCGTTTTGATGCACCGGATCATGGTATTCCAGATCATGAAGACGATGAAGAAGGTACGGACTCTTCTAATGAAGAAGCGAGTGCAGAAAAGTCTCATGAACAAGTAGGGGAAGCGCTTGGTAGCGTAGATTCCAAGAAACCTGAACAAGCATCTGGAGAACAACAATCGGCAGAACCGCAAAAACAACAAACTACCAAGACAACTACTAGTGAAGTCGATGAAAATCGCCGAGTAATCGCAATGCCATCTGTTCGTAAATATGCACGAGAACACGATGTAGCGATAGCGCAAGTTGCAGGGAGTGGAAAAAACGGCCGTGTAGTAAAAGAAGATATAGATTCATTTAAAGCGGGAGGTCAACAACCATCTGTTGAAGAAAAGACCCAATCTCAGCAAGACGCGGCAACGCCTGATACTTCAGAGAAGCAAGCGCCTATCTTTGAAGGTGAATTCCCAGAGACTCGTGAGAAAATGTCTCCTATGCGGAAAGCCATCTCAAAAGCGATGTCAAATTCAAAACACACAGCGGCACATGTTACATTGTTAGATGAAGTGGATGTTACTGCACTAGTTGCACATCGAAAAGAATTCAAAGCAATTGCGGCGGAGAAAGATGTTAAGTTAACGTATCTTCCGTATGTAGTAAAAGCGCTTGTAGCAACATTGCGTGAGTTCCCTCAACTGAACACGTCATTAGACGATGCAACAGAAGAATTAATTCAAAAACACTACTATAATATCGGAATTGCAGCAGATACAGATCGCGGTCTAATGGTACCCGTCGTTAAAAATGCTGATCGCAAGTCCATGTTTGCTATTTCAAATGAAGTGAATGAGCTTGCTGGAAAAGCGCGCGATGGAAAACTTCAAGCAGCAGAAATGAAAGGTGCATCATGTACGATCACGAACATTGGTTCTGCAGGTGGACAGTGGTTTACACCGATCATTAACCATCCGGAAGTAGCTATTTTAGGTATTGGAAGAATTTCTGAAAAACCTATTGTGAAAAATGGTGAAATTGTAGCGGCACCTATGTTAGCATTATCATTAGTATTTGATCACAGAGTGATTGATGGCGTAACGGGGCAATTAGCGTTAAACTATCTTAAGGAATTAATAAGTAATCCATCACTTTTATTAATGGAGGCGTAAAGCAATGGTAGTAGGAGATTTTCCAATTGAAGTTGACACACTTGTAGTAGGTTCAGGCCCAGGAGGATATGTGGCAGCAATACGCGCAGCTCAACTTGGTCAAAAAGTTACAATCGTAGAAAAAGATACAATCGGCGGCGTTTGTTTGAACGTTGGATGTATTCCTTCTAAAGCAATGATTTCTGTTGGACACCGCTTTGTGGATGCTCAGAATGCAGATGCTATGGGAATCACTGCGAAATCTGTCGAACTAGACTTTTCTAAAGCTATGAAGTTTAAGGAAAGTGTTGTGTCTAAGTTAACGGGCGGCGTATCCGGTTTGCTTAAAGGAAACAAAGTAGAAACTGTTGCAGGTGAAGCGTATTTCGTGGATGCGAACACTGTACGTGTGATGACAGACAACTCTGCTCAAACCTATAAATTCAACAACGTTATCATCGCAACGGGTGCACGCCCAGTTGAAATCCCTTCATTCAAATTTACAGACCGTGTAATCAATTCTACCGGTGCTCTAAGTTTGAAAGAATTACCGAAAAAGCTTGTCGTTGTCGGTGGCGGTTATATTGGTACAGAACTTGGATCTGCTTATGCTAATCTGGGATCTGAAGTAACCATTCTTGAGGGTGCGGATGATATCCTTGCTGGTTTCGAAAAACAAATGACGCAAATCGTAAAAAAAGGCTTGAAGAAAAAAGGCGTTGAAGTAGTTGTGAAAGCATCTGCTAAGGGCGTTGAAGAAACTAAAGATGGTGTCGTAGTAACTTACGAAGCTAAAGGTGAAGAAGTGAAAATTGAAGCGGACTACGTTCTTGTAACGGTGGGCCGTCGTCCGAATACAGATGAAATCGGTTTGGAAAGTCTTGACTTGAACATGACGGACCGTGGTTTGATCGAAGTGGACAAGCAATGCCGTACAAATCTACCGAATGTATATGCAATCGGTGATATCGTGGCGGGACCTCAGCTTGCGCACAAAGCTTCTTACGAGGCGAAAGTTGCAGCAGAAGCTATTGCTGGAGAAAAATCTGAAGTAGATTATATGGCGATTCCAGCTGTATGCTTCACAGATCCTGAACTAGCAACTGTAGGCTTAAACGAAAAGCAAGCAAAAGATGAAGGATATGATGTAATAAGTGGTAAGTTCCCGTTTGCAGCAAACGGCCGTGCTCTTTCATTGGATGCTACAGAAGGTTTCGTGAAGCTTGTAGGCCGCAAAGAAGACGGCTTATTACTTGGCGCACAAATCGTTGGGGAAAATGCTTCTGACATGATTGCAGAACTTGGTCTAGCGATTGAAGCAGGTATGACACTTGAAGATATTTCTATGACTATTCATGCTCACCCTACATTAGGCGAGATTTCCATGGAAGCAGCAGAAGTTGCACTTGGTAAGCCGATTCACATGATGACGAAATAAAACAGCTAGAATTGAACAGCCCATGGGGAATTTTTCTCATGGGCCTTTTTACATTATGAAAAAATGGGGGATTTTCATGTGGGAAACTAGAGTGACAAAACTGTTTGGAATTGAATATCCGATTGTGCAAGGAGGACTTGCCTATTTGGCTTATTCAGACTTGGCTGCTGCCGTTTCGGAAGCAGGCGGTCTCGGCCAAATTACAGCGATGAGTCTATCTTCGCCTGAAGCATTGAAAGAAGAAATCCGCAAAGTTCGCCAAAAGACAAATAAACCCTTTAGTGTAAATTTTGCCATTGGTAATCATGGTAGATCGTATGAAGCGATGGTGGAAGCTGCATTGGAAGAAAACATCAATATTATATCGGTTACCGGAGGAAATCCTGCGCCACTATTTGAAATGTTAACAGGTACTGATGTGAAGAAGATGGTGTTGGTGGCGGCTAGAAGGCAAGCGCAAAAAGCTGAAGAGATTGGCGCTGATGCTGTCATAGCAGTTGGACAAGAAGGCGGCGGACATTTAGGCCGTGATGATATTGGTACGATGGTATTAATCCCAAGAATTGTAGATTCCGTTACTATACCAGTCATTGGCTCAGGTGGTATTGGAGATGGGCGGGGCTGGATGGCAGCACAAGCACTCGGGGCAGAAGGGATCGAGATGGGCACTCGTTTCATAGCGACGAAAGAATGTGTCGATGCATCACCTGCTTATCTAGAAACTCTTTTAGCTAGTAGTGAACAGGACACGACGATTATCAAACGGACAATCGGTGCACCTGCACGTGCATTAACGAATGAGTGGACAGAGAAGATTCTAAAATTAGAAGCGGAAGATGCCGGTTACGAAGGGCTGAAAGCATTTATTAGCGGAGATGCCAATCGTAAATTCATTCACGATGGTATGAATGATCAAGGCTTTGGTTGGGGTGGCCAAGTAGCGGGTATGATCGAGGATGTTCCAAGTGTCGCCAAATTGTTTGAACGAATGAAAAATGAAGCGTTAACAATACGAGAAAAATGGAGTGTCAGATAGGAGAGAAGTAAATGGCAGGTTATCAATATCCGCTACGTGCGGATTGGTCAACAGAAGAGATTGTTAAGGTGATCGATTTTTTCACAAAAGTAGAGCAAGCGTATGAATCGAATATCGAACGTGACGAATTTATGAGATATTATCGAGCTTTCAAAAGTGTGGTTCCATCCATGGCTGAAGAAAAAACGTTGTGCAAGGAATTCGAGGAAAGTAGTGACTATGTAGCATTTCGCGTAGTGAAGGCGGCTAAAGAGAGTAAACCTGGCGAACTGCTAAAGGTGAAAAAATAATCAAAGCAAAAGACACCTGTCTCAATGGGTGTCTTTTATTTTGCTCTCACATGTGATGGATGATTTGCCTGGAATGCCAAATTAGTTGATCATGAGGGAAAATCCTCTGCATCGGACATCGACCGGCGGTGCTATTTCGCGCGATTTTTATTTTCAATCAAAAGAATCAATAACTACATCATAAACAGGTAATAATTTGGTGAACGTATCTTCTGCATACTCATAAAATTGCTTTTCGCTCATTTTGGATGCTTCATCTCTTGAAAGGTGACGACCAACTAAAAACTCTGCTTTTTTCACAGTTTGCAGACGATCCAGCAACTTCTCAAGTCCTTCTGTACCTACTTCACCAATTCGCTCGGCTTCAGGCTTCATATGATCTCCAGATATAACAAAATCCTTTGGCAACGAAGTCATTACGTTCATTTCTTTTTCTAAACGTGTAGCAATTCCTTTTTTATCGGGATTTTCATAAATAATTGCCAGTATGATGAATAAATGTGTGCCCCACAAGCCAATCTGAAAGTGAGGTAACGCTTTATAGCCTCTCTTAGCAGGAGCGAATGCCACCCAACTATCCCGTGGCGGATTTACAGTTCGTCTTGCGTGTTTTGCAACATGTGGAAAAAACTCACCCGTACCGTGTGCGGAAAGGCGGTGTGCAAAATGATTTCCTAATTCTATGAATTTTGGTTGTATCTTTTCCTGCAAAGCTTTCATGCGATTATCCAAGCCATCAACGGTGAAAACATCAAAATCATTTGATGACCAATAAGACTGAATCAAGAAAATCTCCTCCAGTTTGTAGTGACTACGTTTATCTTATCAGTAAACGGGGAATAATTTAAAATAACAAGGCTTCTAACCAATAAAAGTCGGAATTTTCGCATATCTTACTGATAAGACGGTTAGAGTCAAATATTAACTAAAAGGGGTGCTACTTATGAAACAGGTCGTTCATTTTATCCGAAAAGAAGATGTTGAGAGAGAATATGTGAGAACTTTACAATTGGAATTGGATTATGAATTAGCTACTCTATACGACGCACTACAAGACCAAGACACAGTTCAAGTTGATAAAAGTAAACTACGATTGACAGAAATTCACAATGAATTGGAGACACTTAATGTTTTTTCGATGTAAGTACGGTTTAGTAAAAAGACATCCCCATTTACTTCAGAAATGAAGAAAATGTGACGGGGTGTCTTTTTACTTAATATCCTATCACTGTTATCTTTTTCGTTCCGTTGCCTCTGTGTTATACTAGCGATAGTCGGAGTGGGAAGAGGTGGCAGAATGAATCTTAATGCGATAGATCGATATGCGAAATCGTTAATCAAAGAGGCTGGCCACAAAATACGAGTGTCTTTTTTTAGTACAATTGACATCGATTCAAAGGCAGACGCTAATGATCTAGTTACCAATATTGATAGAGAAGTGGAAAGCTTTTTTATTGAACGGGTAAGACAAGATTTTCCTGAGCATAAAATGGTTTCAGAAGAGGGATTTGGAGATGAAATTTCTTCGCTTGACGGAGTAGTTTGGTTCCTAGATCCAATAGACGGAACGATGAATTTTATCCATCAGAGAAGAAACTTTGCGATTTCATTGGGGATTTATGTAGACGGCGTGGGGATGCTGGGCTACATATATGATGTAATGCGGGATGAGTTATACCATGCAGCGAAAGGTGAAGGTGCTTATTTCAATGATGAGCGTCTACCGCAACTGGAAATTACTCCACTTGAAGAAGCAATCATCGGCATCAATGCTAGCTGGGTTGCGCCAAATCATCGCGTAGAAAACGAAAAAATTATTGAGCTCGTCACACGTTGCCGCGGAACGCGATCATATGGTTCAGCAGCGATTGAGCTGGCGTATGTATCATCTGGTAAGATTGACGCGTATATTTCTATGCGACTGGCGCCTTGGGATATCGCTGGGGGAATTGTCATTGCGCAAGAAGTAGGGGCTGTAGCAACGAATTTAAAAGGTGAGACGCCACATCTACTTGGATCTGACACATTTATTGTCACACGTCCGGGATTACATGAGGAAATTTTATCAAATTATATCCGACTAAAATAAAAAAGGGGCTGTTTGTTAAACCAAAACGGTTTAATGTACAGTCCCTTTGAGTTATTTATAGCGTGCCTTCTCTACGCATACGTGCTTTTGTTTTGAATCCGTTACCCATTATTAAAATTAGAGCGACAATGGCAAGGACGACAACTAGTAGGCTACGCATACCTACTCCAATACCAATTGCGGACATGGAAAGTACGGCGCCGAGTGAATAAATTACGAAAATCCACTTAATGTCTTTCAAAAAAATCCCTCCATATAAATTAAAATGTTATTTAATTGAACTATCTTGTGCTATAATAACACAGTTGAACATCTGAAATAAAGATAAACGGAGTGAAAAAATGACAAACGAACGTACTGATCTTAGAAATATTGCAATTATTGCCCACGTAGACCATGGTAAAACGACATTGGTCGACCAATTACTTAAACAATCCGGTATTTTCCGGTCGAATGAGCACGTAGATGAACGTGCAATGGACTCGAACGAACTTGAGCGTGAGCGAGGAATTACGATCCTAGCTAAAAACACTGCTATTGAATATAATGACACAAAAATCAACATCTTGGATACACCAGGACACGCTGACTTTGGTGGCGAAGTAGAAAGAATCTTGCGCATGGTAGACGGCGTAATTTTAGTGGTTGATGCATTCGAAGGATGTATGCCACAAACTCGATTCGTCTTGAAAAAAGCTTTGGAAACAAACTTGAAGCCAATTGTTGTTGTAAATAAAATTGACCGTGATTTCGCAAGACCAGAGGAAGTAGTAGACGAAGTACTTGAATTATTCATCGAGCTTGATGCGAATGATGAGCAATTGGAATTCCCGGTTGTTTTTGCTTCTGGGTTCAATGGTACTGCGAGCCTTTCTCCAGATCCTGCAACACAAGAAGACACGTTACGTGTTCTTTATGAATCCATTCTTGAAAACATACCATCACCAATCGACAATCGTGACGAGCCGCTTCAGTTCCAAGTATCTCTACTTGATTACAACGACTACGTTGGTCGTATCGGAATCGGACGTATTTTCCGTGGAACGATGAAAGTTGGAGAACAAGTCGCAGTTCTTAAGCGTGATGGATCTGTCAAGACTTTACGTGTGACGAAACTATACGGTTTCCTAGGCTTGAAGAGAGTCGAAGTTGAAGAAGCATACGCAGGCGACCTCGTAGCCGTTTCAGGAATGGGTGACATTGATGTCGGTGAGACAGTTTGTCCAACTGATCATCAAGAAGCGCTTCCTGCACTCCACATCGATGAGCCAACGCTTCAAATGCGTTTCTTAGTTAATAATAGTCCATTTGCTGGTCGCGAAGGGAAATGGGTCACTTCACGTAAGATTCAAGAGCGTTTAGATCAACAGCTAGAGACGGACGTTTCATTACGAGTAGACCAAACAGATTCTCCAGACGAATGGATCGTATCTGGACGTGGAGAACTTCACTTGTCTATTCTTATCGAGAATATGCGTCGTGAAGGTTTCGAACTTCAAGTCTCCAAGCCACAAGTAATCATTCGCGAAATCGATGGTAAGCGTAGCGAGCCTTACGAACGCGTTCAAATTGATGTTCCGGAAGAACATACTGGATCAATCATTGAATCTATTGGTGAACGTAAGGGTGAAATGTTGGATATGATCAATAACGGTAACGGACAAGTACGCTTGATCTTCTTGGTACCCGCTCGCGGATTGATCGGTTATACAACAGATTTCCTTACATTGACTCGTGGATACGGTATCTTAAACCATACGTTTGACAGCTATAAGCCGGTCACAACTGGTAAAATCGGTGGCAGACGTCACGGAGTTCTTGTATCTATGGAGAACGGTACAGTAACTGGTTATGGTGTTATGCAACTCGAAGACCGTGGAACGATGTTTGTTGCATCTGGTGCAGAAATCTATGCTGGTCAGGTAGTCGGGGAAAGTAACCGTGATAGCGATTTGACAATTAACTTAACGAAAATCAAACATGCTACTAACGTACGTTCGGCTTCGAAAGACCAAACTGTTACAACGAAAAAGCCACGTATTATGTCGCTTGAAGAAGCGTTGCAATATATTGGTGATGACGAGTACTGTGAAGTTACTCCAGAATCTATTCGTATACGTAAAAAAGTTCTTGATAAGAATGAACGCGAACGCGTAAACAAAAAGAAAAAACTTGGCGAATAATAAAGATAGAAGGGAATGTATGGAATGAGAGTAGAGGATTCAGAAATGGTCTACAATCGGTTGTCGGGAACTGCGCGCATCATTTATGAGTATGCGCCAAATTTCACGACAGCCGGCTATATTCTGTTTGCGCTCGTTTTCATCATGTCTGCTATTGTGTATAAACTCGGATTCGCAAGGAAGATTAGTTTTGGTCGAAATGTTATCATCTATACGTTCTTATTCATCGGGTGTATAATATTAACATTCTTAGCTTTCTTCCTGCCAATCGTAGAAGGACTGTTTGTGGCTGCTGCCATTCTCATTATCTATCGTGTTCGACGAATGAATGAACACAAAAAAGACTCCGTTACTCAGTAACGGAGTCTTTTAGTTGGATTAAAAATCTTTTTCAGTTGGATCTGAGCTACGATGGAAAACAAAGTTACCAGTTGCGATTCGTTTCTCTGTCAAATTGCTGATCCGCTCTCTACAAGTAGGGCACATATACGTATGAATGGGCCGGTTTCGTAATTTCTTAGCAAGCGGATTGTCATCCTCTAATTGATCGTTTTGGTCACATATGACACATTTAACGCGCATTGGAAATTCTCCTTTAATCCACTTGGATAGCTTGGACATAACGAATCGGTGAATCTTGATTTGACCCGTCTTTAAACAGTACATGTACAGGCCCGTCTTCGCGAAGAGGTTTACCATTATGACTGAATTTGAAAATTACGTTAGCTGCTTCCTCAAGTGGATACGTGTATTTTTCGTCTTTTGTAATGAGTGTAAACATTGTTGCATTTGCAGATGGAACAGCATTGTGTATAAATGGTTTCAATACAATACCAAAGCTGCTTGACAGCATTTTATCTTTTTCATATCTTTTTTCACTTTTTAAAGTGGGTGGGTACGTGGCACCTTCCATGATTTCTCTAGACCAGTGTTTACCCATTTTTTCTTTATACTCTTCCATTTCATCTATTTCGACAAAATCCTCTGAGAAAAATTCATCCAAATCAATACGGCGATCATCAAATATCCAAACAGTAGGATCTAATGTAATTGCATGTTTCACATTTCCAGTAATCGGTATAATAAGTTCCAAAATATATCCCCCTCAATCCATAGTCACTAAATTTAGTATACCTTTTCATAGAAGAAGTGAAAAGGATTTCATTTCAGTTCATTTTTTCATTGGGTAACGCTTGCATTTTGCAAGAGCAAAAGATACAATTTAGACATTAACACCTTGCGGGAATAATGAATAATGGGGGCGTCTCCATGGAAATAGAAGTTCAAGATACGTACAAAGAACAAGCCATGAAACAACTGCAAATCGATGCAGAAAAAATTGCTAAACTGATCAAAGTTCAAATGGATAATTTAACGATGCCACAATGTCCACTATATGAGGAAGTGCTTGATACGCAAATGTACGGATTATCCCGTGAGATTGATTTTGCTGTTAAGCTCGGCCTAGTCGAACAGGATAAAGGCCGTGAAATCATCTCTGTTCTGGAAAAAGAGTTAAATATTTTACACGAACTGTATACAAATAAATAAATGGAAGACTCAAACTACTCCAACAGTTTGAGTTTTTTATTTAAGACGACGAGGTACAATGAAAATGAAGACTTATATGAATCGAATTTTACGTAATTTTGACTATCCATTATTTATCGTATATTTACTGCTCTGTTTATTTGGGCTGATTATGATTTACAGTGCAAGCATGGTTTGGGCCATGAATATTTATAACTTTGAACCATCCCATTTCTTTAAGAAACAATTGACGAACTTAGCCATTGCGATTCCGGTGTTTCTGTTAGCATCTATTATTCCTTACCGGCATTATAGAAATAAAAAGTTCTTGTATGGAACGCTGACCGTCATGTTTTCTCTATTGATCCTTGTGAAATTCATAGGATTTGGTGATGCTGTAGGGGCGAAAAGTTGGCTTTCATTACCATTTGGAGTAGGGAACTTACAGCCAACAGAAGTAGCAAAAATTGCATTTATCGTATATTTCTCCGGTGTATTTGCAAATAAATATTATGCAGGAACATTGGATGAAATCAAAACTACTATATTCCCGACATTTTCTGTTTTAACAGCCACTCTTTTATTAGTTCTGTTGGAACCGGATTTTGGAGCCACCATGATTTTATTTCTCGTGGCTATATCTGTCATCATGGCAAGTGGAATGAAAGTGAAGAATTATCTGATCATCAGTCGTTTCTTTGCTCTGCTTGGCGTATTAATCGGGATTGTTCTCTGGATTAAGTGGGAAACGGTCATGACCGCTTCGCGTATGGGGCGCTTTCTTGCCTTTACAGATCCCTTTGAATACATACAAGGTTCAGGCCTGCAAATTGTCAATGGATACATTGCAATTGGTGCCGGCGGGCTGAAAGGAGTAGGCCTAGGAAACAGTATTCAGAAACTTGGCTATTTACCTGAACCACATACTGATGTTATTATGGCAGTAATCTCTGAAGAAACTGGATTACTTGGAACAACACTTGTTCTTGGAGGTCTATTTTTCATCGTGATGAGAGCGTTTACTGTTGCACTGCGTACAAAAGACGCACATGCCAGAATGCTCGCTGCCGGTGTAGGTAGCTTGATTGCTATTCAAACACTGGTAAACTTAGGAGGATTGACAGGATTGATTCCATTAACAGGAGTTACATTGCCGTTCATTAGTTATGGCGGTACGTCTGTTGTGTTCTTGTCGATTGCGCTTGGTATATTGATGAACGTTTCAATGTTTGTCAAATATGAAAGAACAGAGTAGAGGGGATTGATTTGTTGGTGGAAAGAAGAGAGATTAGGAAAGTACTAGTCGCAAACCGCGGCGAGATTGCAATTCGTGTATTTCGAGCATGTACAGAATTAGGTATTGCTACAGTTGGTATTTATTCAGCTGAAGATCGTGCCTCACTACATCGTTACAAATCCGATCAGTCATTTATAGTGGGTGAAGGCAAAAAACCTATCGATGCATACTTGGATATTGAAGGAATTATCGACATTGCGAAAAAAGCGAATGTCGATGCCATTCACCCGGGCTACGGATTTTTAGCGGAGAATGCTCAATTCGCAGCACGTTTAGAAGAAGAGGGTATTATCTTTATTGGTCCGACATCAACCCATTTAGAAATGTTTGGCGATAAGGTAAAAGCTCGGGAACAAGCGATATTAGCTGATATCCCCGTCATACCAGGCAGTGATGGACCGGTTACCTCTGTAGAAGAGGTTGCGGCATTTGGTGAGCAGCATAGCTATCCGATTATTATTAAAGCTTCGTTAGGTGGCGGTGGTCGCGGTATGCGAATCGTCGAGTCACCGGAAGAAGTGCAAGAGGCTTATAACCGCGCGAAATCCGAAGCGAAATCAGCATTTGGATCTGATGAAGTCTATGTAGAGAAATACATTACGAACCCAAAACATATCGAAGTACAAATACTAGGTGATACATATGGAGAGATAGTCCATTTGTACGAACGCGATTGTTCTATTCAGCGTCGCCATCAAAAGGTAGTGGAGATCGCTCCTTCCATTTCATTGACGGAAGAGTTACGCCATGAGATTTGTAATGCAGCTGTTAAACTATCAAAAAATGTATCTTATATCAATGCAGGTACAGTAGAGTTTTTAGTAGCTGATGATTCTTTCTATTTCATCGAAGTTAATCCGCGTATTCAAGTAGAACACACGATTACAGAAATGATTACAGGAATTGATATTGTGCAGTCACAAGTGCTGATCGCAGCAGGCGAAGCACTTCATTCTGAACGTGTGAACATACCAGCGCAACAAGATATTCCGTTATTTGGTTATGCTATTCAATCACGTGTTACAACGGAAGACCCGTTGAATGATTTCATGCCTGATACAGGAAAAGTAATGGTCTATCGTTCGAGTGGCGGATTTGGTGTTCGCTTGGATACCGGCAATGCGTATCAAGGTTCTGTGATTAGTCCGTACTATGATTCATTATTAGTGAAGGTTTCAACTTGGGGCTCGACCTTTGGGGATGCTGCAAGTAAAATGCACAGAAATTTGAAGGAATTCAGAATTCGTGGAATTAAAACGAATATACCTTTCCTTGAAAATGTCGTATGTCATGAAAACTTTTTATCGGGCCACTACAATACGAGCTTTATCGATGAAACGCCGGAACTATTCGCATTTGCGAAGAAGCAAGATAGAGGAACGAAAGCTTTATCATATCTTGGAAACGTTACCATTAACGGATTCCCTGGCATTGATGACTCAACACGTCCTGTTTTACATCCTGTACGTATACCAAAAATTGATTATAGTATGCCGATACCCAAAGGGACGAAACAGATTTTGGACGAGCAAGGTGCAGATGGGTTAGTCGAGTGGGTATTAAAGCAAGATGATGTACTACTGACAGATACTACTTTCCGTGATGCACATCAGTCTTTATTGGCTACGCGTATGAGAACGAAAGAGTTAACGCAGATTGCAACAGAAAGTGCGCATTTATTACCTGATCTCTTCTCATTCGAGATGTGGGGAGGCGCGACATTTGATGTAGCATATCGATTCTTGAAAGAAAGCCCGTGGGATCGACTCGAGAAATTACGCAAGCAAGTACCTAATGTCTTGTTCCAGATGCTCTTCAGAGGAGCCAATGCTGTTGGTTATACAAACTATCCAGATAACGTCATCCGTGAATTCATAAAGGAATCGGCTGCATCAGGTATTGATGTATTCCGTATTTTCGATAGCTTGAACTGGATTAAAGGTATGGAAGTGGCAATTGATGAAACACGTTCGACAGGAAAAATTGCAGAAGCGACAATCTGTTATACAGGAGATATTCTGGACGACAATCGTGCCAAATATACGGTCAACTACTACAAAGAGATGGCCAAAGAATTGGAATCAGTCGGTGCGCATATATTGGCAATCAAAGATATGGCGGGATTGCTAAAACCTGAAGCGGCCTATCGTCTAGTTTCAGAATTGAAAGCGTCAACAAGTCTGCCAATTCATTTGCATACACACGATACGAGCGGCAACGGTATTTATATGTATGCCAAAGCGATAGAAGCGGGAGTGGACATTGTCGATACAGCTATTGGATCAATGGCGGGTATGACTTCTCAGCCTTCAGCCAATTCACTTGCGTATGCAATGCAAAACAATGAACGTCATGTACGTGCAAATACAGAATCCTTAGAGAAACTTTCGCATTACTGGGAAGATGTACGAAAATACTACAAACCTTTTGAAAGTGGCATGAATAGTCCACACTCGGAAATTTATGTTCATGAGATGCCGGGTGGTCAATATTCGAATTTGCAACAGCAGTCGAAAGCTGTAGGGCTTGGAGAGCGCTGGGAAGAAGTGAAAAAAATGTATTCCCGTGTGAACTTCCTCTTTGGTGATATTGTCAAAGTGACACCATCATCTAAAGTAGTAGGGGATATGGCGTTGTTCATGGTACAAAATGAATTGGACGAGCATACGGTCATTGAAAAAGGACAAACTATCGATTTCCCTGAATCCGTTATTGAGTTTTTCGAAGGTTCAATCGGTCAGCCATATGGCGGTTTCCCGAAAGAGCTACAGGAAGTAATTTTAAAAGGGCGCAAAGCGATCACTGTACGTCCCGGCGAGTTATTGGCGCCAGTAAACTTCCAGGACGTTCTAAAGAAGTTAAGGGAAAAAATGGAAAAGCCCGCTACAATGCATGATGCGCTCGCTTACGTCCTATATCCTAAAGTCTTTGAAGAATATATCGAAGTAAGAAAACAGTTTGATGATGTTTCTGTCATCAATACGCCAGAATTCCTGTATGGCTTACGTTTAGGCGAAGAAATCGAAATTGAGATTGAGTTCGGTAAAACACTTATCGTCAAATTGGTATCGATCGGTGAACCTAATCCCGACGGAACACGGACGCTGTATTTCGAGTTAAACGGACAGTCACGTGAAATCATTATCCAAGATTTCCAAGTGGAAACAAAAGATGATACGAAGCAAAAAGCCGATCCTACAAATGAAACGCATATTGCGGCTACTATGCCAGGAACTGTTTTACAAGTTGCGGTTTCAATTGGCGCTAAAGTAAAACGCGGTGAGCATTTGTTAATTACAGAGGCTATGAAAATGGAAACAACGATTCAAGCTCCTTTTGCGGGCGTTGTTAAAGCCATATACGCAAGTCCTGGAGATTCTATCTCATCAGGAGACTTATTGATTGAATTAGAACATTAAAAAAACAGCTTCCACATGTCGTTAAGACAGTGGAAGCTGTTTTTCTATAGTTAGATACAAATAGCGCGCAACAACCTTTAAAACAGCTGTTGCACGCTCTCAAATTACTTCTTTATCCGGTTGCGAGAGACTAAAAGAACTAAATAAGTTAATAAGCCAAATAATAATGTGATGAACAACGAATGTAACAAAGCAAAATAGAGATTTAATTTAGTCAGTACGACAATCATCCCTGTAGTTGCTTGTGCGAGTACTAAGCCAAATGCTGTAATCCAACCCCAGTAAATAACGCGTTGATCACTATAATGTTTAATGGCTTTAATTGCGATGAACCCAATCCATACAACAATCAAAGCTGCAGCTAAACGGTGACCCATTTGTATCCATTCATACATATTATTCGGTAAGCTGAATTCGTTATTCCGGCACAAAGGCCAGTCAGAACATACAAGACCTGAACTGGTATGACGAACAAGAGCGCCAGTGTATATAACAAAGTATGAATAAATAGTTACCCCGATGGTGTGGTAACGTAATGATTTGTCTATACGTATCTTATCTGCGTCAAACTTCTGGTCTACTTCAAAAACCAATAAAGTTAATAGGAAGACTGACGCAAAGGATATGAGGGAAATCCCAAAGTGTAAGGCCAAGATAAAATCACCTTGTCCCCATAATACTTGCGCTGCTCCAATCAATGCCTGTAGAATCAAGAAAAATACTGCCATAAAAGCTAAAAACTTTGTTTCGCGGACATGACCAAGTGCTTTCCACGACCATATAGCCAGTATGACGATGAAAATACCTACTGAACCTGTAACTAAACGATGTGAGAATTCGATTAATACTTCTGCTGTGATGTCATCAGGAATAAGTTGTCCATTACATCCCGGCCAATGCCTTCCACACCCCATACCACTGTCGGTTTTAGTAACTAGCGCTCCACCAAGTAAGATCGCGAGCATGCCGATCGTTGAAGCTACCCCAAACCATTTTAAAAATCTGTTGTATCGCAAGTACGAAACACCTTCTTCTATTGAATTGACCATCAAAAGGTCGATTTACGTAAAATTTTGCCTGAATTCCAAAAATAATTATATTGAGATATATCGTTGAATCTCAATGGATTCTGTGGAATTGAAGCATCTATTGCAAGCTTTATGATAACGAAAAAATGACAGAAACACAATGCATGAAGGGAATAAACCACTGATGTATAAGGCTTTTCACAAATTGTTCATAAAATAGTCTCTTTAACTTCACAAATGAGAGCCACAAATGCATTACTATATAGAAGGTGAATGATAAAGACACAAAGGTTGCATAAACCGCTATAAATTGAGAATTGGTCTGGAAATTCCGGACGATTTTAGATATAGTAGGTGATAGGGTCTTTGCTGAAAACTTTGAAAGGAGGGTTATTATGTCAAACGGTCGAACGCTTTCGACAGTTGCAGATCCAAAAGTAGAAACCATTACCTTGTGGAAAGACTTTTTGGCGCTGATCAAAATAGGTATTGTCAACTCGAACTTGATCACTACGTTCACCGGTCTTTTTTTGGCATTTCAATTCACTGGTAAAAGTTTTCTCCACAACTTTGATCTACTGGTATTTGCGATTCTGGGAACAGGATTGATTATCGCATCTTCGGGCGCAATGAATAACTTGATTGACCGCGATATTGATCCCGTCATGTCGAGAACAAAGTCGAGACCGACAGTAACAGGTAGATTTAAAGCTCCCGCTGTGATGACGTTAGCCGTTACATTCTTAGTGGCTGGAGAAGTATTATTATTCTCTGCATCACCTATGGCAGGTTGGCTTGGCATCTTGGGTGTATTCGCTTATGTTGTTTTGTATTCCATGTGGTCAAAACGTAAGCATGTAAGCAATACCGTAGTAGGAAGTCTTTCAGGAGCAATTCCACCCCTAATCGGATGGGCAGCTGTTGATCCTACACTGCCAATGGGAGCGTGGGCATTGTTTTTCATCATGTTCATATGGCAACCACCGCATTTCTATGCGTTGGCTATGCGCAGAACAGAAGAGTATCGAGCGGCTAACATTCCGATGTTACCAGTTGTAAAAGGGTTTGAGCGGACGAAGAAGTCGATGCTCATGTGGGTATTGCTACTATTTCCATTACCATTCTTGTTACCACAGCTCGGTACCGGGTTTATAGTTTTTGCAACACTGTTGAATATTGGATGGCTTTATTTATCTATCAAAGGATTCAAAGCCAAAGAAGATTTGAAATGGGCAACAGGAATGTTCGTTTATTCTTTAAATTATATGACAATCTTGTTTGTATCCATGATTATTTTCTCCATATTCATCTAACGTATCGGAATTCTTTCTTTAAAACAGGAATTCATCATAAAGGGGCACTCAGTCCTCCAGAGTAGAAAAACATTTTTTTAGAAAGAGAGGTATTAGTTAGCGATGATTAAAGGACTCAAAAAGTGGCGTCTCTTTTCTTTACTAGCGGTTTTCGCTGTGTTCATGGCAGGTTGTGGTAATGAAGAAATTTCAACCTTCCAACCAGCTGGACAAGTCGCTAATGACCAGTTCAAGTTGTTGCTATTAGCATCAGGAATCATGTTACTGGTTATCATTGTAGTAGTAATTATTTACACTGTTGCATTATTCCGCTTCAGACGTTCCAAATTGGGTGAAGATCATATCCCAGAGCAAGTGGAAGGAAGTCACACACTTGAGCTGCTTTGGACATTCATTCCAATAGTATTACTTTTGATTCTTGCTATTCCTACCGTTCACTACACATATAAATTAGGTGATGTGAAGGCAATGGGAGCAGTTGATGAAGACGGCAACGCGGAGAACTTAGTAGTAGATGTTACAGCGAAGTTGTATTGGTGGGAGTTCGAGTATCCTGATCTAGGTATTGTTACTGCTCAGGAACTAGTAGTACCTACTGATGAAAAAGTTTATTTCAACTTGATCGCAGCGGACGTAAAGCACTCATTCTGGATTCCGTCAGTTGGCGGTAAGCTAGATACGAACGTTGAGAACGTAAATAAATTCTATCTGTCATTTGAGAAAGAATCTGACGGCTTGAAAGATGGCGTTTTCTACGGGAAATGTGCTGAGCTATGTGGACCTTCTCACGCATTGATGGACTTTAAAGTGAAAACATTACCGAGAGACCAATTTGACAGCTGGGTTACAGCTATGCAGAAAACAGCAGAAGAACCTGTTGTTGCAAACGCTGACGGCGAAGAAGTCTTCTCTCAAAGCTGTATCGGTTGTCACGCAGTTTCAGGTGTAGGTGAGTCTGGTGCACAAGGACCAAACTTGGCTTCATTCGGTGATCGTAATCGTGTGGCAGGTTTCCTTGAACACGATGAAGAAAACTTGAAAGATTGGATTCGTGATACACAGAAACATAAGCCAGGCAATACGATGCCTTCATTCAGTGAAGATCAAATTTCTGATGAAGACTTAGATGCTTTAGCTGAATACTTAATGGGCTTAAAAGTAGCAAAATAATTTTCAAACGGAAATTGAATAGGAGGTAACACAGTGAGTTCAGTTGCTCAAAAAAGTGGCTTTGGCGCAACACTATGGGATTGGCTAACGACAGTCGACCATAAGAAGATCGGAATTCTGTATCTCCTCGGGGGATTATTCTTCTTCGTTCTTGGTGGTATTGAAGCGATGATCATTCGTCTTCAGTTGATGACGCCAAACAACGATCTCGTAAGCGCAGGGCTTTTTAATGACTTAATTACAATGCACGGAACGACCATGATTTTCTTGGCAGCAATGCCGATTCTCTTTGGTTTTATGAACGCGATCATGCCGCTTCAAATCGGGGCACGTGACGTAGCGTTCCCATTCATCAACTCATTAGGTTTTTGGATGTTCGCATTTGGTGGTTTATTCCTTAACATCTCTTGGTTATTCGGTGAAGTTCCAGATGCTGGATGGACATCTTATGCATCATTATCGCTTCACTCACCAGGACATGGTGTGGATTTCTATGCAATCGGTTTACAGATCGCGGGTGGTGGTACGTTGATGGCAGGGATTAACTTCCTTGTAACTATCATTAACATGCGTGCACCAGGGATGACGTATATGCGTATGCCTTTGTTTACATGGACTACGTTTGTTGCGTCTGCAATGATTTTGTTCGCATTCCCTCCGTTGACGATTGGATTGTTCTTCCTAACGTTTGACCGTATGTTTAGTGGTAACTTCTTTGATCATACGATGGGCGGAAACACGATTATCTGGGAGCATATTTTCTGGATTTTCGGTCACCCTGAAGTATATATCTTGATTTTGCCGGCATTCGGTATTTTCTCAGAAGTATTCTCCGTATTTTCACGGAAACGTCTATTCGGTTACACAGCGATGGTATTTGCTACAGTGTTAATCGGTTTCTTAGGCTTCATGGTATGGGCTCACCATATGTTTACAGTTGGTCTTGGGCCGACAGCGAACGCAATCTTCGCAGTAGCGACGATGGCAATTGCTGTACCTACAGGTGTTAAAATCTTTAACTGGTTGCTTACAATTTGGGGCGGTAGTATAAAAGTTACAACTCCAATGCTCTATGCTTTAGGTTTTATTCCTTCATTCGTAATGGGTGGAGTAACAGGTGTAATGCAAGGGGCAGCACCACTTGACTATCAGCTACACGATTCTTACTTCATCGTAGCTCACTTCCACTACGTAATCGTAGGTGGGGTAGTACTAGCTATTTTTGCCGGCCTTCACTACTGGTGGCCAAAAATGTTCGGTACGATGTTGAGCGAGTTTTTAGGGAAAATTACTTTTGTATTCTTCTTTATCGGTTTCCACATGACATTCCTAATTCAACACTGGTTAGGTTTCTGGGGAATGCCACGTCGTGTTTGGACGTTTATGGACGGACAAGGCTGGAACATTGCAAACATGGTAAGTACAATCGGTGCGCTATTAATGGCAATTGGTTTTACAGTCATGGTAATCAATATCATTATGACAACTGTTAAAAATGAGCGCGTTGGAAATGATCCTTGGGGCGACGGACGTACACTTGAGTGGGCGATTCCATCACCACCACCTTTCTATAACTTCCCTGCAACTCCATTAGTCCGTGGTTTGGATACTCTATGGATTGAGAAGATGGAAGGTAGTAAGGAAATGATTACACCAGCTGAACCTATTACAGACATTCATATGCCACACGGTTCAATTATCCCAATGTTGATGACTCTTGGATTATTCATCGCTGGATTCGGTGCGATGTTCCAACAGGAAACTTCGTGGGGACTGGGAGTATTGATCTTTGGTCTTGCTTTCACGTTCGTTGCAATGGCTACACGTTCATTGAAAGATGACCTTGGTTACTATGTAACGAAAGAGCAAATCTTACAGGATCAAGAAAATATTAAAAGGGGGCGTAACTAATGGATTTGAATACAAAATTCACCCCTGAAACATGGCCAGCTCATCCTGAGAGAGCGACTATGGAAGCTAAAAATAAATTCGTTGGTTTCTGGCTATTCCTTGGCGGAGAGACAATTCTCTTCGCTACGTTGTTCGCAACGTATATGGCTTTGAAAAACAAAGGTCCGAGTGGCTTTGGTTTCACAACGCAAGAACTATACACATTGCCGTTAGTATTTGTAATGACAATGCTTCTTTTAACATCTTCACTAACAAGTGTGTACGCAATGTACCATCTGAAGAGTTTCAATTTCAAAAAGATGCAGCTATGGTTAGGTATAACAGCATTATTAGGACTTGGATTCTTGATGTTAGAAGTGTATGAGTTTTCTCATTACGTTCAATTAGGATTTACGTTCAGTAATAGTGCGTTCAGTTCCGCTTTCTATACATTAGTAGGAACACACGGATTCCACGTTGCAATTGGTTTAGTATGGATCACGTTGTTGATCTTCCGTAACTCAAAGCGTGGACTGAACTTGTATAACGCTACTAAGTATTATACATTTTCTCTTTACTGGCACTTCATTGACGTAGTTTGGGTATTCATCTTTACTGTAGTCTACTTGATGGGAGTGATCGGTTGATGTCAGAAGTTCAAATGATTAAAAGATCTCCTGCTGAACAGTCGCTATCTCAACGTCGAGCAAAAGAAGCAATGCGCAGCCAAGTTGCGATGTTTTCTCTGATGATTTTCTTAACACTTGTATCATTTTCTATGGTGTTTGCTCATCTAAATGACGTTCCTGGTTTCTCAAAATTCTTTATTATTCCAACTCTATTCCTCTTTGCAGCTGTACAAGTTGGTCTTCAACTTTATTACTTCATGCATATGAATGAAAAAGGACATGGCATTCCACAAATGTTTATGTTTACAGGTGCAATGTTAGGATTTTTGCTCCCACTTACATTTGTAACGATCGTTTGGTGGTAAGCAATAGAAAGAGCTTATGGATTCTTCCATAAGCTCTTTTTCTATTCGCTTTTAGATGAAATTGTCAAAGTTCGTACATTGAGTTATGAACCGTATGCTCGTATAATAGGCATAGGAAAGAACTTCGTCGACTTTGTGCTGTGATCGAATATGTATTGTAAATAACTCAGCATTACACACAGAATAGATTTAGCGGATTAATTATTAAAGGAGAGTGATTGTTTTGCCGTTAAGTATTTTTGGTTTTAGGGCTTTGTGGAGTCCTTATTTCTTAATAGCCATTGCACTTGGAATCGTTCTATATTATCTCGTAACAGTTAAATGGCGGGATCGGTTTGAGGGGTCACAACCGTTAACGAAAACGCAAGCCGTGTATTTTTTGACTTCCATGGTGTTACTGTATATTGTCAAAGGTTCACCCATGGATTTAATAGGTCATATCTTATTTTCTGTCCATATGGCTCAAATGGCTATATTGCTGTTGATTGTAGCACCGTTCTTCATAATCGGTATACCCAACTGGGTATGGGAAAGACTATTATCATTCACGATTTTCAAGAAAATATTTATGCTATTGACTAAACCGCTCGTTAGTTTGTTGTTGTTTACTTTTATGTTCTCGATGTATCATTATCCACTCATTCTGGATCAGGTGAAGTTAAGTTTACCATTACACACTATTTTCACCATCACCCTTTTCTTCTCTGCTATTTGTCTCTGGTGGCCAGTAGTGAATACCGTAAAAGGACAGCCACAACTTCACGGTTTGAAAAAGATTGGGTATGTAATATTAAGTGCATTGCTCATTACACCTGCTTGTTCGTTAATTATCTTCGTGGACGTACCTGTATACGAAACATACAGCAGTGGTGAAGCGTGGCTACAGGCTATGGCACTTTGTGTGCCAAGCGGAACGTTAGCAGGTCTGTCAGGTCTTGGCATTTCCGGACCTGAACTATTCACAAATATGCCTACACTGTATGATCAGCAATTAGGTGGAATATTGATGAAAGTTATCCAAGAAATCGTCTATGTTGTTATTATTGGTCGTATTTTCTTAAGCTGGTCACAGTATGAAAAAGATAATGCGGATGAAATTACAAGACAAGATTTACTCGAACGTCATAACTTAACTATGCATGGCTGATTGAGAAAAAAGGAGTTAGCAAAGGATGGGACTACCACTATTACCGACCATTAGCACAATTTTCATCATCTTCTCTGCTATTCTGGTCGCGATTGGTTGGAATTTAATACGGCAAAGAAAAATAGAAGCACACAAAAAAACCATGATCGCGGCAGCTGTGTTTGCAGTATTATTTTTAATCATTTATATCTCTAGAACAGTATTGATAGGAAATACAGCTTTTGGTGGACCAGATGAGTTAAAAATTTATTATACAGTGTTTTTAATTTTCCACATTATATTAGCAACGACAGGGGCCGTATTAGGAGTCATTACGATCAATGCGGGCTTGAAGAACAATCTTGTACGCCATCGTAAAATCGGCCCTGTTGCGAGTGTTATCTGGTTCTTCACAGCCATTACAGGAGTCGCTGTGTACTTGCTACTGTATGTTTTTTATAAAGGTGGAGAAACTACTTCGGTATTTAAAGCGATTCTTGGTATTTAATATTTCATTTAAAACTGAAGCTTGACCATAGTTCTATGGTCAAGCTTCAGTCTTTTTATAGATAGCGAATGCACTGCGCATACTATAATACAAAAGAGGCTGGGACAAAACCCTCCTCTAATTGAAAAAGAACGAACCCTATGAAACTTGTCGGGTCCGTTCTTTTTTTGTATTGGATTTTTATGTTTTAGGAAGAAAAAAAGGATACCTTCTGATAAAATTTAGTCACCACAACAAAAAGTATCGGAGGTATCCTTATGTTTAAAGATTATAACATGAATCAACTGATTTTACCTTTGGATTTAGAAATTAGCTTACAAGAACATGATATTGCTTACGCTGTGCACGATCTAGTCGAAAGCATTCCTAAAGAGGCTTTTGACAGTTTTTCGCATGGGACAGGTTGCCCATCTTATCATCCACGTATGATGTTAAAGATCATTTTGTGTGCCTATACACAGTCTGTTTTTTCGGGTAGAAAAATAGAGGGACTGTTAAAAGACAGCCTTCGCATGATGTGGCTCGCCCAAGGTTATGAACCAAGCTATCGCACAATTAATCGTTTTCGCGTAGATCCTAATGTGAAAGAATTATTACGTCAGTGCTTCGTGCAATTTCGTTGCCAGCTGGTACAAAAACAGCTAATTGATGAAGAAGCCATTTTTATTGATGGAACGAAGATTGAGGCGAATGCGAACAAATTTACATTTGTCTGGCGCAAGTCCGTGGAACGGTATAGTTCGGGTCTTGTAGAAAGATCCAGTCAGATGTATGAAGAGCTGTTAGAAAAAGAGATTATCCCTGAAATCGAACGGGAAAGTCTTGATGAACTATCTACCGCGGAACTTTCTAAAGTAGTAGAGAAGCTAGATGAAACCATCCAAACATATACAGAAAAGATTAACGCTAGCGAAGATGTAGAGGAACGTAAACAAATTCGCTCGCTACGAAAGGAACCCAAACAATACCGTAAACAATTTCAAGACTTCTTGGCTCGAAAGCAGAAATATCAACACGATATGAAGATCTTTGGCCATCGTAACAGCTACTCGAAGACGGACCACGATGCGACCTTTATGCGGATGAAAGATGATTATATGAAAAATGGGCAACTGAAACCGGGATATAATGTGCAGATTGCGACCGAAGGGCAATATACCCTCGCTTTTGACGTGTATCCAAATCCCACCGATACGCGTACACTCATTCCGTTCTTAGATACTATTGAACAAGACTTTTTTGATCTGCCACAGTATATTGTCGCGGATGCCGGTTATGGAAGTGAACAGAATTACGGAGATGTCATCGAAAATCGAAAGCGCGTTCCGCTTATTACCTATATCCAATATCGCAAAGAAAAGAAAAAGAAGTACAAAACCGACCCTTTCAATACAGCGAATTGGGCATATGACGAAACTACGGATACCTTTACTTGCCCAAATGACAGAAAACTCGTGTTCCGCTACCTTTCCAATCGGACGGATCGTTATCAATTCACACGGACCATGAAAGTATACGAATGTGAGGATTGTTCAAGCTGCCCATTGCGTTCTTTCTGTACCAAAGCAAAAGAAGAGAACAATAGGAAGCTGTATGTGAATGAAAAGTGGGAACAGCAAAAAGAATATATCCGAGAAAAGCTTTCAGATACGAAAACAGGTGAAATTTACGGCAACCGCAAGATTGACGTAGAGCCAGTTTTTGGATTCCTGAAGGCTAATTTAGGGTTCACTCGTTTCTCTGTAAGGGGAATGGAAAAGGTGAAAAATGAATTAGCCTTCGGTTTACTGGCAGTGAACTTGAGAAAGTACACTGCCAGGGAGGTAAACATATAGGAAATCATACAAGGATTTCTATACAAAAAGGGTTCAATCATCAAAAACCGATGATCGAACCCTTTTTTGGCTCACTTCTGGCTAGTTATGTCCCAGCCTCTATTCTACCTGATTATACGGTTGCCTGACGAGTCTTTATAGTCATCGATAACGAGATAGCCGCACAAATGAATGCGATGATGACCAGTACACCACCAACCGCCGGCATGTTCGTCACAGCACCCGTCTGGCTGAACACGATACCACCGACACCGGAACCAAGTGCGATTCCGACTTGCAGAGCCGAGTTATTAAAACTCTGGTGCACGTCTGATGTAACCGGATCACTTTGAATAATATATTCCTGTTGCGCAGGTGCCAATGCCCAACTCAATCCGCCCCAAACCATCATGAAGATGATGAATAATGGAATTGAAAATGTAGAGTAAGGCAGGGCGAATAAACTGATAGCGAACGCACCCAAAATAATTAAAATGCTTTTCTTGGAACCAAGACGTGTTGCCAGTCCGCCACCGAATGCTCCGCCAGCAACTGCAGCTAATCCAAACAGGAAGTAGAACACACTAATCCAATAGGGACTCAGTTGCATCGTGGTCTCCAGGAATGGTGTGAAATATGCATACACTGTGTAATGACCAGCCAGCATGAACATCGTTGCCATATGAGCAAAGAAGATCTTTTTATTTGCCAATGCTTTAATTTGAACAGAAAGCGGCTGCACTTCGCCAGTGGGAATCTTCTCAAGGAACTTGGCGATCAATACAATCGAACCAACCGTCAAAATTGAAATACCTAGGAATACAGTTCGCCATCCAAAAGCATTTGTTATGACAATCCCAATCGGTACACCTAGTACAAGTGAAGAACTGATTCCCATATAAATATAGCCAAGTGACTTTGCCCGTACTCTAGGCTCGACCATACGCGCTGTAATCGTTAGTGATAGAACAATGACGAGTGCTGCACTGGCAGCTGTCAAAATACGGGCTGCCATCATTAAACCGAAAGTCGGACTAAAATAGGTCAGAACGTTTCCAACTAAAAATACAAAAAGTGTGATTAAATATAATTTCTTGCGCTCTACTTTTGCGGTCAGTGACAATAACACGGGTCCTGCTACCGCGTACACGAGAGCGAATACTGTAATTAGTTGTCCGGCTGTTGCGATTGAAACATTCAGATCATCGGCAATGACAGGCAAAATCCCGCCGACCACCAATTCTACCAGTCCCACCGTAATAGCAGACACTGCCAATAATAAAACACGTAAATCCAAAACAATTCCTCCTACCAGTGTCTCTACACTGTTTTTTTGAATAGAAAAATCCTGATTACAAAAATTACTTTGTAATCAGGATTTAACGGTTCCTGGTAGAGACCCTCGAACCATATTATCGAGGTTATACATGTTGATTCCGTAATGAAATTTTCTATTGTTCAATTTATCATGGAATGTGAAATATGGCAAGCTGGACAGTGAGTAACCTGAAAAACAGATTTTATTAATCGATATAGAAATTACTTTCGTTCTGCCTAGTAGCATGGTTTTAATGGTCTCAAGTTGTAAAAGTCCTCATAATCAAGTATACTTTTCCCGATAAACTTGTGCGAATCATTACAGTGATAAAGGATGGATATACATGACATTTGAAGAAATATTGCCACGTTTGAAGGATGGAGAGAAAGTCATCCGTAGTAACTGGGGCGGAGCGGAATTATACGTGAAGTTAGTAGGAGAGAGCGAGCAGGACGGCAAAAAGTTAAACCCTTATTTCGTGATTGACGTAACCGGTGAAGGGTACACCATGTTCATACCAACTGTTTGTGACTTACTGGCGGAAGATTGGGTAATCGTAGAATAATACATTGAATCGAAGCTCATGAGCCATCATGGGCTTTTTTATATAGGAGGATATTATGAAATTTGAAGAATATACAGGGAAGACAGTTCTAGTGACTGGAGCAGCTTCAGGTATTGGACGAGCACAAGCTATAGCATTTTTAGAAAATGGAGCAAATGTCTTTGCGTTTGATATACAAGAAGGAAATCTCCCGACATTACAAAAAGAGTATCCGTTACAGTTCGCCTATGCGATTGGTAGTGTCAGTGTAAAGGAAGATGTAACACGGGCTGTTCAGGAAGCATGTAACGTGTTTGGTACAATAGATATATTATTAAACACAGCAGGGGTGCTTGACGGTTTTGCAAAAACACTGGATACCGACGAAGCACTTTGGGGAAAAATCATGGACACGAATGTGAAAGGTACATATTTGATGACAAATGAAATATTGCCACAGATGATCGCTCATAAGTCAGGTATTATTATCAATATGGCATCCATTGCGGGCCTTGTGGCAGGTGGTGGCGGGGCAGCCTATACTGCATCCAAACATGCTATTGTCGGGTATACGAAACAACTGGACATGGATTACTGCCGTGAGGGGATTCGTGCGAATGCGATTGCACCAGGAGCGATTCAGACACCGATGAATCAAGCGGATTTTGCAGG
This sequence comes from Sporosarcina sp. P25, assembly GCF_002743235.1. Classification (NCBI taxonomy): domain Bacteria; kingdom Bacillati; phylum Bacillota; class Bacilli; order Caryophanales; family Caryophanaceae; genus Sporosarcina; species Sporosarcina sp. P25. Next base: position 86,486 of record NZ_PDYV01000005.1, read on the forward strand.
AGACGGTGAAATGGCAAAGTGGGTAGCAGAGGAAACACCTGCAGGGCGCTGGGCACAGCCGAGTGAAGTGGCGAACCTAACTTTATATTTAGCCAGTACCGCAGCTGATTATATCCATGGAGCGGTTATTCCAATTGACGGCGGCTGGATTGCGAAATAAAGCTTTTGTATTATAGTGAACTCTGTTATAATACCGAAGCAAGCAAATTCTGTTTGCACTACGGCACTTTTGATTGAGCGATAGGCTCTTTCTTCCTTTGGTCGTAGTTATTACTGGAATAGCAACTAGGCTATTTCATAAAGGAGAAAATAAAATGAGTATGTCTTATGTAAAAGATTCACCTAAGAGTAAAAGTACGGTGAATGAACTGACAAAAACAGCTCTCGTTGCAGCTTTGTATGTGGCGGTGACGTTTGTATTTGCAGTTATCAGTTTTGGCGCAATCCAATTGCGTTTGTCAGAGATGTTCAATTACCTAGCTTTGTATAATAAACGATACGTGATTGGTGTCACGCTAGGTGTCATGTTCGCAAACTTTATGTCCCCCACTTGGATACTGGATGTGCCGATTGGTTCTATGGCTACGTTAGTCGCATTATTAGTATGTCGTGCACTGACAAAGAAAATTAAAAATGATATCGTCAAAATGGTCATCACTGCTATTGTTTTTGCATTGTCCATGTGCGCCATTGCTGCTCAATTGACAATTTTACTAGGTTTCCCATTCTGGGCTACTTGGCTGACAGCGGGAATCGGTGAGTTATTATCCATGACAATTGGCGGGATTATTATATATTCGTTGAATAAGAAAATAGATTTGTCCAAATAAAAGAGAGAGCATATTCGCAGATTTTGTGAATATGCTCTCTTTATCATTTTAAAATCAAATTTCCGTGAGATTACCACGTCTACGCGTCACCTCATAAGTAATTACAGTTCACAAAACAATTCGGAGTTCGTTGTAAATCACTATACAAGTTATGTTAATTGTTATTTCGTGAGACCCCAATCATCTTGCTTGACTAGATTTATTAGCGAAATGGATGTGTCATTACGTTTAAATGCATGCAATGAGGACAATATGAAAGTAATAAGATAATTTTTTGGGAGGAAAGCCATTATGAAAAATGCTGTATTTCTGGATCGAGATGGTGTGATCAATGAAGTGTTAACGCATCGTGTGAAATTTGTGAATGAACCTAACCAATTATATTTTTTGCCTGGAGTAGCAGAGGCGATTAAGCAATTGAATCAAGTATTTGATTACATATTTGTTGTGACGAATCAAGGCGGTGTTGGTCTTGGTTACATGAAAGAATCTACATTGAAATCCATTCATCATCATATGATTGCAGAGCTTGCAAAGGAAGGTGCCATAATTGACAAAGTCGCTTATTGTCCGCATAAGCCGAAGTCTGGTTGTGATTGCCGTAAGCCACATAGTAAGCTAATAGAAAATCTTGCCATGAACTATAATGTAAACTTGTCCACATCTTATATGATAGGCGATACGGATACTGACATTATTGCCGGAAAAAGAGCAGGAACTAAGACCGTCTTCCTAGGTACAACAGATCCAATAGCCGATGCAGTATTTCCAGATTTACTTCATGCCGTTCCCTGGATCATAGACGATATGGCGAAGTGAATGTAAAGAAACTATACTTCTCAACTAGTTGGTCAAGCTTTACATATGTAGGTGGACAATCGGTAGAGTGACGAGCCCTAGTGCAATCCGCAAAATCACATCGATAGCCAATTGATTGCTATTACACTAGCTCCGAATGCCGGTAATAAATGCTCCAAAGATATTGATATTTGAAGCATTTTATTATCTGGCATCATCGTCTTCTTTACAAATCAGCATATATAAATTCCGTGTCAACGTTCAAGCTTTTAACATTATAATTCTATAGAATAATACTAGTGATAAAGTATTATAATATGCTATAATTGTTAGAAATAATACGGAAGTGGTGCTAATTACTCTTATTTTGTACGATATACATAATTGATTAGAACTATTATAGAGACAATAGAATACATGTGTACTAGTGAAAGGGGCTGCTTATGAGGAAGTTAGTAGTATTTGTGATGATTATAGTATTTTTACTCATTGTACCTGTAGGATTATGGTTTTTGAAGGACAATCAACCGATGAAAGTGGCTATTATAGATAAATCAGCAGTAGAAAATTTACATACAAAACATCTTGGGGTTAGCTGGGTATTAAACTATTCAAAAGTAAAAGCTTCGCATAACAAACCATTTGATCCTGCGCGGGACTATTATGGCGGATACACAGCAGTAGAAGGAAAAGGTATTTCCGAGTTGAATCCACTACCACAAGATTATGGGAAGAAAGATATTATTTACTTGGCAAATACAGCCAGTTTTGATGAAAATGAATTAGATACGAAAAATTCTGCGCTCGCTACATACGAAGAAAATCATGGCGGACTAAAAGAAATAGAGTGGCAACGAATAGTGAAAAGACTTAATTCGAAGAAGCCTTCCATGTTGATAGCGGAGTATAATTCATTTTCTGCACCTACTTCAGAAAAAGTACGTACACGTGTCGAAGATCGAATGGGCTTGAAGTTCTCTGGTTGGAGAGGTCGTTATATGGAAGAACTGGATCCACAAAAGAATGCAGAGATGGAAAAAATTCTTCCTAAACAATCAGCACAGTGGACATATAGTGGACCTGGTTTTGTGTTAATGAATGATACTTCAGGGGAAGTTCTTGTATTGAGAAAAAATGAAGAGCTTTCAACTGATGATATTCAGCTAACATTTACGGACAACGGTACGAAACGATTAAATGTCAAGGGTTCACATCGCTTTCATTCCTGGTTCGATATCGTTACGGCGGAGCAAGGCGAATCATTAGCGGTATATGATTGGAATCTTACTGAAAAAGGAAAAAAGATGTTAGATAAGAAAGGAATCCCTACTCAATTCGATGCGGTAATTCGTCATACATCCGGCGTTTCCGAAAGCATGTATTTTTCTGGTGATTTCAGTAGTATGGAAAATGTTCCTTCTATATATCAAGTAAAAGGAATAGCGAACGTCTATAAAGCTATTCAAAGATCTTCTGAGAAAGCATTTTTCTGGTCTGCTTATGTACCGATGATGCAGGGAGCGCTTGCACAGTTCGGACAAGTAGAGGCAATGGATGAGAAGAAGCCAAAGCAAGAAGGAGTACAAATGAATTCACGAATGAATGGTAATCATTTGGAAGTTCTAACCGATGGCAAATGGACTCCGATGATTGTCAAAGGTGTGAATATTGGAATGGGGAAACCAGGAGCATTTCCTGGCGAAGCTGCCATTACAGAAGAAGAGTATTATAAGTGGTTCGAAGCGATTGGCGAGATGAACGCTAATACTATTCGCGTTTATACGCTTCATCCACCTGATTTTTATCACGCATTAAAAGCGTATAATGATGTACATGATACACCTATATATGTCATGCATGGTGTCTGGATCAATGAAGAAAAACTGGAAGAGTCATTAGATGCCTTTGAGAAAGAGAACTTGAAAGACTTCCAAAAAGAAATGGTCCAACTTGTCGATGTCATTCATGGAAATGCTACTGTACCACCGCGTCCAGGTCATGCATCCGGCGTATACGATGCGGATATTTCCCAATGGGTCACAGCATGGATGATTGGCATTGAATGGTATCCATTCATGGTGGAGAACACGAATAAGTTACATGCTGATTTAGGAGAATACAATGGGAAGTATTTTGAAACAAAAGGCGCCGCTGCATTTGAATATTGGCTGGCGGAACAAATGGATATTCTCGTCTCGCATGAAGTGAGTAACTACCAGCAGATTCGACCGATGAGCTTCGTCAATTGGGTCACGACTGATTTGCTGACACACCCATCTGATTCTTCAAATCAAGAAGATATCGTATCTGTTGATCCAAATCTCCTCTACACTAAGGGGGAAATGGACAAGGCTGGTCAATTTGCTTCGTATCATGTGTATCCATACTATCCGGATTTTTTAAACTATGAGAAAAAATATCGTGAGTTTATAGATTTCAGAGGCCAGAAGAATAACTACGCTGGCTATTTAAAAGATTTGCACGAAGCACATCGAATACCGATTCTAATTTCAGAATTTGGGATTCCTGCTTCTAGAGGAAAAGCGCATGAAAATCCATTTGGCTGGAATCAAGGATTTATATCAGAGGACCAGCAAGGAGAAATATTGACGCATTTATATGAAGATATATTGCAAGAGAATTTAATGGGCGCACTAGTATTTTCATGGCAAGATGAGTGGTTTAAACGAACATGGAACACGGCAGAATATGATAATCCAGATCGTCGTCCTTACTGGTCTAACACACAAACGAATGAACAAAAGTTCGGTCTGCTCAGCTTTGATCCGTTGAAAATAAAAGTGGCGGGACATGAAGAGGAATGGACAGGAGAACCGTTGTATAAGAACAAGCAAGGTACGCTTGAAAAAATGTATGTAGATCATGACGAAACCTTCTTGTATATTCGGATAGATTACGATGAATCCAAAATAGGTGAAACTGACGTAGTGAATATTCTCTTTGATACGGTGCCAGGACGTGGGAATACACGTGCTAGTAGAATTGAAGATCTTCAATTCACTAATGGACTGGAATTCATTGCTAAAATTAACGGTGCCCAATCAAGAATGTTGATTGACCCGCATTATGATCTATTCCACCATGATTACGGTAAGGATGTAGGATATATTCCGAAAAAGGAAATGAAAGATCAAACGAACCAATTCATTCCGATGCAGTACGCGTTAAATCGAAAATACTTTGTGGCGAACGAAAAACGCACGATTCCATTCAGTTCATATGAAACGGGAAAACTTCGAGAAGGAAATGGAGATCCTGACTCAACTGAGTATGATTCGTTGGCAGATTACCATATGCGTGATGGCATGTTGGAGCTACGTATTCCGTGGATGTTGTTACAAGCGATGGATCCAAGTAGAAAAGAGTTTATCGAGAATTTGTTGGCTGATGGTACCAGAACAAGCATTAACATCGATGAACTATTTATCGGAGCCGTTTTAACATCAGAAGATGGCCAAGTACTGGAGTCATTTCCTCAGCTACATGACATGAAGTTGGATCCAATGAAAAGTTATACATGGGATAATTGGCAAGTTCCTATGTATGAAGAACGATTGAAGAAGTCTTATTATTATTTGCAAGAGGCATTTAAAGCGAAGTGAAATAAAAGTTAGAAAAAGAACAGAAGTCTCCATAGAGATTTCTGTTCTTTTTCGTATAGGGAAATTAGATTGGCAAGAACATATAGGTATTTTCAAATGAAATATTCAAAAACACCTACTCTACTACTTGTCAAAATTACATAATATGAGCTGAAAATAACTGAACGTTTCTATAGTTTTATGATATAGTATGGAATGCATTTAAAATTAAAAGAGTCTATTTAACGGAGGAAGTTATGTCGGATCTAAAGTTACCTAATAAAAGATTTAGACCCGAGATAGAAGGGGTACGAACGGTAGCAACATTATTGATCGCAATTTATCATATATGGTTTGGTAGAGTGTCTGGTGGAATCGATGTGTTCTTCGTTATTTCAGGTTATTTGATGACGTTATCCATCATCTCGCGTATAGAACGAACAGGATCAGTAAATTTTATCGAGTATTTTCTGAACTTAGCGAGAAGGTTATTACCCCAAGCGACAGTAGTCTTGATTTTCACTGGAATTTTTGCTGTCATTCTTCTGCCCAAGTTTGAATGGGGAGAAATAATAACGCATATGATGGCTTCCACATTTTATTTTGAAAACTGGCGGCTAGCATTCGATTCTGTTGACTATTTGGCGCAAGATAATATACCTACTCCATTTCAACATTTTTGGTCACTTAGTGTGCAAGGTCAATTTTATTTTATCTGGCCTGTTCTATTTACGTCTATTTATTATATCGCACGAAAGCTTTTGAAAACACCAGTATACAAGACATTACTTAGTTCGCTTATCATCGTGTTTATATGTTCATTGGCTTTTTCCGTCTATCAAACAAATGTTAACCAGCCTTTTGCATACTTCAATACATTCACACGGATATGGGAATTTAGTATTGGTGGCATTTTTGCTTTACTATCGCCATACTTATTTTTCAATAAAAGATTAAGCGTAGTCTTAGGATGGGTTGGTCTAGCAATTATCGGACTTACTGGATTTTCATTTCCAGTATCAACTGTATTCCCTGGATATTTGGCATTGATTCCTATTAGTGGAGTACTACTAATATTAATTGCCTCGGAAAGTATCACAATATATGGTGTAAATCGATTTTTATCGACAAAGCCTCTGATTTATCTAGGGAGTCTTACATATGGTGTATATTTATGGCATTGGCCGTTGCTGATTTTCTATCGTACGTATATGGAAACAGAAACAGTGCCTATAGGAGATGGGATATTACTATTGATGGCGACCTTTGTGTTGTCCATGATTTCTACCAAATTATTAGAAAAAACTGTTCAAAAAATAGGTGGGAATCAGAAGAAAGGGAAACTACTCGTCGTATTGTCAACTATGGTAGTACTTGCATGTAGTTCAATATTTTCTATTTCTGCTTATATTGAAAAGGCGACTGCTAATTCGGATATTGTCCATGAACAAGATTACCCTGGTGCTCAATCAAAAGATTATAATATGAAAAGCGTATCCTATGTAGAACCGATCCCGTCACCTTCAGAAATCAAAACAGATCTTCCGGTATTTTATAATGATTTGGAATGCCAGTCCGCTAATCTAACGGAAGTCAGAAAATGTTCTTATGGTGTATTGGAAGGTTTTGATTTCACGTTGGCGCTCGTTGGTGGTTCACACTCAGGTCATTGGTTCCCGGCTTTAATAGAATTAGCGGAAGAAATGAATTTTAAAATTGATTTATATAGTCATGATGGTTGTCGTTTTACAGACGAAGACCCCAAGGGAAACTTAACGAAAGCTTGCATTCCCTGGAATAGTAATTTAATTGATACGTTAATAGAAAATCCACCTGATTTGGTTTTCACAACAGCGACAGTGAATAAACATCCAAAAGTACCTCGAGGATTTGTGAATCAGTGGAAAAGACTTGAAGGAATTACTACAATTTTTGCGATACGGGATAATCCTCGTATGCAAGAAATCATTCCTGTTTGCCTTGAACAAGCAGACGATCCGTTGGAGTGTTCCGTGCCAAGAGATCAAGCCATTGCGAAGGAAAATCCGTGGGAAGTGACAGAAGGTATTCCATCGAATGTATTTTTCGCAGACTTAACAGACTCTTTTTGTGATGAAACGACTTGTTATCCTATCATTGGAAATATCATTGTCTATCGTGATGATAATCATATTACTGCAGAATATGCAAAAACGTTAGCACCTGCATTAAAAGTGCCTTTGCAGCAAGCATTCGATAACTTAGGAAAAAAACATGCGCAATGATGAGTAATCGGTTTGTCATGGATTTTGTATAGTTCATATAGATATGGGAAAGCTATCATGTAGAAAGAAAACTTCAAGAAGGAGTGTATATGATGGCGAAGAACTATCCAAAACCGAATGATTCTGCAGACAACAAAGAACGATTGAATAAGACGATCAGTAATATGGAAGCAGCAGAAGATGCAATGAAGTTTGCAGAAGGTAAAGAGTTCGAACAGATCAAAAAGAAAAATGAACGCAGAGCAGAAAGTATCGAAGATTTAAAAGAAGAAATTAGTGAAGAAGATAAGTCGCGTATCAATGGTTATTTATAAATAAGTCAATGCGAAAAAAGGTTGGCCCTCACTTCTAACAGTGGGGGTTTTAGTTGTTTGTCATGGTATATATAAGCAAAAAAGAGGAATCAGTTCAGTGCGCTGTATAGAATAGAAACATCTACAATATTTTAGGGATTTTCTATATAAGGGGAGAATAAAAAATGAAAAGAATAAAAAAGGTTGATGAGTGGCGGGAACTGCTTGAAAAGTCGGATGAGCAACCATTCCTTTTATTTAAATCAAGCATGACATCTGTTAGTAGTTTAGCAGCTAAAAAAGAATTGGATGGACTTCGCACGGAATTGCCTATTTATATCGTCATTACACAAGTGAGTAGAAAGCTTTCGGCGGCCATTGAATCAGATTTAAGTGTTGCGCACGAAGTTCCCCAATTATTGATTTTAAAAGATAAACGAGCTATCTGGCAAGCTACTCATTATCAAATCAAAGAACAAATTTTATTGGATGCAATAAAAGAATACGTCTAAGAAACGGATAAATTTCAAATTAGTATTTCTTAAGACATCCGAAAAGGTGCATGGACGTTTTTAAATACATTGACGATAAATAATAGAATGGAAATCGCTAATGCGCTGCCGCCACCCCACACACAGATTTGAATCAAGATCATGGGCAGGCCGAGTGCTGGCTGTATGATTAACATGCCTATTAATAATACAGGTAATCCGATGTTATAAAGCCAAAAGTGCGATTTGCCTAGTATACTGTTACCTGCTTGAGGATAGATGGTATAAATTACTCCAATCATAGCCGTCGTGAGCCACCCGACCACATTAATATGTGCATGCGTTGCGCCCCATTGAAGTTGAATCGTAGCGTGCATATATAGTCCAAAGCCCACGCCAATTAAGAAATAGATAACTGCTGCTTTAATCCATCTTGCTCCCATCCATAATCAGCTCCTTTACATATAGTACGTTTGCTCTCTATCTATTATGTATTTACTAATACGTGAAATTAAATTGTTCAGTTAAATGAAGCTGTAACGACTGCTTATAGAAAATTAGTAAGTAGCAAAAGGAGATCTTATAATGGGAAGTTTATTTCCGAAAATATATGACATGGCCATGAAACCACTTGAAGCAACTCGATTTAAAAAAGTTCGAACGGAAATAATCCGGAATGCACGAGGGAATGTGCTGGAGATCGGTTCGGGTACCGGTATCAATTTTCCCTATTATCGACAGGCAAGCCACGTAACAGCGATTGAACCGAATCCGGAGATGAGTAGTAGGGCGATGAGAAGAGGGCGCAGTGCGCATGTGCCCATTACTTTATATGAGGCAAATGCAGAAATATTACCATTTGCGGATAACTCATTTGACACGATAATCTCAACCTTAGTATTTTGTACAATACCAGATCCACTACGTGCATTAAAAGAAATCCAACGTGTGAGCAAGCAGGATGCCACGATTTTATTTTTCGAACATGTCAAAATGAAGCAGCCTACTCTTGCAAAAGCACAAGATGTATTAAACCCATTATGGGGAAAAATCTGCGATGGTTGCCAATTAAATCGAGATACTCTTTCAGTGGTTTATGACTCTGGTATATGTGTAGAAGAAATTGAATCACTCTATGGTGGTTTGTTTTTATCTATTAAATGTAAAAAAAAGAAGTAGTTACTTTCGAGATGATTCGCACATACACGGCTAAATCAAATGGCTACACAACGAATGTTCTACGGTTGCTATTGCCTGTATTGAAGCTAAAAGGAAGGAAGTGAGAGAATGAAAAAACTAATTATACTCGCCCTAGCAACGGTATTCCTACTCGCTGCATGTGGAAAGAATAAGGTCGATGAATCTGCTGCTGAAGAGTATATTAAGAAATCAAAAGAAACGATCATGTTATTCAATGAAGAGAAGTTTGATGAAATGCGTTCAATGTTTGATGCAACGATGAAAGATGCGTTGACCGTCGAGCAATTACAAGATGTGTCAAACATTGTAAAAGAATCTGGTGAATTCGTTAGCTTTGAAAAAGAGTCTGTCGCTAAAAAAGAGCAATACTTTGTTGCAACGATTGCTACTAAGTACAAAGAAGATAATAGGGTATACACGATTACATTGGATGAACAGCAACGAATCGCAGGGTTTTTCGTGAAATAATGAAAGCAATTGAAAGAACAGGCGACGGGATGCAGACCGTCGCTTTTGGTAGCCCTTATCCTGACGGTGGCCCTATTGCGAAAATGTATGCTGTTTTCCAAGTGTGATACAGGTCAATAAAGGGTAATTGATTACAGAATGAGCAAGAACAGTTGGAGGAGATGGAGTATGGTCAAAGAATATGATTTGCTTGTGATTGGAACAGGCAGTGCAGGTTCTATTGCAGCAACAAAATGCAAGAAAGAAGGCTGGAGCGTTGCCATTATCGATGATCGTCCATTAGGGGGGACATGTTCTCAGCGAGGTTGTGATCCAAAGAAAGTATTGGTAGAGGCTGCTGAACTCATTGACTGGAATGAACGGATGCATGGAAAAGGAATTGAAGAAGATAGCAAAATCAATTGGCCAGAATTAATGGAATTCAAACGAACGTTTACTCGGTCAATACCTAAAGATACGGAAGAAAAATATGAGAAATTAGGAATTGACATGTATCACGGCAAGGCGGTCTTTCAAAGTGAAAACGAGTTGAAAGTCTGCTCGGAAGTATTAAAAGGGAAATATATTTTAATAGCTTCAGGTGCAGAACCTGTGAAATTGAATATCGAAGGTGAAGAATATTTGACGCTGAGCGATGAGTTCATGGAATTAGAGTCACTTCCCAAAAAGATTATTTTTATAGGTGGAGGATTTATTTCATTCGAATTTGCGCATCTTGCCGCGAGGGCAGGATCGGAAGTGCATATTCTGCATAGAAGTGAAAACGCTCTCAAACATTTTGATCAAGATTTGGTAAAAAAGCTGATTGAACGTACTGAAGAAATTGGTGTTCATGTGCATGTGAACACACCCGTAAACGGAATTGAAAAGTGTGGCGATTCATTTGTAGTTAAAGGGGAACAAATGAATCGTCAAGTAGAGTGGAAAGCAGATCTTGTTGTACATGGGGCAGGACGCACACCTGCATTGGATATTGATTTAGAAAAAGGAAATGTACAGCGTGATAAGCAAGGCGTATGTGTCAATGAATACATGCAGAGTGTCAGTAATCCACATGTATATGCAGCTGGAGATGTCGCTTCAAGTGACGCGCCTCCTTTGACACCCGTCGCAACAACGGAATCACATGTTGTCGCTTCGAATCTTCTAAAAGGGAATAATAAAACGGCAGATTATCCAGTCATCCCATCTATTGTATACACTGTCCCCAAATTATCATCGGTTGGAATGAGCGAACAAGAGGCAAAAAACTCCGGTTTAAAAATATATGTAAAATCACAAGATACCACCGAGTGGTTCACATATAAACAGACAAATGAAGGGGCAGCGGCATTTAAAGTAATTATCGACCAAGAGAAAGATGTTGTACTCGGTGCACATTTCTTAGGTGGAGGAGCCGATGAACTGATTAATCTCTTCGCGATGGCTATTCGATTCCAAATTCCGCTCATCGAATTAAAGCAAATGCCATTCGCATATCCCACAGTAGCTTCTGATATTTCGTATATGTTGTAAGTTAATCGTAAAAGCTCTCTATCTGATAATTGGATAGAGAGTTTTTATTCGGCAGTAAATAGACGAATATTTTGTAATGTACTATGAAATTGACTCTTCAAACCTCGCCACGTTATCCTGTAGAATGATACCGATAATAAATAAAAACCTAATGAATTATATAGTAGACGGGAGGAAAAGAGACGATGATCAAGCGGGCATTAACTATCGCTGGTTCTGCTGCACGTGGAGGAGCAGGAATCCAAGCAGATTTGAAAACATTCCAGGAGTTTGATGTATTCGGTACAACAGCAGTCACAGCGATTGTGGCAAGAAACCCACGTACTGGACAAAGTATATTTCCTCAATCTTGGGAAGCGATCGAAGCGCAATTGGTGACGATAGAAGAAGATATCGGTATAGATGCAATGAAGACGGGTATGTTGTTTACAAAAGAAATTATTCTCAATGTAACGAAATGGATTCAGCAATCGGACATTCAACATATAGTAGTAGATCCAGTGATGATCGGAAAGATGGGCTCTGCGTTATTGAAAGACGATGCAATGAAAGCGATGCAAAATCAATTGATTCCTCTTGCCACGATTATTACGCCAAATATGCCTGAAGCTTCTTACTTATTGGGTGGAATGGAGTTGACATCTGTAGTGGATTTAAAAGAGGCTGCACGTCGGTTATTTGAATTTGGACCGAAGTTCGTATTAGTGAAAGGTGGAAGGTTGGATGGACCGGCAGTGGATGTGTTGTATGACGGCGAACAGTTTTACCTACTCGAAGCTCCAAGAATTGATACGCTGAATACGAATGGTGCAGGTTGCAGTTACTCTGCTGCCATTGTGGCAGGTTTGGCAAAGGGACAAACGGTGCAAGCTGCCGTGATTGAAGCGAAGAAGTTCATTACGGCAGGCATTCGCCATTCCCTGACATTCAAACAAGGTGTGGGGTCAACCTATCACGCGGCGTATGGTAAGTACGACGAGATGAGTTGTACGGTAACTATTGAGCGAGCTTGCGTTCAGGAGTGAGCGTAAATAAGAGGATGTTATAGAAGTAGTAACACTTCTATAACATCCTCTTTTGCATCGATTAATTTTAATATTGAACATTGTATAGTGATTGCGGATTAAAGTTCCCATTGATACGCTTCGGAACAAAAACCCCATATCCAACGCTATTACAAATAAGTAGTAATCGCATCAATAGGAAGACGCGTAGAACCGTAAGCAGGTGAAGCAGCTTTTCCAAGCGCGATCAGTACTAGTGGCTCGTAGCGTGACTCAAGTTCAAATGACTCAGCAAATTGTTGCTTATCAAACCCACCCATCGGTACAGTATCGAACCCTCTTGCCTTAGCGATCAACATGAGCTGCATAGAAACTAAACCCGCATCAAACGTCGCGATATTACGTCTCACTTCAAGTGGAGCATTCGGATAAGCTGCTTTAGCATTTTGAATCTGAATCTGCACATTCTCTTCATCTATATTTCCTGCAGCTAAATTGGAAAGATAGATCTCATCAATGTTGTGGTACATTTCTGTATCACCGATGACGGCGATAATAGCGGATGCAGTTTCGATTTGTTCTTGATTGAATGAAAAGCGATTGATTTTCTTTTTTAACTCTTGATCTTGTATAACAAGAAAACGCCATGGCTGTAAGTTGCTTGAGGAAGGAGCGGAAATCGCCTCCTCCAGCATAGACGTAATATCGTTTTTATCGATTGTATAGTTCGGATCGAACTTTCTAACAGATTTCCGTGCATGCATCACTTCTAGTAATTCTTCGTAATTTTGTGACATAATGACAAACTCCCTTAAAATATATTGACAACTACTTACTAATAGTAAGTTCTTTATAAGATTACTATTAGTAAGCTTGTTTGTCAAACCTAGATGTGATAAAGTGAAAGGAGTATAGGATTGGGGTTTTGCTAATGAAGAAAAATGAAGAGTTTGTTCAGTCGTTAAATCCTAAAGGTCAAAAAAGCTGCGATAGTTTCCATAACACAATCGAATTTATCGGGAAGCGTTGGATGGGAATTATCATTTATCATTTATTAGACGGACCAAAGAGGTTCTTTGAATTATCGACAGAGATCGAAGGGATATCAGATCGTCTTCTAACGGAGAGATTGCGTGATTTGGAAGCGCATGGCTTGGTCATTAAAAAACAGTCCGATCCAAAGGTTAGGAAAGTCGAGTACGAACTTACACCAAAGGGTAAAGAATTAGAAGATATTATTCAGGCCATTTTTGAGTGGGTAAAGAAAAATGGTTGCTGTTATGAGGAGTGAATGAATTGATTAGAGAACAAGCGAAACACTTTAGCGGGATTCCGTTATCGATATTAGACTTAGCCATGATCAATGAAGGCAGTCATGCAGGACAGTCATTTAAGAACAGTGTAGATCTTGCGCAACATGCAGAAGATTGGGGATTCAATCGTTACTGGTTAGCTGAGCATCATAATATGCCAGGAGTTGCAAGTTCCGCTACATCTATCATCATTGGACATGTAGCCCAGATGACAAAAGATATTCGAGTAGGTTCTGGCGGTGTCATGTTGCCGAACCACGCACCACTGGTCATTGCCGAACAGTTCGGTACACTGGATGCTATGTATCCGGGGCGTATTGATTTGGGGCTAGGCCGTGCACCTGGAAGTGACCAGGCGACGGCGTATGCACTTCGCCGTACATTACAAAGCGGTGGAGAAGACTTCCCACAACAAGTGGAGGAATTACGTACGTACTTTGCAGGTAATCCGACTGATCGCGTTCGAGCATTTCCAGGGGCAGGGCAGAACGTCCCGATTTGGTTGCTAGGTTCAAGCGGCTTTAGTGCTCAATTATCTGCTGAACTCGGTTTGCCATTTTCTTTCGCCAGTCACTTTGCACCGCAGTTTATGATGCAGGCACTGCAAATTTATCATCAAAACTTCCGACCGTCAAAAGATCTTCAAAAGCCTTATGCGATGATGGGCGTTAATTTAATCGCGGCGGATACGGATGAAAAGGCACAATACTTGGCTACATCCATGCAGCAACAGTTCTTAAATATCCGTCAAGGTAAGATGGCGCAATTTACACCTCCAATTGAAGACATTCATGCGGCATGGTCACCATTTGAGCAAGAAGCCGTTGCGCAGCAAAGTGAGGCGCCATCTGTCATTATTGGTAGCCCTGAAACTGTGAAACGAAAGCTAGAAGAGTTCGTGGAAATGACAAAAGCGGATGAGCTGATCATCAGTTCAGGAATCTTCGATCATAAAGAACGACTTCGTTCATATGAAATCCTAAGTGAAATAATGAAGTAAAAGAAAAAACATCCGCCTTGCAGGAAAAAACTGCTTGGCGGATGTTTTTTGTTCTTACTGTGCTTCAATTTCTTGCGTTAGTTTCTCAATTTCATCTATTAACTCACCAATATATGAAATCGTATCGCGCAACGGTTTGTCTGTTGTGATGTCGATTCCCGCCATTTTTGCAAGTTCAGCTGGTTTTTTTGAACCACCTGCACGCAGAGTATTGAGCCAGTCTTCAACAGCTGGTTTTCCTTCTATTAATACGCGTTTTGCCATTTCAGTAGAAATGGTCAATCCTGCACTATATGTGTACGGATATAAGCCCATATAATAGTGAGGTTGACGCATCCAAGTCAATTCTGCACCATCATTTATCTTCACGCTATCGCCCCAGAATTCTTCGAGTACGCCGCGCTTCAAATCGTTCAAGATAGTTGCATTGACATTTCCGCCTGCATCCACTCGTTCGTACACTTTACGCTGGAACGCTGCTTCAAGTAAATGTGTCACGAAGTTATGGTAATACGTTCGTGCCACAATGGAAGACAGTACCCAACGCTTGAATTTCGGATCAGCGGAATTCTTCAATAAGTGATTGGCCATTAGCATTTCATTCATCGTAGAAGGGGCTTCAATAAAGTACAGTGACGATTCCGAATTAAACAGGTTTTGCGCTCCATGAGCGTAGTGGAAATGGCCGGCATGACCTAATTCATGCGCTAGTACAAAGACGTCTTCCATGCTGCCTGTCCAAGAGATCAAGATAAATGAACCGTTGCCATAAGGACTCGCACAAAATGCACCTGTGGATTTTCCTTCATTTTGAGCAAAATCAATCCAGCGTTCGGAATAGGCACGGTTCACCATGTCAAGATAATTATCTCCCATAACAGCAAGCGCATCATTCATATACTTCTTCGATTCCTCCACTGTAATGGAAGGTTCATATAACGGATCAATCGGCATTTTTAAGTCCGCAAACGTTATTTCGTCGAGATTATAAATTTTCTGAAGGAGTTTTGCATACTTTCGCATATGTGGTGCGAGTTCTTCCATAATCACATCGATTTGACGATTATACATAGAACGATCCACGTCTTGTTCCATCAATAAAAAGTCAATAACAGAGTCATACCCACGTAAGTCAGAAGTCGTTTTCTCCATCTGCACATGCATGTCATATGTTTTGGCGGTTGTGTGTTGATATTTACGCAATGTATCGCTGAATGTTTTAAACGCAGCACGTCTTATTAATGTTTTTGGTTCGGACTCCCATTTCCCTTCAAATGAAACATAGCTCAGTGGATAGGTTTTTCCATCTGCAGTGAAGTCAGGGAAGTCGATGTCTGCCATTTTCGTTGTATTATACATCGAATAAGGTGCTTGGAAAGAAGAAGAGAATGCAGCGAGTGTCTTCTCTACTTCAGGATGTAATTGATACGGTTTTTCCCGAATAATTTTATCGAATACAGTTGCATACTCCCCAGACTGTTTACTAGCTTGATGCAAAGTCTCTTCGGAAAGCGCTGTTAACTCACTCATCATGAAGGAAGTTTGGCTGCCGATTTTTGCGGCAATTGAACTCCATTTACTCTCTCTCAATTGCGCCCCATCATTTGTTAAATCCACACTTGCTGTCAGCTCAGCATAACTAGAAATCTTGACGAGCTTCTCTTGTAAACTGCGATAGGCATCCAATGCTACAATAGCCGAAGTTGAATCTATGATCGTGCCTTTATAATTTTTCTCAAAAGCGGTTGCTGCCGTTTCAGCATCTTTTACTGCTTTCTCGTAGTCCTGTTCATTTTCAAATAAGGTTTGTAAATTCCACGTTTCTTGTTCGTTAACTTGTGCACGTTTAGGTAAGCTTTTCGCCAATTTGAATCTCTCCTTCAAGTCGATTATTCGGTTGTCGAATTAATAGTATAATACAATGAATGTTCAGAGTACAAAATTACGGTTTATTGGAAAGTATGAATTCCATTAGCCAATCAACTTGTAAGGGGCCATTGACAACTTCATAATAAAGACGGTCATTGTGGATTAAAACCCCTTCCTCAACCAATACAGTCATACGATTTCCACTCTCATCATGTAGATCGATTGTGAAGAGCGGTTGATCATCAAATAATTCCAATGTATCGGGATCCACCCGCTCATAATCATAGGCTTGAAGAAATTGAAGTAAGCGGTCAACTTCTTCAACTTGGTCTACTTTCCAAGTAACGGCTTGCTCATTTTGCAGACCGGGTTGCCGAAAAGTGATGAATGAATAAGGAGATAAACCATTCAGTTGTTGTTCTTGCAATCGCTCAAAGGGATGGGAGGCAGCTTCGTCGATTGTCTGAATCATGACATAAAATCCTCCGGCCACTAGTAATGCCAAGATCACTCCACGTATTTTCATACTATTCTCCTCCTTCCATAAAATATCGTTTCTCACTAGTATATGAATGTAGTCAGGAAGATACGCACATAACTGGCCGTGCTACGAACGATATTTCGTTTTAGGTCGATATTTCAATATTCGGAATGTATAATAGAGAGACTTCATCTGAAAGGGAGGCAATAAATATGAAAGAATATGTTACACATGCGATTCAGGACAGTTATGCGGATGATTTTTCTTGGTGCTATGGTTGCGGACGACTCAATGAGGAAGGAAATCATTTCCGAACTGGTTGGGAAGGAGAGCAAACCGTTACGTATTCATTACCACCTAAAAAATATACGGCAATTCCAGGATTTGTGTATGGTGGGTTTCTTGCTTCATTTATGGATTGCCATGGCACAGGATCTTGTGCACTTGCCCTACATCAAAAAAATGGTCATGAACCTGGAGACGGGTCTGTACCGCCACGCTTTGTGACAGCTTCCTTGCAGATTACATACAGTAAGCCAACTCCACAAGGAAAAGTATTGAAAGCAATTGGAAACGTCACCGAAATTCATCCGAAGAAGTGGAAAGTAGCTGTAGAAATTTATGCTGAAGATGAATTATGTGCCACTGGAGAAGTGGTGGGAGTCGTCATGCCTACTACATTCACAAAGTAAAATAGACAACTAGATAAGGTGTGAACAGATGGTATGAATAACTCATCACAAACTGCCGTAGCGAATCCGGTATTTCCCATCATGATTGCGATTGCGGTTTGTCACTTATTTAACGATACGCTACAGGCGGTGATTCCAGCGATGTTGCCGATTTTGGAAAAAGAATATCAATTTAGTTATAAACAATTAGGCTATATTGTTTTTGCTCTAAATATCGTAGCATCTTTACTTCAACCAGTTGTTGGGTATCTTAGTGATCGTAAACCCAAGCCGTTTGCGTTGCCGATTGGTATGACATGTTCTTTAATTGGAATGGTGGGACTCGCATTAGCACCAAGCTATTGGCTGATTATTGTATCTGTTATGTTGCTCGGTTTAGGGTCGGCGGTCTTTCATCCTGAAGGTTCTCGCGTGTCGTTTTTGGCAGCGGGTGACAAGCGCGGACTTTCTCAGTCGATCTATCAAGTAGGAGGTAATTCGGGACAAGCACTTGCACCTTTGATCAGTGCTTTCGTTCTCGTTCCTCTTGGCCAAATAGGGGCAGCCGTTTTTGTATTAGTAGCCGCTGCTGGCATTGCTTTACTAACTCGTATCTCGCTATGGTATAAGAAACAGCTGAATGAAGAGCGTTTAGGTATGCGGAAGAAAGTATTATTAACAACGATGGAAAGTTTGTCAAAAAGACAAATCACCATTGCGCTAGTATTATTAATGATTATTATATTTGCGCGTTCATTCTATGTGACGAATATTACGAGCTTCTATATTTTCTATTTGATTGAATACTATGGCATGACGATTCAGCATGGCCAGTTGTATATTTTCTTATTCTTAGCTCTAGGCGCTGTCGGAACGTTTTTCGGTGGACCTATGGCAGACAGAATAGGACGAAAAAAAGTGATCGTCTTATCGCTTGTCGTGCCATTACCACTTAGTGTATTGCTTCCGTTTGCTCCCGTTTGGGGAATCATTTTATTATTACTCACGATCGGATTTTTTATTATGCTGAGTTTTTCCGTCACGGTGATTTACGCGCAAGAACTCGTGCCTTCTAAAATTGGCACGATGGCGGGACTAACTGTAGGATTAGCGTTTGGAATGGGTGCCATCGGTGCAGTTGCGATTGGAACGCTTATTGACTCGATTGGTATTTATCAAACGATGATTATCACGTCATTCTTGCCATTCATTGGTCTGGTTGGATTAGCTTTACCTCGTGATCAAAAGATTACATCAGCTTCATAATAGTAGGATCATCATGAAAAGTAGGTGTGCGGAATGAAAGTAGTCAATAATATGGCGGAATTAATCGGAGAGACTCCGCTAGTAAAAGTACGGACGCTCGGTGAAACTACTGGCGCTGAGGTTTATGTAAAATTGGAGTATTTCAACCCAAGCCGCAGTGTAAAGGATCGCGCGGCTTATCAAATGCTAGTAGAAGCCGAAAAAACGGGTGTACTAAAATCCGGTGCCACAATTATTGAGCCTACGTCAGGCAACACGGGAATTGGCTTGGCAATGAATGCTGCAGCAAAAGGATACCCAGCCATTTTTGTTATGCCGGATAACTCGACGATTGAGCGCATTAACTTAATGAAAGCCTATGGAGCGAAGGTTGTCTTAACACCTAGCTCAGAACGTATGCCAGGTGCGATCGCTAAAGCGAATGAAATCTCAGAGTCCATCGAGAATAGTTTTATTCCGATGCAGTTTGAAAATCAAGCAAATCCTGATAGTCATCGCCAGACGACGGCTGTAGAAATTATAGAAGCCATGCAATCAATCAATCGTAAATTGACGGCCTTTGTCTGTACGTCAGGAACGGGTGGTACGGTAACAGGAACAGGTGAATCATTAAAAGAACATGATCCAGCTATTACAGTTCATGTAGTTGAACCTGCAGGGTCACCGGTATTATCAGGTGGCAAACCAGGGAAACATAAACTGGTAGGTACAAGTCCTGGATTTATTCCAACTGTATTAAATACCCATGTCTACGATGAAATTTTCCGTATCGAAGATGATGACGCATACACAACCGTCAGACAGTTCGCAAGAGAAGGTGTTTTGCTCGGGCCATCAGGTGGTGCATCTCTCTATGCAGCATTACAAGTGGCTAAACGTTTGACTCCTGAAGATACAGTCGTTTGTATTGCGCCAGATTCTGGTGAACGATATTTATCAAGTGATTTATTTCAATAATATATGCTAAAAAACCTCTTCCCACATCGGGTAGAGGTTTTTTGGCGTAGGATTTCGGAATATACGTGATGGAAAACTATTACCTATAGTGTTTGTTTTCTTACTTTTAAATAGATTGAAAAAATAATCAGAAAGCCTATTGACAAAACCTACGTAAATGGTAGATTATATATATACAAAACATATAAAGTTAGTAGGGATTAAAAACATAATGAAACGCAAACTACTTACGAGGGGGAATCAACATGTATTTGGAAATTGAAGGCATTGAAAAGAGCTTTCCCCATAAGGAAAAGGGAACGGTCAAAGTACTAGATAATATCAATCTTGAAATAGAAAAAGGACAGTTTGTTTCCATTGTAGGTCCATCAGGTTGTGGAAAGTCCACTATGTTGTATTTGATTGCGGGACTGGAAAAAGCTGATCGTGGGAAGATCAGCATTAACGGAAAAGAAGTGAAAGGTTCAGGATCGGATCGAGTAGTCGTTTTTCAAGAAGCTGGATTATTTCCTTGGTTGACAGTACTCGATAACGTTACATACGGTTTACTTCTAAAGAAAATGTCGAAGAAAGAGGCAGAACAAAAAGCTATTGAAATGCTGAAGATGGTTCATTTAGGGAATTATATCGATTCCTATCCACATGAATTATCAGGAGGAATGAAACAACGTGTATCCATCGCACGTGCGCTTGTAATGGAGCCCGATATCTTATTAATGGATGAACCATTTGCCGCGTTGGATGAACAAACGCGCATGGTTCTTCATAAAGAATTATTGGATATTTGGAGAAAAACGAAAGTAACCGTTCTTTTCATTACACATAATATTCGTGAAGCGGTATTACTATCGCAAAAGATTGTAGTGTTTGCGACACGTCCGGGGAAAATTAAAGCAACTTTCAAATCAAATGATACAAAAGATGGTGTCATGCCGAGTGACGTGACGTTGCAACTGGAAAAGCAGATTTTAGCTGAACTGCAAGAAGAAATAGAGAAAGTGTTGAAGGAGGAGATGGGCGATGACTACAGCTTTAAGACGAATAGTATTTCTCGGGATACTAGTGGCGATATGGGAAGTCACATCTAGGCTATCGGATTTACCCGATTTTATGTTTCCGAGTTTCACACAAGTCATGTCGACGTTGGTTTCTGGTCTCGTCTCCGGTCAAATCCTCATTGCAATCGGTGCAAGTCTTAGCAGATTGTTAATCGGATTCACGATTGCTTCTATTCTTGGACTGGTGCTTGGTTATTTGATTTGGCGATACAAAATAGTGGAAGACACACTTGGTTTTCTTGTCACGGCTTTACAGTCTATTCCAAGTATTGTCTGGTTCCCACTTGCGATCATCTGGTTCGGTCTCAATGATTTTGCTATTTTATTTATCGTGACTTTAGGGGCGACTTGGACGATGATCGTTAACGCAACAAGCGGCTTTAAAAACGTACCCGTATTATATCAGCGTGTCGCCAAATCATTAGGATCAAGCGGTTTTCATTTTTTACGGACGGTGATCTTGCCAGCATCCGTACCACAATTGATCTCTGGTTTACGCATCGCTTGGGCATTCTCTTGGCGTGCGCTCATGGCTGGGGAATTACTAGGTGCCAGCGTAGGTCTCGGTCAACTACTAGAATCGGGCCGCGCACTTGGTCAAATGGATTTAGTTATTTCTGTCATGATTATCATCGGTGTGATCGGTACGATTATGGATAATGTATTATTCTTGCGTTTGGAACGCAGTGTTGAAAGAAAATGGGGAATTCGGGCGTGATACGCTTTAAGAAAAGGGGATCATTATATGAATAAGAAACTATTGGGTGTCTTGCTTTCTGTAATAGCCATTGTGGGAGTTTTGTCGGGATGTGGAAAAACAGACGTAGCCAGTGCGGATAAAAATGAAGTAACAATCGGATACTTCCCGAACTTAACACATATCGCAACAATTGTTGGACTGGAGAATAATTATTTCGCAGAAGAGTTCGGTGAAGACATCAAAGTTTCGACGAAGACGGTTAGTAACGGTGGGTTATTCATGGAGGCAATGGCTTCTAATTCCATAGATATCGGAACGGTTGGTCCTGGACCTGTCATCAACTATTATGTAAAAGATCCAAAGTATCATATTGTTTCTGGAGCAGTAAACGGCGGAGCGGTATTAGTAGCCAACGGTAAAAGTGGAATTAATGAATTAGCTGATCTAGATGGTAAGAGAATTGCGATTCCCGTAATCGGCAGTACGCAAGATGTAATGTTACGTAAGGCATTGAAAGACGTAGGTTTAAAGGCAAAAGCTAACGGTGGAACAGTGGAGTTTTTCGCCTCTGCACCAGCGGATACAGCGACATTATTTATTCAAGATTCAGTGGACGGCGCAGCAACACAAGAACCATGGGGGTATATTTTACAAAATCAGGCGAATGGTAAACTGATTCTTGACTGGGAAGACTTTGCTTGGGGTAAAGAATCTACGAATACAGTTGTCGCAACAAGCGATGCGTTTTTGAAAAACGAAAAACTATCGACTGCTTATTTGACAGCTCACGCAAAAGCAGTTCAATTCATTCGGGATGAGCCAGAAAAAGCACAACAGCTAGTAGTGAAGCATATCAAAGATTTGACTGGAAAAGAAATTGCCCGTGATGAATTAGAAGCGGCATTCACACGAATTGAAGTTACAACAGATGTAAATGAGGACGTGTTGCAAGAGATGGCTGATATCAGTCAAGAGGCAGATTATATCAAGACGAATGAAATTGATGGATTGATTGATTTGGAAGCCATTAAAAAAATTACAGCAAACTAATAGTAAGCGAGTATCCATTGTGGATGCTCGTTTTTTTAATTCCGTTTCGTTTGATAAGTTGCAATAAAACAGGATATGCTAGTATACAGATAGAACATAATTTCGCTAGTTGAAAGGATGAAGACCGTGCTGGCAGATTTATTGAACGAATCAAAACGTACTATCGTCTATACAGGAGCTGGGATGTCGACAGAAAGTGGGCTACCTGATTTCCGTTCCGCTAAAACGGGCATGTGGGAAACAGAAGATCCTGCCAAAGTAGCAAGCATAACTGCTCTCAATCAGCAGGTAGACCAGTTTTTTCAGTTTTATAAACAACGGGTCATAGCAGCAAAAGAAACAGGACCGCATAAAGGGCATGATATTTTAGCTAAGTGGGAAGAGGACGGCCTGATCCATGGAATTATTACGCAAAACGTTGATGGTTTCCATACGATGGCGGGCTCGAAAAACGTCATGGAACTTCATGGGACTCTTCGGAATGTCCATTGTGAAACTTGTGGAAAAGTATACGGTAACGAACGCTACGAACAAGATGCGTTTTACTGTGATTGTGGCGGTACGTTGCGTCCATCAGTTGTCTTATTCGGAGAAATGCTGCCCGAAGAAGCATTTATTCAAGCGATTTTTGAAAGTGAGAAAGCTGATCTTTTCATTGTACTAGGTTCATCATTAACCGTTACACCTGCGAATCAATTTCCGCTCATCGCAAAAGAGCAAGGCGCGAAGTTAGTTATTATTAATATGGAACCTACAGAAATGGATCGCTTTGCCGATCTCGTTATCAATGAACGCAAAATTGGAGAAATATTGAATGAAGCAAACCAACAAGTAGATAGGTAGTAATTTGAGATAGAAGAATGAGCGTAATAGACAAGTAATTTTCATACCACTTTTCTAATACGCTACTCTTCTTGTCTCCATTTTTATAGAAGAAGAGAGGGGAAACGACTTGAAAATTTTCCATACAGCAGACTGGCATCTCGGCAAGCTCGTGCAAGGAATCTATATGACAGAAGATCAGCGTTATATTTTACAGACTTTTATAGAAGAAATTAAAAGAGAACAACCGGATGCGATCATTATAGCAGGGGATCTGTATGATCGTGCAATTCCGCCAACTGAAGCGGTAGGTTTGTTGAATGACGTTCTACAGGAGATTGTAATGGATTTGAAAATACCTGTCATCGCTATTGCAGGAAACCACGATAGCCCTAGCCGCCTTCATTTTGGAAGTACGTTCATGAAAGACCAAGGTTTATACATAACAGGAGAATGGTCCCCACACTTGTCACCAGTAAAGCTCCAAGACGAATATGGTGATGTCTATTTTCATTTAATACCCTATGCGGATCCTTCGATTGTCCGTCACTTGCTTGAAGATGAGTCGATTTCCAGTCATCAACAAGCTATGAAGAAAATCATCGAGCGTATAGAGATGTCTATGGATCAAGGCGCTCGACATGTGTTTGTCGGTCATGCATTCATCACTACGCATGGTGAGAAAGAAGAAAATACTAGTGATGCAGAACGACCATTATCGATTGGCGGGGCTGAATATGTTTCTTCAGATTTATTCGAGCCGTTTCATTATACAGCGCTTGGTCACTTGCATCAGGCGCATTTTGTAGGCAATGAAACAATTCGTTACTCAGGTTCACCATTAAAGTATTCCATATCGGAAGAGAATCATCAAAAAGGATACCTCATTGTGGAGCTCGGAGAAAAAGGCGAAGTGGAAATTGAAAAAAAGCTACTGACTCCGCTTCATGATGTGAGAACGGTTGAAGGAACGATAGAAGATCTATTAAAGATGCCTCACAATGAAGACTATGTGTTCGTCAAGCTACTTGATACAGTACCAGTCATTCAACCGATGGAGAAAATTCGTTCCGTTTTTCCGAATGCTATGCATGTAGAACGTAAACTTTTTGCTTCTTCGACAGACAGTCTTGGTGGAACAGTGACTGTTGAGAAAAAAGAAGATGACCAAGCAATGTTTGCTTCGTTCTTTAAAGAACTTCAAGGCGAAGAAGTAGACGAAGAAATGAAAGAGTTATTCGCTGAAGTTTTGTGGGACGTGATGAAGGAGGAAGACCGTGCATGAAACCAATTATATTAACCATGACAGCATTTGGACCGTATAAAGACAAGGAAATTGTTGATTTTCGTGATTTGAAAGAACATCGTTTATTTGTCATTTCCGGAAAAACGGGTGCAGGGAAAACTACGATCTTTGATGGCATTTGTTTCGCATTATATGGACAGGCAAGCGGAGAGGATCGTACAGACACAAAAGCATTGCGCAGTCAGTTTGCGGATGACGACATGCAGACAACTGTAGAATTGACGTTTGATATCCATAACCGTCGATTCCGTGTCGTGCGTCAAATACCTTACAGAAAAAAAGGCAATAGATCGGATACATTAGGCCGTTGCGAATTATTTGAAGAAAAAGATGAGCGATTCGTTCCGGCGGTAGATCGTCAAATTGTTACGGAGGTAAATGATAAGATTGAACAGTTACTAGGCTTTACGCATGCACAGTTTAGTCAAATCATGATGTTGCCTCAAGGGGAATTTCGCAAATTCTTAACATCCGATACGGGAAATAAGGAAACCATCATGCGGAAAATCTTTAAAACGGAACCGTACCAAAAAATTGTCGAACGGTTAAAAGTGAAAAAAGAAGAAGCGAATGCTGAATATCTTCGCGAAAAACAGTTGAGTGATACGATTCTTCATCAAATACCAGCGAAGTTACCTGTACGTGACTCTTTATTATTTACAGAATTACAATCAGAGTACCCAAACTACCATCAGCTCGTATTAGGTCTTCAACAAGAACATGCATATCATGAAATACAATCTAAAGAAACACATAAAGAATATACTAGACTTTATAAAGTTCATAATGAAAAACAACAAGAATTGCATGAAGCCCGTTCAATTAATGAACAATTTGCCAAGCTACTGCAACGCCAAAAAGAACTGGAAGGATTGCAGGCGAAGCAAGCAGAGATGAAAACTCTCGAACAGCAATTGCAGCAAGCAGAACGAGCCGCGAGATTAGAAGATGTAGAACAACAAGTGAAGTCTAATGAAATAGAGTGGCAGAAAAAAGAGCGAAGTCACTCTGAAGCTGTCACATTTCTTGCTGATGCAGAGGAAATGCTAGTGTCTGCAAAAGCTTCATATGAACAGGAACTAGCTAAAGAAGCTGAGCGAAACGAAGTAAAAGAACAGGTACTTACGTTGAAAAATTTACTTCCAACCGTATCTGGACTCACCGCGCAACGTCAAGAGTTAGAGTCACTTAACAACACAGTAGATCGAGTAGAGAAATCCTTGCTAGTGAATCAGCAAGCAGCAAAGCGACAAAAAGAATCCATTACTGTGCAGAGAAATGAAATGATTGAATTGGAGACTTCATTAGAAGTATACGAACAGTTAGTGGATCAACTTTCAACTTGCAAAGCCGTCGCAAAGCAAGTGGCTACATACAAGCAACAACTAATACAACGGCAGGAATTTGAGACAGATTTTAACATAGCTAATCAACAAATAGAGCATTATACTGCTGTCTATCAAGACCTTGAGAATCGTTGGATTAATAATCAGGCGGTAGCCCTTGCTGCTTCACTTCATGACGGAGAGTCTTGTCCAGTTTGCGGTAGTATCGACCATCCAGCTAAAGCTGAAGTTGCAGAATCTGAACACGTATCGAAGCAACAATTAGACACGGCTAAGCTAGAGTTAACGAATAAAGTACAGACCTTCCATACTAAGCAGGCACAATTGCAACAACTCCAGCAACGTATTGAATTAAGTAAAGCTGAATTGGATGAGCAACAAGTAGATTTGAATCGTGATTATCAAAAAGAACAAGCAGATCTGACGGAAGAAGTAGCTGTCCTTAGAAATAAGCGAGAGGTATTGAAACAAAAGAAAGACCAACAAAACCAAGCGCAGAAGGCCATGGAAGAACTTACCGAAGAAATGAATACATTAGAACAGCAACGCAATGAATCCAAAGCAGAGCTTGAAACGAAACGTGCGCTCTATAACTATGCGTTAACAAAGGTACCTGAAAATTTACAGGAACTATCCGCATTGCAACAACAAATTACTTCTAAAGAAACAGCCAGTCAACAACTTGAAAATGCTTGGAAAACCATCCAACAGAAATTACAAGACGCCTCGACTGAGAAAATAAAATGGGAGTCCCGAGAGATTCTAGAGAAGAAGTCGCTAGCAGATATGAGAGAGAAAGTAGACCAAAGTTCAGCTTTCTTTACAAAAAGGTTGACAGAAGAGGGCTTTACCTCGCAAGAAAATTATATGCAAGTGAAACTGCCGCCTTCAAAACGTCAGGCTATCCAGCAACAACTTCAAGTATTTGCCCAAACGCTTCATACGCTACAATCATCCGTAGAAGAACTCAAAAAGTCTGTAGAGGGTAAACAGCAAGTGGATTTGGAAGTCATGGAACACCAGATAGAAGCAATGAAAACACAATACGAAGAAGCGTTTGCGTTGTCCAATCAATCAAAAGCACGAGAACAAGCAGCACAGGATCTGTATACTGAATTGAAAACTAGCAAATCTAAGGAAGCAGAGCTAGAAAGAACTTATGGAAAGATTACGAATCTCTATGATCTAGTCCGTGGTCAAAACCATTTGAAGATTTCCTTTGAGCGTTATATTCAAATCGAGTATTTGGAGCGCATCATTCAAGCTGCGAATATTCGTCTGCGTGATCTTTCAAATGGACAGTATGAACTCGTCCGTAGTGATCGTCAGGAAACTAGAGGGAAACAAAGTGGCTTAGGTATAGACGTCCATGACGCGTATACAGGGCAGACGCGAGACGTTAAGACGTTATCAGGTGGTGAAAAATTTAATGCCTCATTATGTTTGGCGCTGGGTATGGCGGATGTCATTCAAAGCTTCCAAGGGGCTGTTCGTATGGAGACGATGTTTATTGATGAAGGATTCGGCGCGTTGGATGAAGAGGCTATTCAGAAAGCGATAGATACTCTAATCGCTCTTCAGCAATCGGGGAGAATGATCGGCATCATTTCCCATATCGATGAAATGAAAGAAGCGATCCCTGCGACATTGCAAGTAACCAAGTTAAGAGAGGGTTACAGCAAAACGAACATTGTACTGAGTTGATGTAGCACGGATAGTAGTGAAGCACAGCTAATCTACTGTGAAATGGAAATCCCCAACTACTACCTATCATTTCTAAGTCGTTTAGTATTTAGCTTCTACGTCTAAACTGATCTCAATCGAGGTCAGTTTTTTCTATTTAAAAATTCTATTGCAGATCTTGATAAATAGTCTGTAAGTTGGCAATATAGACAACAGTTAAATGATTTGACTAGCTGTTGATTTTCTAAATTGGGAAGAGTAATATAAGGGAACGTGATATATTGCATACAAATTAATGCGGTTGACTTTGGGAGGAATTTTATACATATGGAGAAGAAACTATCATTTTCATCAAGTCTCGTTATTGGAGTTATGCTATTCGCATTATTTTTTGGAGCAGGCAATTTAATTTTCCCTGCAGAGCTCGGACAGCTCGCTGGAGATCAAACGTGGAAAGCTATGGCCGGTTTTTTATTCACAGGTGTAGGTTTGCCTTTTCTAGGTATTTTAGCTATTGGTTTTTCTGGCAAGAAAGATTTGCAAGACTTGGCAAGTCGGATTCACCCGGTATACGCTGTTCTTTTTACAGCCATATTGTACTTGACGATTGGCCCGTTTTTCGCAGCGCCACGAACAGGAGCTGTGGCATTTGATATTGGTGTGGCTCCATTTTTAAATGGGTTTTCTATTGATCTCGCTCGTTTTCTATTTACATTGGCTTTCTTTGGCATCAGCATGTGGTTATCACTGAACCCTGCTAAAATCGTCGATCGAGTTGGTAAATTTTTGTCACCACTCATTATTATTATATTAATTGGCTTAATTGGAATGACGCTTCTCAGTCCGATGGGAAGTGCGCAAGTATCGCAAGCACCTTATAAAGAAACACCATTCTTTACGGGTTTTCTTGAAGGGTACAATACGATGGATGCATTGGCTTCGCTCGTTTTCGGCATCATTGTCATCAACGCATTGCGTGCAATGGGCATTACGAATAAAAAGCAAATATTGGCTTCTACGGCTAAGACAGGATTTGTGGCAGCCGGATTTTTAGCCATTATATATATAGGTATTGCTTATCTAGGTGCCACATCGGTTGATCTATTTGGTTATCTTGATGGTGGCGGTTCCGTGTTAAGCGAAACTTCCTCTCATTTATTCGGTACGACGGGACTAGTGTTGCTTGGTGTCGTGATTATGCTTGCCTGTCTTACAACGGCGATTGGGCTACTCACTGCATGTGGAGAGTACTTCCATTCGATCATCCCAAAAATCAGCTATAAACTTTTTGTAGTATTCTTTTCAATATTCTGTTTGGTCGTAGCCAATTTCGGGCTAGCGAATATTATCAATTACTCGCTTCCTGTACTGGTTCTACTGTATCCACTGGCCATGGTATTAATCTTGTTGACGTTTACCGGCCCTTTATTCCATCAATCTCGCTTGGTATATCGAACAGCAACTGTAACGGCATTCCTTGTCAGTTTCGTTGAGGCGCTCGTGAAATTTTACTCACTAGTAGAGAAGACCATGCCGAATTGGCTTGCGACTGTACATGAGGCATATATAGCATATATCCCGTATTATACAGAAGGCATCGGCTGGTTAGTTCCTGTCTTGATCGCGACTGTCGCAACAGCTATTGTGGCGGTAATAAACAATAAAAGAGTGCAAGATCTCCACGTTATCTCCACTACTGAAAAATCATAAAAAAGGAGTGGATCCGGAATGGCCAGGCCTTATCGGTTGTCATAAGGTTGGCCGTTAAGAACGATGGACTTCAGTAGGAAGTGCTTCGGCCTCTTCTATAGGAAAAGTCAGCTGTTCTGTGGTCTACTGGTCAAAGTAATTTTTTGATTGCACATAAAAATCGTCCTTTCGTAGAGAGTTTTGGTGACTTTATTCTACTAGAAAGGACGTTTTTTTTTTGTAATTTTTTATCCATCATACCGAGTGGATTGGAGTGGAAGGCGGCGACTCGGGGAGGATCAGGCCGACAGGTGAGACACCCAGCGAGCAAAGCGAGGGGTGTGGCTCACCGCGGGCCCTCCCGAACGCGTCCGCCTGTAACGGAAATGAATGGGGGAAAGAGGATTCTTTATTTGTTTCAAAAGAAAGGGCTGCCACAGAAAATCAGTTTTTACTGACTTTCTGGACAGCCCCTTTTCCTATCTATTTATGCATCCGCTTTTTCAATCGAATGAAACTCCTCGATGGCGCGTAACCAATTTTCTCTCATAACTTTGGTAACTTGCTCACCATTACGCTTACTCATTAAATCTATGATCTGTTCATGTTCTTCAATCGACTGCTCCGTCAATATAATGGAATTATGAAAGAAGAGTCTACGCACGTGAGCTTGTAGCGAGACAAGCATCGAGGAAATGTATGGATTATTGGCTGTGTCCACAATGATTTGATGGAACTTTTCATCGGTTTTCAAAGCTTGGAAATAATCTTCTTTTTCAACTGCTAGCGCGAATTTCTTATTCGTTTCTCGCAATTTCTTAATAATACTTTCGGTTAAATTGGGTATGGAAAGTTCAGCTGATAATGCTTGCAGCGCAGCGAGTGGAGGGAGCAAGTCCGAAATAGACTCACGATCTACGTCCGTCACTTGTGTTGCTTTACCTGGAAACATTTGAACAAATCCTTGAACTTCTAATAATTGTAGTGACTCTCGTATAGGCGTTCGGCTCACTCCAAGGGCTTCTGCCAATTCCACGTCATTTAGTTTTTCACCGGGCTGTAGAGTTCCATCGATAATCCATTTCTGAAGTTGACTAAATGCATTTTCCTTAGCAGTCTTTCGTATGGGTTGTGCGTGGTTAGTTGGTATAGGCAAATTATCACACCATCTTTCTCCAAAAGTAGTCTTCACACCATGTTTATTTCACTAATTGCTAATATACAATATACTACAACTTTTTCCTGTTGTTTAACAGTATTAAGCATGTTGTAAAATAACGATTAGGAATTACTATAAAATTAAATTAAGATGATATTTAAAAAGTGTTGTGATAAATGCAAAAAGTCCTTGTAGTTTCCACCTAGATTTGATAGATTAATGTCTATACGTGATTTGCTTTTTTAGTAGATTTAATTTTACGAATCTTTAAAAAAAGGTTATTGCAAATCTGGTAATTGTTTGGTATCGTTTACATGTGTACTACAACAAATATTTATTCGAATACGCTGTAATATATTATCAATTCATGTTGGTGATGAAAGCGGTTTCATTGAAACGGGGGGAAAAGGAACTAATTTACTACGTTATATAAAATAGAAAGGGGATTAACTAATGACTAATCAAGTGGCACGTGGGAAATCCACAATGGACTATGAAAAGCTTGTTCAATCAGAAGACTTTAAAGGTCTGGTAAAAAGAAAAAAGACCTTCGCTACACCTTTTGTTATTTTCTTCTTCGCAGCGTACTTTATTCTTCCACTATTAACTGGTTATACAAAAATTTTAGAAAAACCTGCAATTGGTGCAATGACATGGACTTGGGTTTATGCATTCTCCATGTTCATTATGGTATGGGTATTCACGTCCGTATACATGAATAAAGCAAAACACTTTGATGTTGAAGTGGACAAGATTATAGAGAAAAATGTTTTAAAATAAGGGGGTTGTGTTCATGAGTTGGATTTCATATGTTATATTCTTCGCAGTAATCGCGCTGACGCTCTACATTACATATTGGGCGGCAAAGCAAACGACTACGGCAAGTGATTTTTATACTGCTGGTGGTTCATTAACAGGCTGGCAAAATGGTATGGCAATTGCTGGTGACTACTTATCCGCAGCATCTTTCCTAGGTATCGCAGGTGCGATTTCACTTAACGGATTTGATGGCTTCTACTACAGTATTGGTTGGTTAACGGCTTATCTCGTGGTGTTATTCTTAATTGCTGAACCACTACGTAACTTAGGTAAGTTTACGATGGCAGATATGATCGGTGCTCGTTTCGGCGCTAAGAAAGTGCGTGGAGCAGCAGCGTTGAACACAATTACTATCGTAATGTTCTATATGCTTGCACAATTAGTTGGTGCGGGTGCTCTTATTAAATTATTATTCGGCATCGAGTATTGGATGGCAGTTCTAATCGTTGGAACGATGATGTTAATCTACGTTCTATTCGGCGGAATGACTGCGACAAGCTGGGTACAAATCGTCAAGGCTATTCTTTTGATGTTAGGTACAATCATTATTTCCTTCTTGGTTCTTATGAAGTTTAACTTCAATTTCATCGGTATGTTCGAGACAATGAAAACTGCTACTCCACATGGTGAAGCATTCCTTCATTCAGGGGTTGTTTATACAGACACAATTGGACTTATTTCAGTATTAATCGCATTAGTTTTAGGTACTGCTGGACTTCCACACATCTTAATGCGTTTCTTCACGGTTAAAGATGCGAAAACAGCACGTTCTTCCGTTATTTATTCTGTATGGATTATTGGTATCTTCTATGTATTGACGATCTTCCTTGGATTTGGTGCAGCTAAATTCGTTGGATCAGACGCAATCATCGCAGAAAATGCCGCTGGGAACATGGCAGCACCGATGCTTGCTGGAGTTCTTGGAGGAGACGCACTTGAATCCTTCGTTGCAGCTGTTGCTTTCGCGACAATCCTAGCAGTTGTTGCAGGTCTTGTACTTTCAGGTGCTTCTGCAATCGCTCACGATATTTACGGACAAATCTTCAAAAATGGTAATGTAACTGAGAAACAACAAGTTGCAGCAGCTCGTTGGGCTTCTATCGCAATTGGTGTTGCTTCTATCCTTCTTGCACTTGGTTCTGAAAAGTTGAACGTTGCGTTCTTAGTATCACTGGCATTCTGTGTTGCTGCATCCGCAAACGTACCCACTATTCTGTTAACGATTTATTGGAAGAAGTTCAATACGACAGGTGCTGTTGCTTCCATGTTGACAGGATTAATCGTTGCACTAGTTCTGGTTGCAATCAGCCCATCAGTAATGAACCCAGTTGAAGGAGCTACTCTTATCACTGGTAATCCGATCTTCCCATATGCTAACCCGGCTATCGTATCTGTACCTGCAGGATTCCTTGCTGCATTCATTGGTACACTTGTTAGCTCTAAGCGTCATGAGAAAGATGAAGTTTCTTATGCAGAAGTTCGTTTCAAAGCGGAAACTGGCTACAAAGAGCTTGATCTATAATAATTACTTGCTATTCAACTAATGGTTCCCTCTTCTACAAGCACGACAGAAGAGGGAGCCATTTTTTGTTGAAAGGATATTGAATGTAAATATATAGGTACTGATGATATATAGATTTGAATAATATGAAGTGAGATCTCGTAATGGTCAATACGAATAGGAGGTTTTGAAATGCTGAAGATGGTAAAAGATCAGGAATGGTACGATAAAATTCATCAAAATCCGTTATTTATAAACACATCAGAAAAGGAATTTGATCAGTTATTGATTGAATGTAAGCTGAAAATGTATGAAGAAGCGGAGAAATCTAACTATTTCAAAACACCCCAAGAAGGTTTACTAATCGTGTTGAAAGGATCCGCAGAAGTTCAAATAGAAGGACAAGACGGCAGTTCAGTAACATTAGAATTCATTCAAGAAAATGAAGTTATTGGCTTTTCCAATTTTGCTTACTACTTAGGGGAAATGGCCCGACCGCTTGATAAACATCATATTGATATGGTCGTTGCTGAAGGCTCCGTTTGTCTCCAAGTTCCATATGAAGTAATTAAACATCGAATGGACGATCAAAATGTACGAGATTATGTCTTGCGTAAAATGTCGATTCGTTTGGCGAATGTCTATACCTCATTAGGGGAACAAGTCCGTTTGGCTGATGAATATGGTGAGAGTGAACCGTATGTCCGTCGTGTACAGGATTTCATGAGCAGTCCAGTCGTGACAATTCACGCGGAAGCAGAAACGAGAGAAGTAGCGGAGTTGATGATTAAACACTCCATCAGTTCTAGTATTGTTACAGATCAGTCGGGTAAATTGCTTGGAATCGTAACGGAAAAAGATCTAGTCGAACGAGTGATAGCGGAAGGAGGTTCTGCGATCGGACTGAAGGCGAAAGATATCATGACGAAAAATCCGCATACGGTTAAGGTTACCGATTATTATTACGAGGCCTTGACGAAATTTTATAAACATGGAATCAAGCATTTGCCAGTAGTCAAAGCAGGGCAGCCTGTAGGAATTGTGACTTTTGCCACGTTGATGACGAAACGCGATCGTAATTCCATGAATATCTTAAAAACCATAGAAGAAGCTTCTTTCGAAAATTTGCCTGTCGTTAAAGCGGCAATTTACGATGTGTTGTCCAATTTAATTCAGGATGAAATTTCAACCATTCATACATTGGAAATCATTACGAAGTTCTATGATCGTCTAGCGAAGCATTGCGTTATGCTGGCCGTACAGTCACTTGAAGATCAAGGGAAAGGGGCGCCACCTGTTGCGTTTGCCTGGTACCAGATGGGCAGTGGCGCACGTGGTGAACAGTTTATGCTAACTGATCAGGATCATTTCCTTGTCTATGAAGATGTGTCGAGAGAGGAATCCGAGCAAGTAGAGAACTATTTCGAACTTCTTGGCAACGAAATTGTCGTTCATCTTGAACAAGCGGGCTATACTAGATGTATCGGATTCATGATGGCGAGTGAATCGCAGTGGCGCGGCACTATGGCAATTTGGCACGAACGTATTCGCCAATGGGCGCTGCGGTCTACGCCTGAACAAATCTTGCTCGGATACAACTTCCTGTCATTCCGATTTCTCTACGGTGAAACTGCTGTCAATGATCGCTTTATCCTAATGGTACAGGATTTGTTGAGGAAATCAGCTACATTTATTTACTATATGGCACAACAGGAAAAAGAGAAACCAATACCACAATTGCAACAAAATTTTTTGAACATTTTCAGGGGACGCAGTAAAGCGGATGTGATCGATATTAAGAAACATGCTCTATTCCCACTTCATCATTGTTTGCAAATTTTAGGGGTCAGTAATGGGATCATCAATGCAACACCTCTCGAGATTATTTCAGCTTTGCAAAAAAAGAGAAAAATCACGAAAGACTTTGCGGAAGAAGTTCGCCATGCATATGAAATATCTTTGAGTATTAGAATTTCCATGTCGTGGGAGAAACATTTACGGGGTGAGAAAATTTCTACAGAAATCGACTTGCGCAAACTGAGAAGATGGGAATTAAATGAATTACGTACAACGTTAGATACGGTCAGAGCACTTCAATCACATTTATTATCAAAACTTTAAGAAAGTGTAGATCAAGGTCCCTGTAAAAAATTCGTGCATATTGTACTATAGAAGTAGGGGGCGAAATCATGTTTTGGAAAAAGAAAAAATTAACATATGAATTGCAACAATCGATTCAGCTAAATACGCCGCTGCAAGAAATGAATTTCACAGTGTTTGATACAGAGACTACTGGTTTTGCAATTGGTGCAGACGATCGAATGATTGAGATAGGTGCCGTACAAGTTGAAGGATTTAAAGTTACGGATCATGTATTTCAAACATTTGTGAATCCATCAAGAGATATTCCTCCTGTCATCAGCAAGCTAACCACTATACAGCAGTCACAAGTCGACTATGCACCTATGCCTCTTCCAGCTATCGAAGAATATTTTGCCTTTATAGAAAAACATAAAAGTGCAGGCTGGGTTGGGCACCATGTCAATTTCGATGAAATGGTGATTAAGAAAGAATTAAGCCGTCAGAAATGTACATTTCAAACCCCTACATCATTCGATACGATGCATTTGATTAATTACTTGGATCCTACGGGTGAGCAACAGGACTTGGAAGACTATGCGCGTCTATTCGGCACAGAAGTATTTGAACGACATCGTGCATTAGGCGATGCGTTGACAACGGCACATGTATTTACAGCGTTATTAAGGAAGCTCGATCGTCAAGGTGTAAAAACACTGGCAGATTTACTGCGTATTAAAAATGGTGGAGCACAAAAATTTGTTTCTCAAACGTAAATTCAGTTACCGGGTTCGTCATTCAATGAAACGTGAGTGGCGGGCTCATTTGGTTGTTGTGGTATAGTAGAAATTACAAAGTGGAACAATGGGTGGGGGACGTGGAGATATGAATAAACGTCAAGCGATTTTATTGATCATCATTATTCTGGCTATTGCAGTGTATTGCTGGATATTGTTTTTTGAGTTGCCGAATAAGACTGTGGAAAACGCAACGACATACATAGGGTCATTCAATAGTTATATTGTATAGAAAGGGAGCAGATACATTTGGATATAATTATCATTACAGGTGCATCAAAAGGAATCGGTCAACAATTACTCAGCCAATTTAAAGAAACCGGAGCAACGGTGTATGGTTTGGCGCGGACGAATCCAGATCAGCTACATACGATGTATGAAGTAGATCTCTTAGACTGTGAGAAAGCGACTGCTATCCTCGGAGGAATAGTGGGTCAACATCTTGATGAAGCTAGTTCTTTCACATTGATCAATAACGCGGGTATAGTGGATCCGATTAGTTTGGTAGGTTCATTGGATACTGAAAAAGTAGAGCAGGCAATTAAAGTGAATTTAACGACACCGATTCAATTAATGAATACATTTATCGATTCGTTGAAAGAGTTCAAAGGAACGAAAAAGATCATGAATATCTCTTCCGGAGCAGGCCGCAGTGCGTATGAAGGCTGGGGAATTTATTGTACGACGAAAGCTGGACTTGATCAGTTTTCACGTGTCATTGCACTGGAGCAAAAGATGGCAGACTATCCAACCGGAATTGTTTCCATCGCACCAGGAATTATCGATACGGGGATGCAGGAGGCGATTCGTTCATCATCTGAAGAACAGTTTCCCCATTTGAAAAAGTTCGAGGCTTATAAGAGGGAAGGTCAGTTAAGCTCAGCCGTTGAAGTAGCAGAAAAACTTGTGCGGTTTGTGAACGAAGTGGACTTCTTGGAAATAGATCCTATTGCAGATATTCGTAAATTTGATTGAGTAAAAACCCGTTGCCACATTTTGTGTGGCGACGGGTTTTATGATTCTCCGGCTTCTAACTTCCGCACTTCCGTAAAATCTTTCATTTTCTCGAGTGCAAGTAGAAATGGAGGGTTTCTTCTTTGATTTAGCAATTCATAGCGGACGGCATGCACGTCACCTTGGTGTAAAGTCGAAACATAGTCAAGCAATGCATCACGTTCTTCACTGCCACCTTCATGTCCGTCATAGACAGTAATTGTAATGATTCCGGATTTTTTCAGCAAACTTAGCAATGCCTCGATTGCTGCAATCGTAGAGGATGGAGTCGTGATGATACTAGGATCTTCGCTGTATGGTAAATACCCTAAGTTGAACATAGCACCGCTGATCCCACCCTGTACGTATTGATGAACATTCGCATGGCTATCATGAATGAGTGTAGCGCGATTAGCTAGCTCACCAAGATGTCGCTCCGTTATTTCAAGTGCTTGCTGTTGAATATCAAATGCGAAAACTCGTCCTTCGTCACCAACTAAGTTAGCTAAGAAAAGTGTGTCATTGCCATTCCCGGCGGTCGCATCGACGACTGTATCTCCAGGCTGCACGCGTTCCGTAATTAGCCGTTTCGCAATCGGCAGTACGCGGTGCAGTAATATGTTTGTCACATTATTTCACCTCTTGCAGATGTTTTTTTCCTTGCCAGCTATTGCGTCTTTCCAGTTCTTCATCAATTCCATTCAGTACTTCCCATTTCGTGACGCTCCACATCGGTCCGATTAATAAATCGATTGGGCCGTCACCTGTGATGCGATGCACGATCATTTCGGGAGGCATGATTTCTAGTTGATCGACTACTAAATTGATGTAGGCTTCTTTCGTTAAAAATTCCAGTTTGCCTTTTTCGTATTGTTTTACCATAGGTGTCCCTTTTAATAAATGCAATAGATGAATTTTGATGCCTTGTACATCAAGCTTGGCAACTGCTTGTGCGGTTTCCATCATCATTTCTTCTGTTTCACCAGGTAAGCCGTTAATGATATGGCTACAAATATTAATATTATGCTTACGTAACTTGTCGACACCTTCTTGATAGCATTGGAAATCATGTGCACGGTTGACGAGTTTTGCAGTTGATTCATGTACAGTTTGCAAGCCCAGTTCTACCCATAGATAGGTGCGTTCATTGAGTTCAGCCAAATACTCTACGACGTCGTCAGGCAGGCAGTCAGGACGCGTAGCGATGGATAATGCCACAACGCCTTCTTGTGCCAATGCCGCTTCGAACTTTTCTTTTAGAACGGGAAGAGGCGCGTGTGTATTCGTATAGGCTTGGAAATAGGCCATGTATTTCGCATCTTTCCATTTACGCTGGGATCGTTCTTTAATTTCAGCGAACTGGACTTCAATTGCATCTACGCGATCTCCTGCAAAATCACCTGATCCTGCCACGCTACAAAACGTACAGCCACCATGTGCGACAGTACCGTCACGATTCGGGCAGTCAAACCCTGCGTCAAGCGCAACTTTCGCGATTTTGCAACCGAATGTATCCTTCAAATGTCTTGACCATGTATGGTATCGTTTCCCTTCACTTGGAAACGGAAGATTGATTTCATTCATTATGTACAGCTCCTTTACATCAGACATTGTACCACGGAATATACAGTGATATCACTCAACAAACCGCAGGAACTACTTAGTATACGACAAAAAGCAACAGAGAAGGCTTGTATTCAGCTTGCGTTTCGGGTAAACTGAAGAAAATAATGAAGGCCATGATGAGGAATAGTACTTCTTACGCTACTTTTTAGAGAGCAGACGGTTAGTGCAAGTCTGTATTAGTGAGGAACGAACTCACCTTTGAGCCTGTATTGGTGAATACTTGTAACTAATACCGTACTCCGCGTTAAGGATTCAAGTTGGATGGCGTAGTCCGTCAATTTGGGTGGTACCGCGGGAAACTATATAGACTCTCGTCCCTTTATCGAGGGACGGGAGTCTTTTTTTATCTGTACGCACCAATACAAGAAAAGAAATCGAATCATATTGGAGGAGTTTTTGACATGAGTTATAAACACACGCAAATTGAAGAGAAATGGCAAAAGTATTGGAAAGATCACGATACATACAAAATGATTGATGATCCATCCAAGCCTAAATTTTATGCACTGGATATGTTTCCCTATCCGTCAGGCGCGGGTCTGCACGTTGGACATCCGCTTGGCTATATCGCAACAGATATTCTAAGTGCATTTAAACGTAAACAAGGATATAACGTATTGCATCCAATGGGCTGGGATGCGTTCGGATTGCCTGCTGAGCAGTATGCGATTGATACAGGAAATGATCCAGCTGAATTCACTGCGAAGAACATCGCCACATTCAAACGCCAAATGCAAGATCTTGGATTTTCTTATGATTGGTCTCGTGAAATCAATACAACGGATCCAAGCTATTATAAATGGACACAGTGGATTTTCATTCAACTATATAAACGTGGCCTTGCGTATATTGACGAAGTAGCTGTCAACTGGTGCCCAGCACTAGGAACGGTACTGGCGAATGAAGAAGTCATCGACGGATTATCTGAGCGTGGAAATCACCCCGTAGAACGTCGTCCGATGCGCCAATGGGTATTGCGTATTACGGAATACGCAGATCGTCTTTTAGAAGACTTGGATGAGTTGGATTGGCCTGAAAGTCTAAAAGATATGCAGCGTAACTGGATTGGTCGTTCTGAAGGTGCTCAATTAAAGTTTGAAATTGCGGACACTGAGCATTCATTCGAAGCATTCACTACACGCCCCGATACGATTTTTGGTGCGACGTATGCCGTGTTGGCTCCTGAACATAAATTAGTTAGCGCGATCACTACGGATGCGCAGCGTGAAGCGGTAGAGAATTATATTGAGTCAGTAAAATCAAAAAGTGATCTTGAGCGTACAGATTTGGCAAAAGACAAATCGGGCGTATTTACTGGAGCCTATGCTATCAACCCTGCGAGCGGTACAAAAATGCCGATCTGGATCGCGGATTACGTATTGGCTACTTATGGCACAGGTGCGATCATGGCAGTTCCTGCACATGATGAACGCGACTATGAGTTTGCGAAGAAATTCGAATTGCCGATTGTGGAAGTGGTTGCAGGCGGAAACATTGAAGAAGAAGCGTATGCAGGTGAAGGTGAGCACGTCAACTCGGACTTCCTAAATGGTTTAGGGAAAGAAGAAGCTATTTCTAAGTCCATTGAATGGTTCGAAGAAAATGGTACGGGCGAACGCAAAATCACATATCGTCTGCGCGATTGGTTATTCTCCCGTCAACGTTATTGGGGCGAGCCGATTCCTGTCATTCATTGGGAAGATGGCACGATGACGACTGTCGATGAATCGGAATTGCCGTTGATGTTGCCGGTAACCGACAATATCAAACCGAGCGGAACAGGTGAATCACCACTTGCCAATATTACGGAGTGGGTCAATGTCGTCGATCCGAAAACTGGCATGAAAGGTCGTCGTGAAACGAACACAATGCCACAATGGGCAGGAAGCTGCTGGTATTACTTGCGTTATATCGATCCGAATAATGAAGACATGATAATCGATCCGAAATTGGCTGAGCGTTGGTTGCCAGTTGATATCTACGTAGGGGGAGCGGAGCACGCAGTTCTGCATTTATTGTATGCTCGTTTTTGGCATAAAGTATTGTACGATATCGGTGTTGTCCAAACGAAAGAGCCGTTCCAAAAGCTCTTCAACCAAGGGATGATCTTAGGCGAAGGACATGTGAAAATGTCCAAGTCGTTAGGTAACGTCATCAATCCAGATGATATCGTTCATTCACACGGTGCAGACACATTACGTATTTATGAAATGTTCATGGGACCACTTGATGCATCGAAAGAATGGTCTACAAATGGTCTAGACGGATCACGTCGTTTCCTTGATCGCATTTGGCGTCTACTCGTCAATGAAGACGATACATTGACAGATAAATTGACGGATGAAACAGGCGGACCTCTAGAGAAAGTCTATAATCAGACAGTCAAAAAAGTGACCGAAGATTACGAAGCTATGCGCAATAACACAGCGATTTCTCAATTGATGGTCTTCATCAATGAAAGCTATAAGGCCGAGAAGTTGCCAAAAGCATATATTGAAGGATTCCTTTTATTAATTTCACCTATCACGCCTCACTTGGCTGAAGAGCTGTGGTCGAAACTAGGTCACACGGACACGATTGCCTATGCGCAGTGGCCAACATTTGATGAAACAAAATTATCGGATGACACAGTGGAAGTGGCGGTACAGATCAACGGTAAGATTCGTGCGAAAATCACTGTAGCGAAAGATAGCTCGAAAGAAGAGTTAGAGCAAGTGGCTTTGGCAAACGAAGACGTGAAGCAGTGGATGGAAGGTAAGGAATTGAAGAAGATCATTGCGATTCCTGGACGCCTTGTCAATATTGTAGCGGGTTAATGAAATGCAAAAAGCCGGTTGGAGATTTTTCTCTGACCGGCTTTTTCGTTTTATTCCATGCGTTTTGCGATCAACTTGTTGGATTATGTGCTCTATTGTGTGGGTTCAGCGCTCAATGTGGCGCGCTAACCGCTCTATGGGACGGAGTAAGCGCTCAATGCGGCACGTTAACCGCTCTATGGGACGGGGTAATCGCTCAAAGCGGCGCGCTAACCGCTCTATGGGACGGGGTAAGCGCTCTAAGCGGCACGCTAACCGCTCAATCGCACGTGTCAACCGCTCTATACGATTATTCCGTTCGGCTCAATAATCCCGCATTCATTCCCGCCAGACGTCCTGTCACAAGAGCAGCAGTAATATTATAGCCGCCCGTATATCCGTGGATATCTAAAATTTCTCCACAGAAGAATAATCCTATTTTTTTACGTGAAGCCATCGTCTTTGGTTCTACTTCTTTTACTGAAACACCGCCGCCCGTAACGAAAGCCTTCTCGATCGGTTGCGTACCTGTAATGTATACAGGGAATGTCTTAAGGAGCTTTGCGAGTGTACGTATAGCCTCACGCTTAATATCTAGGCCGATTTCGGTTTCCTCGATTTCTGCTTTCTTCAATAAAAATAGCAACCAACGTTCAGGCACGAGACCTTTTAATGAAGTTTTCACTTGCTTTTTGGGTTCGTCTTTTAAAATGTTTGCGATGGTTTGTGTCAATTGTTCTTCATGTTGATCAGGTATTGAATCAATTTGCAGCAAGACGGGCTGTTTGCCGTTCTTCATCTGCTCTTTGACAACATATTGGCTACAGCGTAAAATCGCAGGTCCACTTAATCCGAAATGGGTGAAGAGCATGTCCATTTGATGGGTAACAAGCGTTTTCCCTTTTTTATTTACTACAGACACTTTCACGTCACGTAACGCAAGACCTTGTAAATCTTTTGAGACAATAAATGGTTCGCGTGACAGCAACGGAACTTCGGTCGGGTACAATGTCGTTACGGTGTGGCCCGCTCGTTCAGCCCAGGGGTATCCATCACCAGTGCTGCCTGTTTGTGGAACGGCTTTGCCGCCAACTGCAACGACTACTGCATGAGCGCGTATTTCTTCACCGTCTTCTAAGCGAACGCCGAGAACCTTTACGTCATCCATTATTAATTTCTGTACTCGACTTTCCAATCGTATGTCCACGCCTAGTTCATCCATCTGATTCAATAGGGCGTTTACGACGTCTTTTGATTTATTTGAAACGGGAAACATCCGTCCGTGATCTTCTTCTTTTAACGGAACGCCAAGACCTTCGAAGTAGTGGATGATATCCTGGTTGTTAAAGACGGAGAATGGTCCATATAAAAACTTCCCGTTTCCCGGGATATGTTTAATAATTTCTTCTTGTGATAGTCGATTTGTG
The DNA here is from genome assembly GCF_002743235.1 of Sporosarcina sp. P25. Classification (NCBI taxonomy): domain Bacteria; kingdom Bacillati; phylum Bacillota; class Bacilli; order Caryophanales; family Caryophanaceae; genus Sporosarcina; species Sporosarcina sp. P25. The sequence goes on from NZ_PDYV01000005.1 coordinate 129,358, forward strand.
ACGTTGCAGCGACCACCGCCTGAAATGGCTAGTTTGTTGCCGAGTTTCCGTCCTTTCTCAATCAATAAAACCCGTTTTTTTTGTTCGGCGGCTGCAATGGAGGCCATTAAACCTGAAGGTCCGCCACCAATTACGATAACATCATACATTGTAGAACCACTCTTTCATTTCATTTTGTCTTTCATTATACACTATATGGGCTTGGTTGCTTTTTGATTTGGACTGTAGATAAAGATTGTGCAAAAGCGTGTCGAGGGGTAAACTATACAAGAATCTCTTTAGGAATGGAAGGAATCAATTATGGCATCAAATTTATTGAAAGGCACGGCCATTTTAACGATTGGCTTATTTTTATCGAAGGCACTCGGCTTACTCTATGTAATTCCGTTTTATGCAATCGTTGGAGAAAAGAGTGTCGGTCTCTATCAATATGCATACATACCTTATAATCTAGCGCTAGCAGTAGCAGTATCTGGGGCTCCGCTGGCAATATCGAAATTCGTCTCGAAGTATAATGCACTAGGCGATTATGCGACCGGCAGGAAATTAATGAAATCGGGTATGCTTGTCATGTCGATTACGGGCTTCCTATCATTTCTTGCATTGTTTTTACTTGCGAATCCTATTGCGCAACTTGTCATTAAAAGTGATGAACAGATTTTCACCGTACAGGATATCACAACCGTTATCCGATGGGTCAGCTTTGCGCTGCTTGCTGTTCCGTTGCTCAGTATTGGACGCGGTTTTTTACAAGGCTATCAAAAGTTCGAACCGACTTCTGTTTCCCAATTAATTGAACAGATTGTACGAATTGTTGTTGTGCTCGTTGGAGCTTTCCTAGTCGTCAACGTACTGGATTTATCACCAAAAATCGCTGTGCAGTTTGCAGTGTTTGCTGCATTTATCGGAGCGCTCGCTGGTTTATGGAGTCTCTACTATTACTGGAAAAGATATCAGGATGAATTTGATTATTTATTATCAAATAGTCCGCCAGCGAGTTCAGTGTCGTTAAAACAAATTTATACAGAAGTCCTCGCGTACGTCCTGCCATTTGTATTGGTCGGTACGATTAATCCGATTTATCAATTTGTCGACATGATTACATTCAACGGCGCTATGAAATCAATCGGACTTTCAAGTGTTTCCGATTTATATTTAACAAAACTGAACTTTTTAACACATAAGATCGTGATGATTCCCGTGATGGTCGCGACAGGATTTTCTATGGCGCTCATCTCGATTATCACGAAAGATTATACGTCTAACAATGAAAAGGGCATCACACGGTCACTCGATCAAACGTATCAGATCATGCTGTTCTTAACGATTCCAATGGTCATTGGGTTAATGGTCTTAAGCAGTGAAGTCTATCAATTCTTATATGCGTATGATGTGGCAGGAGCAAGTGTTTTAGCATCCTACGCACCGGTAGCGATTCTATTTGCGATGTTCACCGTAACGGCTGCCATCTTGCAAGGAATTGATCATCATAAATGGATCGTCTTCACTTCATTGCTCGGGTTGCTAGTGAAAATGCTGATCAACATTCCACTCATTAAAATGTTTGAAGTGAACGGCGCAATTATAGCCACCGCAATTGGCTACTCGGTAGCGGTGTGTATCAATTTATTCGTCATCAAAAAAGCATTGAATTATAAATCTGAAATGGTTATCAGACGCTTGTTTTTAATATTGGCTTTCAACGCAGTGATGTTTGCTGGCGTTTGGCTGACGAATAAAGGATTAAACATGGTACACATTCCAGTAGGACGTTGGCAAGCTTTGTTGTATGTCATGATTGGATCAGGCGTCGGAATGGTGATTTACGGATTCTTGGCTATCAAATCAGGACTTGCACAGCAATTATTTGGAGATCGTCTAACACGTATTATGAGACGCTTTGGACTTGGAGGTTAATCAATGAGACTCGATAAATTATTATCAAATACAGGTTATGGTTCACGTAAAGAAGTTCGACAACTGTTGAAAAAAGGAATGATTCGGGTCAATGGGGCAGTGATGAAAGATCCTGCCCAGCACGTGGATCCAAATTCAGACGCGATTTCATTGCTCGGTGAAGAAGTCGTCTATAGAGAATTCATCTACTTGATGATGCATAAACCGCCTGGCGTCTTATCTGCGACAGAAGACAACCGGGATCAAACAGTCGTGGATTTGCTTGGAAATGAAGAACGACATTTTGAGCCGTTTCCCGTAGGTCGTTTGGATAAGGATACAGAAGGGTTATTGCTGCTGACGAATGACGGAAAGCTTGCACATAATTTATTATCACCGAAGAAAGAAGTGCCGAAAACGTATTATGCGAGAGTGGCTGGAATGGTAACGGAAGAAGATACCGAAGCTTTTGCGCGTGGAGTGATTTTAGACGATGCTTATGAAACGAAGCCAGGCATTCTCCACATATTGCATGCTGCTGAAGAGTCGGAGATTGAACTGACGATTACAGAAGGCAAGTTTCATCAAGTGAAGCGGATGTTTGAAGCGGTAGGGAAAAAAGTGGTGTATTTGAAGCGTTTAACCATGGGGCCGCTTGAATTAGATCCGGATTTAGAACTAGGGGAATACCGTGAGCTAACAGAAGCGGAATTGCTGCAATTAAAAGAGCTAGATCGTTCCAAGCAAAAAGGCTGATGCAAAAGCGTCAGCCTTTTTTGCGTTGTAAATGTGTATATAGGAGGCTAAATCAGGAAGATAATTTCACTTTCTTGGAAGTCGTCGTCCATTCGCCGCGGACTGAGCTCTTAATCAATTCATTGTACTCGAGAACGTTTAAGTCACGTTGAGCAGTGCGGGGTGAAATATTGAATTCATCCGCCACGGCCTCCGTTGTTACTTTTCCGTTATCTCGAATGAACAGATAGACATCTTTGATACGAATTAACATGCGATCGGTAGCTGGGTTCATCTAAGAAACCACTCCTTCATCTTCATATTTTCACGCCAACCTTGCAAAAGAAGACTGTTGGGGTATTCTTTGACATTATCTTTCCTGATCTGCTCCTTATGGTTACGCTATGCCAGAATAGTAAGTGAATGATTCTGACAATAGTAGTATAACGTATTTTACGTAAAAGCGCACATGTTTTCGCTTATACTTTTGAATAAATCAGAATACATAGATTACTAGTTACCGAGTTAGCGTTAGTTTGTAGACAACTAGAAAAAGGATATTCACTCTTTTAAGGTCTAATTGATTTTATTCGATAAACATGTGAAAATAGAAAAAGAAGAAACTGGCGGTAATTTGGCTTGAGGTTTCATATAAGAAGGGTGGCGGTTGTGTGATCTATTTCAAAGATGGGGAATTCCTAACAGAAGATAAAATGAATGTATCCGTGAATGATCGTGGTTATGTATTTGGCGATGGCGTCTATGAAGTCATTAAAGTATATGATGGCGCATTGTACACAGCGAAAGAGCATTTAGAGAGATTACTTGAGAGTGCAGAAAAAATACGTGTGGGCCTGTCGTATACAATCGATGAGCTACTCGAGATCGTACAGAAGCTACAGTCTGATAATCAAATATCTGTTGGACATATTTATATACAAGTCACACGCGGTGTTGCGCCACGTGCACATCATTTCCCAGAAAACAGTGTGCCAGTCATGATTGGCTATGCCGTAGAAAATGCACGTCCTATGCAATTTCTTCAACAAGGTGCTGCTATGAAGTCTGTTGAAGATATGCGCTGGCTTCGCTGCGATATAAAAAGTTTGAATCTGCTTGGTAATGTCATGGCAAAACAAGAGGCGTTTGATCATGGATGTCAAGAGGCACTGTTTGTACGAGACGGATTGGTGCGTGAAGGCTCATCCTCCAATGCATTCGGTATAAAAGATGGTATCCTTTATACACATCCTGCCAATCATTTCATTCTTAATGGAATAACTCGTCGTGTCGTATTACAGATAGCCGAAAATTTAGCTATTCCGGTGAAAGAAGAAGCATTTACACTACCGCAAGCGTTAGAAATGGATGAGTTTTTCTATACATCTACAAATGCTGAAATCACACCGGTTGTGACGATTGATCAACAACCTATCGGACAAGGAGTTCCAGGACCGTTGACGAGAAAGTTACAAGTAGCATTTGAGGCGCAAATTCCTAAGTTAGTCGTGTCTGGTAATCATAAGGAAAGAGAATCAAATGGCCCAGCTAGTTAAACTTGCGGATTATATTTCTCGGTACGAGAATGACTTAGCTCGCTATCCGACACAATTCATCCGCCTGAAACGTTATCAATGGAAACGTATTAAAAATCAATGGGAGCACGGTGTTGATTTATATGCGGAGCAAGCGGCTACTTTATCGGAAGATGTGCAACAGAGTTCAAAGTGGTATACGCTGTTATTCAAGAAATGGCGTAAACAAACAGATGGGGAATTGACCCATGAACTTGCTGTTTCAGAAGAAAGGGTAGAAGATCGTGAGAATGATATGGATTTTCAGGCTTCGATTTCGAGTCAGCCTTCAAATGTTGAACAGTTAAAAAAAGCCTATCGTGATCAATTGTTTCAATTCCAATTAAAATGGGCAAGTTCCACATTGCATGACCGATCCCGCGTAGATCCGAAGTATTACTCTGATCCCTTGTTGAAGCAACTGACACTGCGTTTACCTGATAGCTTCTTGTTGCTTTATTATCCGATCGTCAAAGTCAATAAAGCACCTGTCGAGTTGGATATCATCTTGTTAGCTCCTACTACATGCTATTGCATCACGGTGCTCGAAGATGAAAGAATGGCTGCGTACATAGGTAGTGGCGAAAGGTTTTGGCTGAAGAAGTTTGGTGAAGAGGAAGTGAAAGTGCTAAATCCAACGATAGCGCTCAGTAGAATGGAGAAAGTGGTTTCATCATTCTTCAGAGCGGCGAAAGTGGAAATACCAATCAAGAAGCTAATTGTTTCCAGAAATGGCTATATTGATTATCCGGGTACTCCATTTGAAGTGACAACCATTGATCGCAAAACATATGAGCAATGGCTGACAAGGTTATGCAGTAATCCGAGTCCCATGAAACATACGCAATTTAAAGCTGCACAAGCACTATTGGATCATGCACAAACTACAGCGATGAGTCGATTGTTTGATGCGGAAGAAGTAGTGGAAGAGCAATAGAATAGAAATTACTGAAAAAGAGAGAGTGTACTGATTATGCGTTTACGAAATAAGCCTTGGGCTAAAGATTTTATGGCAGAACATCCGGATGTTTTGATTTTGGATCCGGAAGGCAAAAAAGGTCGTTGGACTGAAGAGTTCGGAAACGATGCGCCAATCCATATTGAAGTGGGTACAGGGAAAGGTCAGTTTGTCATTGGAATGGCATTGGCGAATCCAGAGGTTAACTATATTGGCATCGAACATTTCGATAATGTCATCGTATCCGCGTTAGAGAAAGCAATTGAAGCGGAAAAGCCTGCTAATCTTCGTTTGATGCGTGTCAATGGAGAAGAGTTGGAGTCCATTTTTGCGGATTCAGAAATTAATCGTGTGTACTTAAACTTTTCTGATCCATGGCCAAAAGATCGCCATGAAAAGCGTCGTTTGACACATCCAAACTTTTTAGCGAAATATGAAGGTGTTTTGAAAACGAATGGAGAAATTCACTTTAAGACAGATAATCGTTCGCTGTTTGAATATTCTCTTGTCTCCATGACGGACTATGGTATGAAATTACGATCCGTTTCACTCGATTTACACGCAAACATGCCTGAAGATAATGTGTTAACCGAGTACGAAGAGAAGTTTTCGAGTAAAGGTCAGCCGATTTATCGTCTGGAAGCACAATTTCAAAGCTAATTCTACTAGGTAAGATGTAGAAAACTGTTGGACGTTGTACTTTTCTGCTGAAGCTTGAGAGCTCAGTGGAAAAGTACAATGTCTATATAACAGTTACTAAAGGAATGTAGGGAGGAATTATTTTGGATCAACTAACTTTTCATGATATGAAACTAACGTGGTTAGACGGTGGCGTAAACTTTTTGGACGGTGGTGCGATGTTCGGTGTCGTTCCGAAAGCGCTATGGTCAAGACGCTATGAAGCAGATGAAAACAATTTGATTGAACTACGAACAGACCCAATCCTCATTCAATATCAAGGTAAAAATTATTTGATTGATTCCGGTATCGGAAAAGGTAAATTGAACGACAAGCAAAAGCGTAACCTAGGTGTACGTACTGAAACGCGTGTGGAGGAATGTTTAAAAGAACTTGACATGACGCCCGACGATATCGATGTCGTGTTAATGTCCCATCTTCATAATGACCACGCGGCCGGTTTGACGCAGTGGGAAAATGATCAGCTAGTGTCTGTATTTAAGAATGCCAAGATCTATACTTCGCAAGTTGAGTGGGATGAAATGAGAGAACCCAATATTCGCTCGCGCAATACGTATTGGAAAGAAAACTGGGAGCCGATTCAAGACCAGGTGGCGACGTTTGAAGAGGAGATTGAAGTCGTACCAGGGATTAAGATGATTCACACGGGTGGCCATAGTGATGGGCATTGTGTAATTAAGCTCGAGCAAGGCGGCGAGACGTTAATTCATATGGCGGATATTATGCCGACGCATGCGCATTCGAATCCTTTGTGGGTACTTGCTTATGACGATTATCCAATGGACTCGATTTTTGCAAAAGAGCGCTTGATGAAGGAAGCGCTTCCAAATGAGTATGGGTTTATTTTCTACCATGATGCGGTGTATCGTATGGCGAAGTTTAGTGAAGATGGCAAGACGATTGTAGATAGCTTGCCTCGTACTCGGTGAGGGATTAAGTTCGAGTTCAAGTGATTTAGTGAGGGGAGTGGGAGTGCGCAGTTGATCGACGTTCCAGGCGGACGCTTTCCCGAGGGCGTGGCTTGAGCTTCCTCGTGCGCTTCGCTTCTGCGGGATCTCAAGGCGCACGCTGATCCTCCGGGAGTCGCCGCCTTCCTCTTACGATCAACTGGTGTTGTGTTCTTGAGCTGGAAACCTTATGCAATGTTAAACATTAAGTGCTAGAGACAGATCCCTTTTACGAGGGGTTTGTCTTTTTCTGTATGGAGAAGTACATTTTAAAAGATAGTTACGTAAAATCTTAGGCCGGACGCACTTAAAATTCATTCAAACAAAAAAGAGGCCATCGCAAGAAGTAGATACTACTCGGATAGCCTCTTTACGTCTATTTACTTACTGATTATTGACGAACTAGCTCTACGACAGTGCCTGTTTTCGCATCTGCTGCGAATTCAAATTGCTCGAGTTTGCCGTCTTTCATGCGTGAAACGCCACCACGGTATACGTCCATTGAAATTACGTGATTTGTGTAAGGTTCTGGTTTCATCACGATCCACGAACCGTCGATTGGTCCTTCTTCTTTAAATGCATCTTTTACTTTTTTCAATACGTTGTCAGCAGGTACTTCCTCATTGTAACGATTAAATGCCTCATTCACTACTACGCCTGCAGCAACTCCGGTTAAGATTCCAGCTAAAAAGTCTTTTACTTTCATGTCTAATTGCAGCCTCCTTCGCAAATCTTTTCTTATAGTGTAACATAGTTTAAAAGTGCATGGCGATTCAAAAGTGTTTTCAAATTTGTAAATCGGTAGAATATGGCACTATTGTGTAAAGCAAATGCTTAACCTAATTAGTATTCATCTGTTTGGTATGTGGATATACTACACATAGACAATAAAAAAGTGAGGGATTTAGATGAAAAAAGAAACATTAGAGTTATTTCGTACATTGACTGAACTTCCGGGCGCACCAGGTAATGAATACCGTGTCCGGGCTTTTATGCGTGAGCAGTTAGCACAGAACTCGGATGAAGTTATTCAAGATGGCCTAGGCGGCGTGTTTGGTGTTCGGCACGGAAAAGAAGATCAGCCGAAAATTATGGTTGCCGGCCATATGGATGAAGTCGGCTTCATGGTAACAGGTATTACGGATAACGGAATGCTTCGTTTTCAGCCGTTAGGTGGCTGGTGGAACCAAGTCTTATTGGCGCAACGAGTCCAAATCATCACGGAAGACGCAGATATTCCCGGTGTCATTGGTTCTATTCCACCGCACTTGTTGAGTGACGCAGAGCGTAGCAAACCAATGGATATCAAAAACATGCTGATTGACGTCGGCGCTGATGACAAAGCAGACGCTATGAACTTCGGTATTCGTCCCGGTCAGCAGATCTTGCCAATTTGTCCGTTCACACCGATGGCGAATCCGAAAAAGATTATGGCCAAAGCGTGGGATAACCGCTATGGTTGCGGTCTTGCTGTAGAGCTATTGCAAGAAGTGAAAAATGAAACGTTGCCGAATACATTGTATTCAGGAGCAACCGTTATGGAAGAAGTCGGCTTACGTGGCGCACAAACAGCAGCGCGTATGATAGATCCGGATTTATTCTTCGCGCTCGATGCAAGTCCCGCAAATGATGCAAGCGGCAATAAAAAAGAATTCGGTCAGTTGGGAGAAGGGACTTTATTGCGCATTATGGACCGCTCGATGATCACACACCGTGGTATGCGCGAATTCATTTTAGATACTGCTGAAACTCACAATATACCGTATCAATACTTTGTTTCCCAAGGCGGTACGGATGCAGGGCAAGTACATGTCGCGAATAACGGCGTGCCAAGTGCTGTCATCGGTATTTGTTCTCGTTACATCCATACTGCAGCTTCCATTATCCACACAGATGATTATGCAGCAGCGAAAGAATTAATTACAAGACTAGTAAAAGCGTGCGATAAAACTACTGTGGAAACGATTAAACAAAACTGCTAAGCAGCTAAAGATGAAATGAGGATGTGGAATGGAATTCATTGTTGGCTCTGAAAATCAGGCGAAAAAGCGTGCAGTGGTTCGGATGGTCGAACGCTATATGGAGAACAGCACCGTTTCTTCAGTGTCCGTTCCGTCTGGTGTTAGCGCACAGCCGATGAGTGAAGAAGAGACGCGGCAAGGGGCAATCAATCGTTCGATCACTGCGGCAAAGAATGCTTTTGGTATAGGTTTAGAAGGCGGTGTCCATATGATTGGGGATACTATGTATCTCTGCAATTGGGGCGCCCTCACTACGCCTGAAGGCAAAACGTTTACTGCAGCGGGAGCGCAAATCCCTTTGCCGGAAGAATTGGCCAATGAAATTCGCCGTGGCCATGAACTAGGGGATGCGGTGGACACCTATTTTAAAAAGCAAAATGTTCGCATGTCAGAAGGGGCTATGGGGATGTTGACGGCACAACTTGTACCGAGGGATGCGTTATTTGAACATATTATGCAATTATTGATGGGCCAGCTCTTGTATAGCACGTCGCTACAGAGCTGACGATTGCAATAGCGTCGGGGTGCGATTAGAATAGGACTGATAGAAAATTGAACGAAAGTAGAGAAGGGGGGAACCTGAATGTTGCGAAGTGGAAAGGTTTTCTTGCTGTTGCTACTAGCTGTCGTATTGGTAGGATGTAATCAGAAAGTGGAAGTCCGTACTGACGATGCGTTTGTTTCAGCGAAAAAAGCATTCGAACTAAATAGCAAAAAAACGAATCAAACGGAGGGCGATATTGAATTCTATAAACCGCCAACTCTACGAATAGATAAAGAATCAACTTCTCAACAGATTGTGTTAACTAAACGAAATGATTCATTTTATCTAACGGTTAATCCGAATGAAAAGAAAAACAGTCAAGTGTATTATGATGTACTCTTGACGGATGAACCCGATCATTTAGTAGGTGCCCAAACATTTTCTAAAGATGAAGCATTTGGCTTTGTAGCTGTCATTCAAAAAGGTGAGAAGCAAGTAGAGTTAATCGCCAACGTAGGTGGAGCGAAAGTTGAAACTGTAACAAATGAAGAAAATACCGAGGCTTATTTAGAAAAGATGATGGAAATTGCTCGTTCGGTTCAGCATGACGACCAATAAGTAATTTTGAGTATTGAAGGAGAGGGTTAACGAATGGAAGCTGAAGATTTGGTAGAAGAACTAAAGAAACGCTTACCTAAAGAGAACTTCGATTGGCAATTTGACCGTCGAGCTGACAAGTTGCGGATTGTCCACCATACTCTTCATAAAGGCATGGATATTTCATTACCTGAAATTCTATCCAAGTATGAGCAGAAAAACGAACGAGCAATCGATGAAGTGGTGTATACCGTCTTGGAGACGTTTCGCGCCATGGAGAAGGAACAAGAGAAAGGATTCGCGGGAGAAAATACGATCTATCCCGTCATCCGTTCAACTTCATTCCCAACTAAAAGTTCCGCAGGACAAGCTTTCTTAACGAAAGACCATACAGCGGAAACACGTATTTTCTATGCGCTGGATTTAGGGAACACGTATCGCTTGATAGATCAAGGGATGCTGTCTGATCTGCAGATGACAGAACAGGAAATACAGGAAGTTGCGATGTTTAAAGTGAAGACGTTACCGACAGCGTATAAACAAGATATCGTATCGGATAATATATTCTACTTCATTAATAATAACGATGGGTATGATGCGAGTAGAATCTTGAATCAGCCATTCATGAAAGAAATGGAACAGAAAATCGAAGGACATATGGTCGTATCGGTTCCTCATCAAGATGTGTTAATTATTGGTGATATCCGGAATGAAACAGGCTATGACGTCGTGGCGCAAATAGCTATGCAATTTTTCACAACAGGTGCCGTACCTGTTACATCACTGTCTTTCATTTATGAAGATGGTAAGCTTGAACCGATTTTCATTATGGCGAAAAATAGATTAGCAAGAAGGGAAAAGAAAAAATGAATATATTTTATAATCCAGAAGGTGTTGGCGACGTATTGTTCGTTCAACTTACAACAGAAAGACCGACAGCAATTGCCGCGGAAAGAATAAACGATGTCACGTTGATCAAAGATGAAAAGACAGAAACCGTAGTAGCGTTCAATTTATTTGATGCATCTAGTTATTTGACGGTTTCAGCTGTTGGTCAAGTAGAACTGACAGAAGAGATTGGCGAACAATTACAAGCCGCATTAAAGAAAAATGACATTGATTTGGAAGTGGAATTGGATTTCACTCCTAAATTTGTTATTGGCTATGTTGCGGAAAAAGAAAAGCATCCAAATGCAGATAAATTGAACATTTGCCAGGTAGACGTAGGGGAAGAAACGCTGCAAATCGTTTGTGGCGCTCCTAATGTGGAAGCAGGCCAGAAAGTGGTCGTAGCAAAAGTAGGCGCTGTAATGCCTTCAGGTATGATCATTCGTGATGCCGAACTTCGCGGAGTAGCTTCATCAGGCATGATCTGTTCTGCTAAAGAACTTGATCTGCCAGATGCTCCCGACGCAAAAGGAATCCTCGTAGTAGCAGACGATATGAAAGTCGGGGAAGCTTTCGAAGGCAAGTTGTAAATATATCCATATAAAAAAGCTTTTGCACAAGCCTCGTTAAGCTTGTAGCAAAAGCTTTTTTGTATTATTGTTACAAAGAGTTATAAATCATCATTTTATATAGAAAGAACGTAGAACTGTTTGATTTCCTCCTAGGTAACCTGTTAAAATGAAATGATTGATATGAAAAGAGTGATATATTTGAGCTGGCTACGGAATATGAAAAGACGCCTTCAGCAAATGCAAGAAGGCGCTGAAAAAGATAACCCATTATATGAACAATCAACTACTGAAAATACTAGTGATAAAAATAACCAAAACCAAATTCAAAACGAAGATCTAGATGAAGATAAAAAAACAAACTTTCGGTTTCCGATCGTTTCTGACTACGAAATTTATGGATGGGAACCACAGATCCATCATGATGAATATACGAAAGACTATTTACAAGAAGAAGTGACAGAAGAAGACGCGTATGAAATACTTCCTTTAGAACAGAATGAACGTTGGCCAGGTCGTTATGAGCGCAGTGGAAATGTCTACCGTGCAGAAGCGAAACGAGATTTTGCTCATATCATTCCACCTACGTCAAGTCCATTGCCGCTACCGTTTTCCGGTAAAAAGCATGAACGTACATTGCACTCGGAGCCGCAACGGATTGAACCATATGAATCACGACGTCCTGAAATAGAAGTGGCTACTCGGCAAAAAGAAGAACCCGTGAAGGTTGAGAAGCCGAAGAAATTCAGAAAACCATTTTCACCTACACATGTGCCTTCGCCTATCTACGGATTAAACACTAGTTCTCCAATTAGTGAGGCTATGGAATCAGTTATAGAAAAGAAAGATACAAAAGATCAAGAGTTACATGATCACTTAGAAATTCACGACGAAGAATTGCCTTTGTCGTTGATTTCCAATCAACAACCAAATAAGACACCATTATTCGCTAGTTCATCAGAAAAAAGACAGTCCGAGATGTCCTCAGCGGAAGAATATACTCAAGGAATAGAAGAAACTAAATCAGAAGTACCTGAAGAATCTACGCAACTAGTAGAACTGACTGAAGAAACACCCGTGCAAGAAGAGTCACTAGAAGTAGCTACACATGACGATGTACAAGATGAAATCGAAGTAGCTGAAGTAACAATTGTGGAGTCAGAAGAATCGCTAGAAGTTATTTCACAAACGGAAGCTGCAGAGCAAGCTGAAACAGAAGTAGAGAAGCATGACTATGTCGCAACCGAAACAGAAGAAATTGTAGTAGATTCAGAAGCGCCGGTAACCGTTACGATTGAAGAAGAGATAGAAGAAATAGAACAAATAGAAGAAATAGAAGATGTAGAAGAGATAGAAGAGATAGAAGAGATAGAAGAAGTTGAAGCAATAGAAGCAATAGAAGATGTAGAAGTAGAAGAAGCAATCGAATCGGATGAAGTAGAATCCGTCATGGATGATTTAGAGGAACCAGCACAACCAGTTAAGAAAGAAAAAGTTGTGCCCTTTAATGTGTTGATGCTTAAATCCGATAAAGAAAAATTAGCGGCAAGAGTAGAAGAGCTCATTGCAGCGAATGCAACGAAAAAAGAGTTAGTAGATGAAGCGTCATTCGAAATAGAAACGGATCACGCTGTTGCGGAACAAACTGAATCGTCTGAAGCTCGACAAGCTGCACTGCCAGAACAACAGAAAAAAACTGCAGAATCGAACGTGGAAGAACTGGGATTGATCAAAGAAACAGAATCTATCGTAGTAGAATCTGACGTTGAAGTAACTGAAATGGTCGCTACGACTACTGAAACGATTGTAGAAGAGCCTGAAGAGGAACTAATCGAAGAAGAACCACCACATTATGGATTCCCGACGATGCAATTTTTAGCACCTCCAGAAGAAGAAATCGTGGATGAAGAGTGGCTTGCAGCGCAGTCTGCTACGTTAGAAGAAACTCTTTCCCACTTCGCTGTACAGGCGACTGTCGAACAAGCTGTGCAAGGACCAGCCGTCACGATGTTTGAGTTAACGGTCATGCAGGGGACGAAAGTAAGTAAAATTCGAAATCTTACCGACGACTTAAAATTGGCTTTGGCCGCTAGGGATATTCGTATCCAAGCGCCGATTCCAGGTACAAGTATGATCGGTATTGAAATTCCAAATCGCAAAACACGTGCTGTTCGAATTTCAGAGGTTATTGACAGTGATTCATTTATGAAATCAGACTCGCCTTTAGAGGCTGTATTGGGATTAAGTTTGACAGGGGAGCCGCAAACAATTGATCTCCGAAAGATGCCACACGGAATGATCGCTGGTGCAACAGGCTCCGGTAAATCCGTTTGTATCAACTCTATACTGATCAGTTTGCTGTATAAAGCTTCACATCATGATCTGAAACTATTGCTCATTGATCCAAAAATGGTGGAATTGGCACCATACAATGGCATTCCTCATTTGTTGAGTCCGGTGATTACGGATGTGAAAGCGGCGACTGCAGCATTGAAATGGGCGGTCAATGAGATGGAAAGACGCTATGAATTATTTGCGCATTCCGGAGTACGTAATATCGAACGCTATAACGAAATGGTTATGGCATCACGACGTTTCTCATTAAAGATGCCGTATATTTTAGTAGTGATTGATGAGTTAGCAGATTTAATGATGATGGCACCTGCGGACGTAGAAGTGTCGATCAGCCGAATCACACAAAAAGCTAGAGCGTGTGGTATTCATTTAATCATCGCAACTCAGCGACCTTCTGTTGATGTCATTACTGGAACGATTAAAGCCAATATCCCGACTCGCATAGCATTTGCTGTGTCTTCTCAAGTAGATTCAAGAACTATTTTAGATACAATAGGGGCAGATCGCTTACTTGGTAAAGGGGATATGCTGTATTTAGGCAATGGCCAATCGGCTCCTGTCCGTCTTCAGGGGACATTTGTCACGGATGATGAAATCGAGCGTATAATAGAACATGTTCGTAATGAAGCAGAACCGAATTACTTATTCGGTCAAGATGATTTATTAGCGGCCGCTGTCCGAGAAGAGGAATCGGATCCGTTATTTGAGCAAGCCTGCAACTTTGTCATCGAGCAGGGGAGTGCATCCACTTCGTCATTACAGCGCCATTTCAGCATCGGGTATAACCGGGCGGCCAAGTTAATCGACCGAATGGAAGCCAATCAATTTATATCTGAGCAAAGAGGAAGCAGAGCGCGCGATGTCTTTTTGACTGAACAAGCATTTGAAAGCTTCATGAAATAATGAATTCATAGTTCCTATCCAAAGGTTTGATCAAACGCATGGTATACTATGACAAGAAATAATCTTCTCGTCTATTACAGACGATTGAAGATAAAAAGTGGGATGAAAGAACTCCCGGGAGGTTTCAATATGACATTGTTACATTTTACTGGCATAAAAGGATCGGGAATGAGTTCCCTTGCCCAGTTGCTGCATGACTCTTCGTATAAAGTTCAAGGTTCTGATGTGGAAAAATACTTTTTCACAGAAGATCCCTTACGTGAAAGAAATATAAAAGTACTGCCATTTGACGAAAATAATATTCAGCCAGGTATGAAAGTGATTGCGGGAAACGCATTTAAAGATGATCATCCTGAATTATTACGGGCAGAAGAACTTGGGGTAGAAGTTATTCGTTATCATGATTTCCTTGGCAACTATATGGAACAATTTACTTCCATCGGGGTGACGGGAACGCATGGTAAAACGTCTACAACGGGCTTGCTTGCGCATGTATTGGGTGGCTTTGCGCCAACTTCTTACTTAATTGGAGACGGTACAGGTAAAGGTATCGAGAATGCGGAGAACTTTGTATTCGAAGCATGTGAATACAAACGCCACTTTTTGGCATACCATCCAGACTACGCCATCATGACAAATATAGATTTTGATCATCCGGACTACTTCACAAGTTTGGACGATATCTTGGACGCTTTCGGACAGATGGCGAGTCAAGTGAAGAAGGCGTTAATCGCTTGTGGTGACGACGATAATCTTCAGAAACTCCAATGCCAAGTTCCGATTGTCTATTATGGCTTGGATTCATCCAATGACTTTTACGCAGCAAATATAGAAAAAGATGAAAACGGCTGTTCGTTTGACGTGTTCATCCGAAATGAATTCTATCATCGTTTTACGATTACATTAACAGGCGATCATGCCATTAGAAATGCGTTGAGTGTTATTGCACTCTGTCATTATGAAAATATTCCAGCTGAAATTGTAAATGAACGCTTTGCGTCGTTTACAGGCGTGAAAAGACGTTTTTCTGTCTTGGAATTAGATGACCGTGTCATAGTGGATGACTATGCGCATCATCCTACTGAAATCCGCGCAACATTGGATTCAGCACGTCAAAAATATCCGAATCGTGAAGTGATTGCGGTATTCCAACCGCATACATTCAGCAGAACCGCTGCGATGTTAGATCAATTTGCAGAAAGTTTATCTGAAGCAGATCATGTATATTTATGTGATATCTTTGGATCTGCACGAGAGAAAGTCGGTAGTTTAACGATCCATGATTTGATAGATAAAATCCCTAATTCCCAACATTTGAAAATAGAAGATATGTCAGATTTAGAAGCACATCAAAATTCTGTAATCTTATTTATGGGAGCCGGAGATATCCAATTATATTTAAAACAATTTAAGTCTGACATTACTAAAGAAGAAACAGCCTAATCTCTTATGAGAGGGCTGTTTCTTCTTTTTTTAAGACTTTTTTTCGTTACGTTAAAGGATATTACCTAGTTATGTCGAACAGGAGTAGTAGGACGAAAAGTTTAGAAACTCTAAAAGAGGGGTAAAGTTTTCGTAAGAATATGCTCTAGGAGGATAACGTAAGTGATCAATTTACTTTACGTTGCAGCAGTGATTGCCGCAATCGCATTTCTTATTCTTTGTGTAAGTCTAGCTAAGACACTGGGGTCGTTAAAGACATCTTTACAGAGTGTCTCGCATACAGTAGATGACTTATCAAAGCAATTAGAGGGAGTGACTACAGAAAGTACACAACTCCTTCAAAAAACCAATCAGCTAGCCGAAGATTTACAAGGAAAAGCGGACAAGCTGAACACTGTGGTGGAGGCGGTAAAAGGAGTAGGTGACTCGGTGAATACTCTTAATCAATCAGTTCATCGAATCTCAAGCTCCGTAACTACCCAAGCCGAACAAAACAGTGACAAAATCGCGCAAGTAGTACAGTGGGGAACCGTTGCAGTGAATCTGTATGATCAAGTAAAGGAACGGCAACCTAAAAAGTCCGCTGGCTGGACAGTATACAAATCGCGCTCCTAGTACAAGCATTTTCCTTTAAAACATACAAAAAAGTTAATTAACAGGAGGAAGAAAAAATGACAGAAAACAAACCGAACTATAACGACAACACAGGTAACTACTCTAATACGTATGGACAGCCACAATACCCAGCGAACTACACATACCGTTCAACAAATGATCTGTATGATGAAGATAGCAGCGGTACAGGTAGTTTCATTGCCGGTGCAATCATTGGTGGTGTAATCGGAGCGGCAACTGCATTGTTCTTAGCGCCGAAGACAGGCCGTGAAATGCGAGAAGATTTAACTACACAAGCTTCACAATTAAAAGATAAGAGTATTGAATTAAGCTCCACAGCAAAAGATAAAGCGGTAGAGCTATCAAGCACAGCAAAAGATAAAGCAACTGAATTATCAAGTGCAGCAAAAGATTACACAGCTGAATTCACAGATACGGCAAAAGAAAAAACTGCAGCGTTCACTACAGCCGCAAAAGAGAAGACTTCTGAGTTGTCTCAAAACATCCAAGAACAATCAGGGCAGTTAGTAGACAAAGTGAAGTCTGCGAAGTCCAAAGCGAATGTTCCAATGGACGATGGTACAGTATCATCTGAAGGTGAAGAAGCAACTGATTATAAAAGTACAAAAGAAAACAATGAAAAATCAGGAGAACTTTCAAAAGTAAAAGAAACATCAAACAAAAATGAAGTTCAAGGTAAATCTGACAACTCTTCAAACAAAAACAATGATAATAAATCTCCTAAAGCAAACGCTTCTGCTAAAAAGGATACTAATCAGTCTAAAACAAACAATTCCTCATCAAACAATAACAATAAAATTCATTCTAAATAATAGCGAAAACCTTCCTTCACGGGAAGGTTTTTTTATATGTACTAGTAAAGAAAAAGGAGAATAGGAAAAAGCTACGCCAGGCGGCTTTTCCGCACAGCGTAGCTTTTATTCAAATACAATTTCCAGTTGATCTCCACCGAATATCCATTCATTGAAGCGGATGGATTCGCCATTACGCAATAAGTAATAGGCGGCGGTAGATTGAGACGGTAATGAAAAATCAGTGAATGAAAATATATCACTGAATAGTATAGGGGAATTAGGTAATGACTTGAACTCCACTTGGTCATTAGCTTGTACTTGGTAGTCAAGACTAGCTGGTTGTCCGTTTACATACACGGTAGTTCGTTGTTTTTTGATCACCACAGGCTCATCATTAAATGTTACGTCGGCACGCTCCTCTAGAACGATACCTAACTCTCTAGCTATTTCCTTTAAGGAAAGAGGTGCAGGTTGACGCGTTTCAATACTATCGTTTGCGTGAATTTGATAGTCGGCTGAGACTGGTTGTCCGTTTGCGATGTAGACGATCTCACGCTTCCTCAGACGATGGCGAGTTCCATCCCATGCCACAGTGAACGATTCTGTCCCCAGGCTTACATGAGACGCTATCACATCTTGTATTCTATTCGTTGGATTCACTATCAGTTCATCCCGATCCGCAATCTCGGTATCCATTGTCACCGTCTTTCCGTTAAGCAACATTACACCGGTAATCGTCTGTGTTACACCGTCCAACTGATAATGTATCGGTTCGAGCGCATCTACCACGTCTCTGACTGTCGCTGAAGCATCTGTGCCGTCTTTACCGAACAGTAGCTCAACGTGGTCTTGGTGCCCGACAAGATCCTTCGTGCCGACTTCAGTACCGTTTAACAGGATAGTAGTGGATGAGCCGTGCTCGCCAGGGAGTGTTCTCCACTGCCCGTTTACTTTTACAGTCAGTGCCAGTCCAGGTCTACCGTATAACTGACGAGCAGTAATGCGGGCTGCTAGCAGTGCATCGCCTACTGTAAGCTCTTTTAGCTCGAATAATCGAACGGATTGGTCGTTGACGGTTAAGGAAATGTAATGAATCGGAGCTCTTTGCGCTGCGATTGCAATGCCGATTGGCGTTACGAGCGCAGGAGAGGCTTCGATTTGGTCGGAAAGTGTAACACCTGACAACGCATCGAGACTTCGAATGGCTACGCGGTTCTCAGGAAGGTCTAGTTGCGTACTCACTTCTTTCGTTAATGTAGGTGTTAATCCTCCACCTCCAACAATCATCACGGCTTGCGGAGAAGAGTGATGATTCAATCGTTTGATTTCATTCGCAATGGATAACGCTACATGTTTCACTGAAGGTCTGATGACATCGATTACTTCTTCTGAAGGTATTTTTTGTTCGAATCCTAAAATGTCTTGAACCGTCAACACCTCTTGTTCAGTAATTTGTCGCTTCATTTGTTCAGCTAATGGAAAATCGAGCAAGTAGTGTACACTTAGTGCTTCGGTCATTTCGTCTCCCGCAACAGGTACCATTCCATATGCTGTCACGGTATTATCCCTGACAATGGCAATATCTGATGTGCCGGCTCCAATATCGACCAACGCGATATTCAATCTCCTCATGGAAGGAGGTACGAGCACATGAATAGCAGCAATCGGCTCGAGTGTTAAAGCTTCCATTTCCAAATTGGCCCGCTTTAACGCGGCAAGTAAGGATTCTACAACCACTCGTGGTAAAAATGTGGCAATGACTTCTACGGTAGCTGATTTCCCTTTTTGATCAATCAGACTTCCAATCTGTTCATCTTGCAATTTGTAATATAAGACAGAATAACCTACGCAATAATAGTGATCGTCCTCTTGCGATTGATGAGCGGATAGTAATTTTTCCTGTGCGTTTTGTACAGCTACTAATTCCAATCGATTAATATCTTCTTTTGACATCAATGTGCGATCTGAAATGTCTACCGTCACAGTTCCTTCTGCTGTTTTCAATGAACGTCCTGCTGCCGCAACACTAACACGTTTCAGAGGTCCGTGAATTTCTTCCAATTGTTCTTTGATTTCTTGAATTATAGACGCCACGCTTACAATATTATGTATTTGTCCATCAATCATCGATCGTTCTTTATGTTCTTTAGAAATCAAGTCTACAATATGGAATGAATCGTTTTGTTCTTCTAGTACAATGCCCACAACGGTGCGAGTCCCGATATCAAGAGCGAATAGCTTAGTAGCCAGGATTTCCAACCTCTTTTCAAGTTTTTTTCTATTGGAAAATAGTGAATATTTATTTATTCGATGAAATTGCGTGACTTTTCTATGAGTATTCATTATACTAGGTCTATTATATAAAAATGTACCATAGATTCCGGTGTTAGAAAAGGAAGATATGTACGGGGAGGAGACAGGTATTATGAGCAAGCAAGATTTAGGTGAGTTGAGAGGTACTATTGATCAATTGAACTTAGATATTCTTAAATTGATCAATGAACGTACAGGCGTTATCCAAGAAATTGGTAAGTTAAAAGAAAAGCAAGGTGTAAATAGATATGATCCGATTCGCGAACGCGAGATGCTCAACGTCTTAAAGAAGGCAAACCATGGTCCTTTACCAGACGGTATCCTTGAACAGGTATTTAAATCTATTTTCATGTCAGCACTTGAAGTACAGCAAGATGAGCAGAAGAATGCATTGCTCGTATCCCGTACTAAAAAACCTGAAGACACGATTGTTGACGTAAACGGCCATAAAATCGGAGACGGACATCCATCTTTCGTATTTGGACCTTGTGCAGTAGAATCTTACGAGCAGGTTTTGGCAGTAGCGAAGTCGATCAAAGCAAAAGGATTGACGATGATTCGTGGGGGAGCTTACAAGCCACGTACATCTCCATATGATTTCCAAGGTTTAGGCCTTGAAGGTTTAAAAATTCTCAAGCGAGTTGCAGATGAAACTGGACTTTCAATCGTCACAGAAATCATTACACCGTCACACTTGGAGGAAGCGCTCGAATATATCGATGTGATCCAGATCGGTGCTCGTAACATGCAGAACTTCGAATTGCTGAAAGAAGCTGGAATGGTCGATAAGCCAGTTCTTCTAAAGCGTGGAATGTCTGCAACGATTTCTGAGTTCGTCAATGCAGCTGAATATATTATTTCTAAAGGTAATACGGAGATCATGCTATGTGAGCGAGGAATTCGTACATATGAGACGGCAACTCGAAACACGCTGGACATCTCTGCTGTTCCAATTTTGAAGCAAGAAACACATTTACCGGTATTCGTGGACGTTACACACTCCACTGGCCGTAAAGACTTATTGCTTCCGACAGCGAAAGCAGCAATCGCAGTAGGAGCAGACGGCGTTATGGCAGAGGTTCATCCGGACCCAGCTGTAGCATTATCGGATTCAGCGCAGCAAATGGATATTGAGCAGTTTGACAAGTTCTACGAAGAGATGACTCGCTTCATGAACACGCACCAAACGATCTAAAACATCCAACACCGTCCTTTATTAGTAAAGGTCGGTGTTTTTCTGTATAGAATGACAGGTTTCTTCACAGAAAAACACAAAAATCCAGCAGAACACGGTATACTAATAAAGTATAAAGACAGGAGGAGCAAAAATGGCTATCACTATTTACGATGTAGCGAGAGAAGCAAACGTATCGATGGCAACGGTTTCACGTGTAGTGAACGGCAATCAAAACGTGAAGCCGGCGACTCGCAAAAAAGTATTGGACTGTATTGAACGATTGGGATACCGGCCAAACGCCGTCGCTCGTGGACTTGCCAGCAAGCGTACTACAACGATTGGAGTAATTGTCCCCGATATGTCCAAGAGTTACTACGCCGAGTTATCCAGAGGGATTGCAGACGTTGCCACGATGTATGAATACAATATCATCATATCCAATTCGGACAAGAGTACCTCTCGGGAAGTGGAATTGTTTGAAGATCATTTAGGCAAGCAAGTAGATGGATTGATCTTCATGAGTGATTCTATTTCACCTGAAGTACGGAAAGAAATGAAAACAGCGAACGTTCCAATCGTCTTGGCAGGGACATTGGATTTTGAAACCAATTTACCATCTGTCAATATTGATCATGAACAAGCGGCATATGATGTAACAAAGAAGCTAATCGACAATGGCCACCAGCGTATTGCGTTTGTTTCAGGACCATTTACGCGGGACATTAATCGACTGTGCAAGCGTGTTGGGTATATTCGTGCGTTGGAAGAAGCGGGGATGACGATTGACGAGTCATTGATCGTGGAAACCGACAATACGTATGATGACGCTTATGAGAGCTGGAATGTGCTCGGTAAGCTGTCTAATCCTCCAACGGCTGTCATGACGAGCAGTGACGAAGTCGCAATCGGTATTATGAATGGTGTGCGTGATGAGAATCTTAGAATTCCTGAGGATGTGGAGATTATTTGTTTCCAACACTCTATTCTTGCGCGTATTGTTCGTCCGCAGTTGACTGCGATTGTAGTACCGTTGTATGACTTGGGTGCCGTATCGATGCGTTTGTTGACAAAGTTGATGAATAAGGAAGAAGTAGAAGAGACCGAAGTGGTTCTGCCTTATTATTTGGAAGAGCGGCAGTCGGTTAAGAAGTAAGCGGCATTCACTGTCTGTCACGAAGATGAATGGGTGTTTTGAATCTAAAACACTAAGACCTTATTTTTAAAAAATATAAACACGAAAAGCAACTTATCTTAGCGATAAGTTGCTTTTTATTATGATTTTCGAATGACGTGCAAAGCTCTCGTTAGCATTTGCTCATTTTTTTCGTTGATGTCACTTTTACGAGGAACGGGTTCATATAAGTCTTCAGGGTCTTCCCACGTCTCGATAAGGGAAACAAGTGATTGAGGTTGCCATTTATTTAGCCAAGCTTCTGGAAGTCTCCCTGTTGGTGTAGCGATGCCTTTCATAGTAAGCCATAAGTGCGACCATGCCCGTGGCACTACACGCCAGATGTCGTATCCGCCACCGCCTATTGCAATCCATTTCCCATCACAGAATTCTTCTGCGATTTCTTTTGCTAGTTTCGGGATTTCTTCGTAAATCTTCATAGTGCCATACAGATGCGTGAGTGGATCGAAGTAGTGTGCATCTGCTCCGTTTTGGGTAAGAATGACGTCGGGCTTAAAGTGTTCCGCTACTTCCCGCAAGGCCGTCTTATAAATATGTAGGAACGATTCATCTTCTGTAAATGCGTCGACAGGGAAGTTGAATGAAGTGCCGTAACCTGCTCCGTTTCCTCGTTCTGTCACATTGCCTGTCCCAGGAAACAAGTAGCGACCTGTTTCGTGGATAGAGAATGTACAAACATTCGGGTCATCGTAAAACGTCCATTGCACTCCGTCGCCGTGGTGAGCGTCAGTATCCACATATAATACGCGAGCTCCATATTTTTGCTGTAAGTATTTGATAGCTACTGAACTATCGTTATAAATACAGAAGCCAGAAGCTTTCCCTTGGAAGCCGTGATGCAAGCCACCGCCGAGGTTCAGCGCATATCTTGAACGACCTTCCATTACTTCTTCAATCGCGGTTAGTGTACCGCCTACGAGCAATGCACTCGCTTCATGCATGCCGGTGAAGAAGGGTGTATCTTCCGTACCGATACCGTAAATACTCCCGATATTTTCGCTGACCTGACCTATACTCGCTTTTTTTACGATTTCGATATACTTTGCATCATGAGCCAGAAGCAATTCTTCATCTGTGGCTGTGCGCGGAATGACAATTTCATCTGGCTCGATCGTGTTCATTTCATCTAGTAAATCTTTTGTCAAAATGATTCGCTTTTGATTAAAAGGGTGGGTATCCGAAAATTCGTAGTTCAGTTGGTCGGGAGAAAAGATAAAACTCGCTTGTTTTTTCATAAGCCCATCTCCGGTTCGCTCGGCCAAAGAACTTCGAATCCTTGCTTTTTTAAACCTTCGATAATCGGAAGAGGGTTCATTCGCTTAATGCGAATAGCTAAAATTTTGTACTCTTCATTATCTTGATAAGGATAGACAAGGACACTCAGGACGTTTGTATTATGGTCGTGAAATACTTTAGATGCTTCATATAGAATACCCGGTGTGTTTGGAACGCGAATTTGGATATGTGAACTTGGCTGATTGGCACCTGTTAATTCAATATAGTTATACAGTAAATCAGTTTTAGTTAGAATTCCGACTAGTTGATAATTAGAAACGATGGGCAAACACCCAATTTCATACGTATAAAACATTAACGCAGCTTCCTCCGCAAAGTCTCGCGGATGTCCGATCAGTAAATCAGTTTTCATGATTTTGTCAAGTGTCGTTTCATAAAGTGAAGGTTCCAATCTCTCCGAAATGCTTGAAGGAGAAGCCTCTTTGACGTCACGGTCTGTAACTAGACCTTCTATCTGCCCGTCTTTTACGATGGGAATGTGGCGGATTCGTTTTTCCTTCATCAGTTGAACTGCATCTGCAATGGTGTGTGTAGAATTAAGCGTAATCACGTCTGTTTTCATAATGTCTTGTATTAGCATGATCATTCCTCACTTTCAGTAATTAACACGATTTTTGAAACGCACACGATCAAAGCGTTCGATGGATTCTTGATCGACTCGTTTTCCAATCCTTGCCATTAATGCATTGGCGGGGTGCGAGCAAATTTCGGGATCATCAGTAGAGAAGAATTCCAAGCCACCTGCCCGCATCATTTTCTCCATCATTTTGCGATAATCCCATACGGTCAAACCGGTTCCTTTTAGATCCCAGTGCCAATAATATTCAGTCGTAATAATAATATAATCTTCCATCGCATCATCCAGCATCGATAATTCCAGTAAGGATTTCCCGATACGTGCGCCGCGATAAGCTGCAACTACTTCGACGGCGCCTAGTTCTATTAAATTGGCCAAGTCTGCTTCATACCAGCGTTCGAGTGGATCGGGATAGAGAAACGTAACATACCCAACAATCATATTATCGATTCTCGCTACATTGATCCGACCTTCAGGAAACGCGGCGATTTTCACTAAGGCTTGTTGTTGTTGTTTAGAAGGACGGAATGCTTTCAGTCCTTCATGAAATTCAAACGATGCCAGTCGCTCTGATGAAACAGGCCCTTCAATGACCAGTTCACCCTCGTCATGTGGAAATGATCTGGAAAAGTAGGTCTTTCTATGTTCCACACAGTTCACCTCTTCCTAATATTTCTACTCTTTGTACGTTCAAAAGCTCGATGTAAGTTCAGTACGTGCTACTCTGTGTTAAGTATACAATTTATATTGGGGAAAAGTATATTATTATCATTAAATCACTGAATTGTTGGAATTTATAGGTGGATAGTAAAAATAGTGTGATTGGAATGAAGAAGAGGGAGGAGAAGTTTCTCCATCACGTTAGTAAAATCCTGGAGAGACAAAATAAAACCGGATGACAGTCTAGCATTGTCATCCGGTTCTTTAATTATTCTTTTGCTGCTGGAGCTGCATCCGGCTTTGGTTCCGGTGTAGCTTCAGGTGTTGTTTCTGGTGTAGATTCTGGTGTACTTTCCGGTTTAGTTTCCGGCTTCGATTCAGAATTTGTATCCGGTTTTGCGTCAGGCTTTGTTTCTGGAGTTGTCGTACCTGGTTTTGTTCCAGAGTCCGTATTTGGTTTTGGTTCCGCTTTTGGTGTAGGTGCGGCATTGGTTACGGTGTTCGAAGGCCCCGAAAGTTGTCCGGTAATATCCACTGCGCGCACACTGTATGAACCATATCCGACTTTAAACGATCTAGAAGCTCCGTCATGAACCGTACCGATTCTGGTACCGTTTTGATAGATGTAATACCCGACGACATCATTTGAAGCGGAACTAGTCCATGTAAGAACTGAACCATTTTGTGCTGCCGATACGGCTGTAGGTGGTACATTGTCTGCAGGGAATGTGCCGCCTGCGACACCGCTTGAATAACTGCCACGACCCGCAAGTAGTTTAGAAGGATTTCCGCCTAGGCGTCCAAGCATCCGCTTGCCGTATTCAGAAGTTACGCCAACTCCACCAGACGTGACAAATTCACGAGGAGTAGAAGCTAACGCCTGATACAGTTTACCATTCACTCGAACGGCTGCTGATGAAACGATACTGTCATCCGCTTTCGTAGGAACCATCTTTTTCGAATTAAATAAATCCGATCGAACGAGTCCTGCTGCTGAACAAGCGGCAGAAGGAGCGAGACCTGAAATGCCACAGAATGAACGTGTGACGACGCCATTAGGGCGTTTAAAAGTATCTCTCGCTTTAATAGTGTCAGGTATTACAGCGTTGGCTGTATTCATCAATTGTCCGTACAATCGTGCTGTCCGTTCTGATGGATGCATTTGACCACTGTTGTAGCCATGATATAACGGTGTATTTCTGTTTTTATAGCCCATCCAGACACCCAATGATACGTTTGGGTTATAGCCGACTAACCAAGCGTCTCCGTAATTCTGCGATGTTCCCGTCTTAGCAGCTAAATCCGGACGGAAATTCATCAAGCCAGGCAATCTTGCAGCCGTACCATATCCTTTTAATACATCACGCATCATATCGGTGATGATATAAGAAGTTTCCGGACTAAACACTTCCACTGGTTCTGCTTTGTGTTCAAATACTATATTACCTTTCATGTCTTCAATTCGTTCGATCATATACGATTCGATGAATTGACCGCCATTAGCAAATGTAGCGAAAGCATTTGTGTTTTCCTCTACAGTGACATCCATCGTACCTAAGGATGCAGAAAGTCCGCTGCCTGCCTGATCCGTAGCATTTTTAAATTTCATTTTCTTAAGGAAATCAATAGGGTTTCGATCTATTATCTGGTCATATAGACGAATAGTAGATAAGTTTTGTGAACGTGCCAGTGATTCGCGGGCCGGCAATACACCGAGCTCACGGTCAAAGTAGTTTCCGGGAGCGTAACTGCCTTTTCTAAACTTCACATCCACTAGTGGACTTCCCGCACCAATTACACCATATTCAATGGCAGGTGCATAAACCAGTAATGGTTTCATGGAAGAACCGTTTTGTCGGTAAGCTTGAGTGGAGTGATTCAATGCTTCAAGTTCGTAATCACGGCCACCAACGAATGAAAGTACTTTCCCGGTATGGTTTTCAATCATCGATGCACCGACTTGAACAGGGTTTTCTTTAGTAATCATTTTGCCTGATTCTTCATCCATTGTTTCAGAAGTATACGTATAACCGTAGTATCTAAAGCTGTCAGCCACTTCATTCATTTTGTCATACAGCTCTTTGTTGATAGTCGAGTAAATACGATAGCCGTCTGTTCGCATAGAACGGTCTGCCATGATTTCGTATTTTTCTTTAATCTTGGAATCTCCTTCAAAACGGTCTGTGTCGATACCATCTTTTTCAGCTAAAACTTCAGCTAAAATTTCGATCGTGCGATTTTGAATTTCTTGCGTGACATACGGATAACGTTCGGTTGCACGACGTGAAGGTTGTCTAAAGTCTTTAGTTACATCGTAAGCTTTTGCTTCCTTCCATTCTGCATCCGTAATATACCCCGCATCACGCATTCTGAACAATACCGTTTTCATTCGGTTGACACCGTACATAAGTTTTTCCCGTTCTTTAATTCCTTGATTTTTACTGTAGAACGGTGTGTACGTATAAGGCGCTTGTGGAATACCTGCAATATACGCAGCTTGCGGTAAACTTAAATCAGCAGCTTTAATGCCGAAGATTCCGCGTGCGGCTGTTTCGATACCGGCGATATTCTGTCCCGACACATCCCGACCATACGGAATGATGTTCAAATAGGCTTCGAGAATCTCATCTTTCGTCATGAAGTGTTCCAAGCGCATAGCTAGCAAAATTTCTTTAGCTTTACGCTCATAAGAAACTTCGTTCGTCAAGATCTGGTTTTTCACTAACTGCTGAGTAAGTGTCGATCCACCTGTTTGACTGTCTGAGTTCGTCACATCTTGGAATACACCACGGAATATCGCTTTTGGCACGATACCATTGTGTTCTTCAAAGTATTCATCCTCAGTAGCCAGTACAGCGTCCAGTGCATACTGTGAAACTTGATCTAGCGTAATTTGTCGGCGTTCGATATCCGAGTTGATCTTGCCTAGATAAATATTGTCTGCAAAGTACATTTCAGATGTCTCTTCATAATTAAACACCTGATCACGAAGTTCTTCCTTAGAACGCAGAGGTTCTTCCGCAACGAGAGAAGCGAAATATCCTGCACCAACTGAACCCGCAAATACCGCCCCAATGACGGCGAAGATAATGAGTAATATAAACAAGTTCCAAAGTACGCCAGTTCCGATGCGAAGTTTTCTAGCCCAAGGCTCTTTTTTCGCTTGTTCAAACTTATCTTCGAGTTGCTTAATTCTATTATTCTTTTCGTTATTCAAAGTTTTCTCCCCCCAAAAATCTTACTCATTATATCACAGATTCAGGAGAAAATATGCAATAATTGTTGACTTTCATTGGAAGTTGGGTAAAATTGAACTCATACGAAATTACATGTCGAAAAAACCGAAGTAATGATAGTGAGTTCCGTTCTAGAGAGACAGCGGTTGGTGGAAGCTGTTCGGTGCACTATACATGAATTACAGTTTTGGAGTGTACGTTTTGCGCAACGTTACGAGCGCCTCAAAGCCGGAGAGTATTTACTCTCAAGCCGGGTGGTACCGCGTTATAATTACTCAACTAACGTCCCTGCATGATCATTTAGTGATCGTGTGGGGACTTTTTATGTTGAAAATAGGGGGAAATAAACATGTCGAATGAATTAATGGATGATTTACGTTGGAGAGGCTTGCTATACCAACAGACGAATGAAGAAGGTCTTGAGAAGCTGCTAACAGACGAAAAGATTTCACTATACTGCGGGGTAGACCCAACAGCAGATAGTATGCACATCGGTCATATCGTACCGTTGCTGACATTGCGTCGCTTCCAGTTACACGGACACCAGCCGATTCTATTAATCGGTGGCGCGACAGGGATGATTGGAGATCCATCTGGACGCTCTGAAGAACGCCAATTACAGACGACAGAACAAGTAGACGCGAATGTTCGCGGAATCAAAAAACAATTAGAAATGATTTTTGATTTCCAAACAGAAAATGGTGCGAAACTTGTCAACAATAATGACTGGATCGGTTCCATGTCATTGATCGAATTCTTACGTGACTACGGTAAATTGCTAAGCGTCAATTACATGCTAGCAAAAGATAATGTGGCATCCCGTTTAGATCAAGGAATTTCCTTCACGGAATTCTCGTACATGTTGATGCAAGGTGCGGATTTCAATCACTTATTCGATCACCATAATTGCCGCGTGCAAATCGGTGGATCAGATCAGTGGGGAAATATCACGACAGGTCTAGAAGTCATCCGCAAAATGCATGAAGAAGAAGTACAAGCATACGGATTTACCATTCCATTAGTAACAAAAGCAGATGGCACGAAATTCGGTAAATCTGCTGGCGGCGCGGTATGGCTCGATGCAAAGAAAACATCGCCATACGAGTTCTATCAATTCTGGATCAACGCAGCCGACGCGGACGTTGTGAAATACTTGAAAATCTTCACATTCCTAAGCCGTGAAGAAATCGAAACGCTTGAAGTATCCGTACAAGAAGAGCCGCATTTACGTAAAGCGCAGAAGACGTTAGCGGAAGAAATGACGCGTCTTGTTCACGGTCAGGACTCACTGGATCAAGCGCTACGTATTTCAGCAGCGCTATTTAGTGGAGACTTAAAAGCGTTGACGGCTACTGAAATGAAAGATGCGTTTAAAGATGTACCGACTGTCGAAATGGAAAAAGTCGATCAAAACATCGTCGATTTCATTGTGCAAGCAGGTGTATCTCCATCCAAACGCCAAGCACGTGAAGACGTGACGAACGGCGCAATTTCTTTCAACGGAGAGCGTATTACAGATACAGCATTCACAGTAGGAGCAGAGCAACGTTTAGAAGACGCATTCACCATTGTGAGACGTGGGAAAAAGAAGTATAGTATGGTGAAGTTTGTTTAACTGGGAGACAGGGAATTGAAAAAAGAGTATATGCTGTACGCTATGACATTAGGGTTAATAGGCGACGCGATTAATGAAATGATCGATGCAGTTGAAGAAAAAAGTCCAGAAGGTGTCAAAGAGGCCGCTAAGCGATTTACTAGTGTGGCGACAACCATTAAAGAAGAAACACCACCCGACATTTTCGCCAGTGAGCATCAAGAATTGGTCGAAGCGTTCAAACTATGGAACGTAGCGAATAAACAAGCGACGGCGATGCGATCTGAAAATATAGTCGAAGCGGCTTCAGCCGCTTTAAATAAGCATGAAGGTTTTTTAGTTAGTATCATGGATCGGATTTATGATAAGTTACGCAATTAATAGTTGATGAAAAGGCATCTCTTTGGAGGTGTCTTTTTGCGTTGGAAATAATAATTCTCTTGGTAGAGGGGGAGGGATATGAATGACTAACGAATTATAGTAAAAGTACCTATGCGTTAAAACAGCTAGAACTGATTAACCCATAGGCACGCTACCTGATTATGTGATTATTGAATCAACATCTTTTTAATGATGCGAATGTCTGTATCGTGATCATTTACAAGGCGTTGAGTCGTGTGCAATTCATCTAATTTTTCTGTATTCCGTGAGACATGCTCGGTTAAAGCATCAATTTTCTCATCTGTGGAAATGGAGCGTGCATCAAGTTCAAAGATAGCCTGTTTCATAAATCTTTGTTCTTCCTTAATAGAAGCAACATCCGTCTTGAGTGCAGCAACATCTGTCTTGAGCGACGAGACATCCGTTTTGAGTGAAGCAACATCGGACTTTAGAGAAGAAAATTCAACTTTAATATCTTTTTTAAAGACAGTGAAATCCTGTTCCATGTTTGTCATTTTATCCACCATAAGTTCAAGAAGTTCTCGATCTGTCATATAATACCTCCTAAATTTTTTTTGTATGTGTTTTTCAATAGATGTTTAACTTAAATTTGCTTACTTTATGTTTGATGTCTATCATATCATGTTTTCAATCATTTGTATAGAACATACATTCTCAACTTGCGTATTTCTAAAATAATCATGTAAGTGATATCAATCCTGAACGTTTAAAAATACTAGACATAAAAGGATTTTCATTCTTTATGTCGAATACTGTAGTTAGAGGGAAGTGAGAAGTTTGAAAAAGTACAGAGTACATTACCACTTTGCAGGCGCTGAAAGCATTTTACGAACAGTTGAAGCGGCAGATCAAGAAGAGGCATTAGGGATCGCAACAAATTCCCGAAGCAATGATATTGTTTTTACGGATAGTAAAGGAACGTTATATTGTTTCTTTTATAGAGACGTACAATATGTTTCAGTTACGGAAGATAGAGCATAAATAGTCATTCAGAGTGTCCTTTCGAGGGGCGCTCTTTTTATTTGATTTATTTACTTATCATAATGAATTCTTGCTTCCTCATATTTAATAATAAAAACATTAAAATATAGTTGATTGCATGTTTCTAAGTGGTACAACGGACGTATCACATTGAAACGAAGGAGCGTACCAAAATGAAACGACACACCATATTATATTGGGACGGCCTATAACCAAAGAACTTAAGAAATTAAAGAATTAAAGAATAAAAGAATAAAGATAGTGTCGAGAAGCATCTCGACGACGAATATTTCGTTGGTCATTATTTGCTGAGAAAAGTTTTCGTACGTAGTATCCTTTTTGCTTCTCAGCTCTATATAGAGAGCAAAGCCAACGTGCTAATCATTTGTAACATAAAACCAAAATCTACGTCTACGTTCAAAAGGAGTGGAAAATTATGAGAAAACGAACGCTATTACTTCCCATTTTATTATTGCTGACAGCTTGCTCTTTCAACCCATCCCCGCAGAACACGATTATTGACTGGGTAGATTTTGTGAAATGGAATGATACGACGTATGAGGCGAACTATGAAATAAACAAGCTTAATAAGGACTGGGAAACTGCTGGAGAAATAGGAGAAGTAAAGTATATATTGGATGGCCATGCGGGAACGAATCATCAAACGAAAAATGGAGATGCAGCTTATTTGCAAAAAGGCACAAAGTTATTTGCGATGAAAGGATATGATCCGGCATTTCGAATTATAGCAGACGGGAAGGTATACGAAGTAACTGAATCGGATACGGCTGAAACGGTTGGAGATTTTATAGATATTAAAGGAAAAGTACAGCGGGTTATTTTACAAAGTGAGCAAGATTTATCGTTCATTGGGGAGTTTTCGGATGAGCATGCGGAGCAGCTGGTTGAAGAGTTGCTAGTAATGCCCTATGAACCAGATAGGCGTGCGACTGAAGGGAAGCGTGTGTTTTTTGGAATTGAACTAGTAGATGGGACGATGACTAGATCAGTTTATTGGTCGGAGACGGGTTATGTTCATTATGGTGGTGTGGCTTCTCAGAAGATTAAAGACATATTTGAGGTTGAGATGGATGAGAATGAATACTAAGAATTTGTTAAATAAAAAATATACAAAGCCGAAAGAAGCACCAACAAAGTAAGAGGTATTTCCATAAGAAAAAGAGCCATTCAAGGCTCTAGTGATATTCTTTAGATTTCTTTAGACACTCTTCAAAATGCAATACGATATCGTTAAAGGAAAACTCGTTTTCTTCAATGGTGTATACAATGATATTTGTATCGCTATCGTATCTCTTATTGAAAACCGGCTTTACATGGTTATTCTGGATTAAAGCCTTAGCAAGTTCAACTGCCAACCTTTTATTACCATCCAAAAAAACACCTCCTAGGTGATTATATTTGAATGAACAGGAGGATATGAAAGTCGTGCAACCGTTGAGGGACGATGGAAGCGTATAAGGAACTTGTATCGTAAAAAATTACTTGTGTACTAAATAAACTATAATAAGGTACCTGACACTGATGTAACCCCTAAAAGTTAGAGCCATTTAAGTGATTAAAAGAAGAGAATAGGATTGTAGAGAATAGTTTTCATTGCATCTTCAAGAAAATCATTCACACCCGACGCCGTCGCCATCACGATCTAAGTGGGGACCATATCCAGGATCATCAGAATATACAGGTGCAGCTCCTGCAGCTTTTGCTGCTGTACAATTCTGATAATATGATTGGCCTGTATTTGAAACAGAGTTATTAGAAGAGTAACCTGATTCGTTACTAGATAAACTTGAGACTGACGGCGAATTATTGCTTGCAATCTTATCTTTCAGAGTAAGAACTTCATCTGACAAATTCGAGTTTTTTGCCTTTAGATCAGTGATTTCCTTTTCAAACTCTTTACTTTTTGCTTCATGTTTCATTTGCTTGTCCTTTAAATCTTTTGCTGTTTTCTCTGAACTTTCCAGTTTCGTAGTTAAATTATCAACCTCTTTATTCGCACTTGTACTTTCTGCCAATAATTCTTTATTTTCTTCTTGGAGTTCTGTATACAACAAGTTTAATTCTTCATTCTCTGCAATCAAATCAATATTTTTCTGTTGAGCTTCTTCAAGATCAGCTTTAATATTTATATCTGTATAGACAGCTCCGACAATGAACAATATCAGCCCGCCAGTTAAGGCAGGGTAGAAGATCTTACCTGATAAAGTTCGTTTTCTATCTTTTATCTTTTTAAGTAAATGGTAGGCTAGATAGATTAATGAAAACATAAATATAAGCATACCTACTGCTGCAATTGCTAGCACATTATCACCTCATTAGTTTTTTTATGAGAATTAATAGCAATAAAAATAATTAATTAATTCCGACTTATTAATTATACATCAAAAGCATTAATTATTAATGGTTAATTATGAAATTTGTGTCAATATTTCCAATGGAAAGACAGGATGTATCATGATTATAGTTTTTTTCGAAAATTACTGATGTCGCATTAAAAAAGAGTGAATAGTGTTTAACTCTGAATACTCTTTAATTACTCTTTTACAAAACAGCATACTTTTTTTACTTGAAGATAGAAGAATATTGATGGAATGTTTGGAACATATTCATGCGATGCTAGCTAACTAATAGTCACTTTATTTAAAACACAAAAAACCCCGCCAACCGAGATGAATATCTCAGCTGACGGGGTTTTCTTGTTATTAACGTGAGTAATTATGAACAGGATGAAAACCCCTTGATATCAATGGCTCCACGACTGCTAAATTAGAAACCTTCCCCAGGATATTCCCCAAACGGCTACAAAAGAGCTTCTTTCAGAGCGATATTGAATGCTTTTACCGAAGCGACTTGCGGCTCTTTGAACGAGTGGTCATAAACTTGTAAGATAATTTCAGGAGTGTTAACTACTCTATCTGCAATAGTTTGGATAGGGGATGCGTTGACTAATTAAAATCGTGGTATGTGTATGATGTAATCCATGTGGTGTGATTTTCTTCAAATGTTTGAACCATAAGGAATGGATGAGGGGATGACAGAAGTGTATCTGGCAGGCGGTTTGAAGTTTCGATGTCCCGCTTGTGATAGGATTTCTACCAATACTGACGAGTGTAACAGTCGAGAAGAAAGAGAAGATGATAAAATTTGCGACTGGAAAGTATATGGGCTATTTGGTGATTTAGGAGAAGGTACTTATGTATACGTCAAGGATCAGTTAAAAGGAGGAAGAATGGTCATGCCCATAAGTTGGGGATTAAGGGGAGTTACTGCGTAGTTCAACTAGACAATACAGGGTTGAAACGAAAAAGAGAATTAACTCCTGTATTTTTCAAGCGCTTTATCTGAAATGTAGGAGAGTAGTTTGCTTATGTCATCTAACTCAAGCGCAGTCATTATTTTTGTTAAATGAGACAATGTGACTTTTTCAGTTTTATTCCCGACTAGATTGGATATCATTTCGGAGCGGATGAGGAAATGAGGAGTGGGATTGAGCAGTGGAGACCTGGGTTGTATGGGAATTGAAGATTTGACCAAATAAAAAAAGACAGAGATTTCTCCCGTCGTAGCTGACATTATTGTATCACATGGAGGAATATGGTGAATACGGAAAATCTGTCAATTGATGCAAGGTAGGTTAGAAATTGCTATAATGGTATTACCAATGAACTGTGTTGTGGTGATTTCGGAGGG
This sequence comes from Sporosarcina sp. P25, assembly GCF_002743235.1. Classification (NCBI taxonomy): domain Bacteria; kingdom Bacillati; phylum Bacillota; class Bacilli; order Caryophanales; family Caryophanaceae; genus Sporosarcina; species Sporosarcina sp. P25. The sequence goes on from NZ_PDYV01000005.1 coordinate 163,996, forward strand.
TGTTGCTAAGTTACGAGAGTTGCCGGAGCATGGTGAATATAAGATTGTGATGCATCGGGGTAAAGTCAGAAGGATGCGGAGGGAAGAAGGGGAAGAGTTTTGACGAAGGATGAATGGATACAGGTATCTATTGCATTCATTGCGATAGCTAGTGTTTTTGTAGCATTGGCCAATACAATTATCATGAAAAGACAATTAAAGCATCAGCATGAACAGTGGGAATATAGTGTTAAACCTGTTTTTAGGATAATTAAAATATATCACTTAAATCATCTATATGAATGGACAATATTTTTTGAAAATACGAATGATGTTTACCACAAAATCGATAAAGTTAGTTTTAGTTCAAGTGATGTTGTAATTAGTGATAGTGCAGATTTTGGGTGGATAAAGCATATAAGCAAAGATGAAATAGAAACGTATAAGGATACAGTAGTGATATTAAGGCCCAAGACTGATGATTTTATTGTTGGTACTATAAAAATCGAAGGTGTTGATTTAATCGGGAACAGATTTGAAATTTTTTCTCCCGACGTGAAGTTTAAAAATAAGTATATAGAAAATAAAATTAGTTTAGATCATAAGTATTTCACAATAAGATAATCGTCCGCCCTGGCCAACCAGAGGACAACATTTGATTGCGGCATTGCGCTGTGTATTTGTTGTCCTGAATGGAGAATGGGGAATATAAGATTGTGACGCACCAGGGTAAAGTCAGACGGATGCGGAGGGAAGAGGGCGAAGAATTTTGAATGAGAGTATAATCGGTTTACTTGTAGCTGCAGTAACTATATTTATTACAAATATTTTTAGTTATATATTTGCGATGAAAAAGGAAGTTAGAATTCAATCAACGAATTACAAAATAGAGATTTTGGACAAAGTGTATACACCTATTTACAAGATATTAATTCAAGATGTAGTCCCTGGCGATGGTTACGAAAGTATTGATGATCATCAATTAGAAAGCATTCTTAAGATAGCAGCTGAAAATATAAACTTAGTAGATCCGAAATTAGATAATATTCTATGGAAGCTTAGAGAGGAGGTACGATACGCTGAACGAGAAACGCAATACAATGGTTTTATCTATTTGGATGAAGACCGAATGTTATTGTATCATATAGAAAGTTACTATAACAAATTAAGAAAGGCTATTGGATTACCCTATGAGAAGCACCTAAATAGAAAATTGATTCTTCTAAGTGATTTATACTATAGTACTGGTAGAAAGTTTAGACGGAAAATAAGGAAACGTTTGGGAGTTAAGTAGCTACACAGAGGGGGAAGGGTTCTGATTGACTTACTTTATTGAAGTGATTGAGAATTTCCAAGGCATCATAGGAGCAATATTTGGTGTAGTAGCAACATTAGTTACAACGAATATTTTAAATAAAAGCGGAACTGTGAAGGCTTACTTTTATGACGTGAATAAAAGATTTAGTAAACCTTCTGAATGGGGCGAGGAGGAAGAGCCTGAATGGGCAAAGGCTGAAGATTGTATAATCAGATTCGAACTCCTACTTCATAATACATCATCGATTATACAGCCATTAAAAGACGTATCTATATCAGTAGGTAACAAAAAGTGCCCTAATAATATTTACTGGAATGCTGGCGTTGTAAAGCCTTCTGACCACAGTCCGACCTTCGATGCTATCAACATTAAGCCTGGAGAGGTAAGAAAGTTCTTGTTGAATGTCCAATTTAAAAATCAACAGGAACTACACAAAGAAATCTTTGAGAATAAAATTTTTCTGGAATACACTTTACCTAACAAAATTCTTCGGAACAAAAAGAATGTCAAAATAAAAGAATAATAGTCCACCCTGGCCAACCAGAGGACAACATTTGATTGCAGCATTGCGCTGCGTCATTTGTTGTCCTCTTTTTTTATTTCAAAAAAGGAGTGAATGTGAGTGGTTATAGCATTTGAAATAGTTTTACTGGTAATCATGTTGTTTTCCGCTTTGGTGGTTGCTGGCGAAAGGGAAAATCCTAGTGCGAGAGACGCGGTACTTACAGTCTTCATAGCAAGTACTGCAGCTTTTATTGCGAGTGTGATGTTGTTATGAAAAGCATTCAGGAACAACTCATAGAAAAAGGGCTTGTACAGCCTGTTAAACAAGAAATAGAGCAAAAGGATACTAGGACAAGCAAGAAGCATAATGAGCGATTGAGCGAGTGGGAACTGGCTGAATTGATGGGAACTAATCGACAGACATACAGACGAGGACCAGGTGGAGCAATTCGCAGACGATAAAAAGGGGGAATCAGCATGACAGAAAAGCAGATTGAGCAGATTTTAAAGGACTATCATTGGATGATTAATTCGGTAAAGGTAAGGCGTGAGAATCTACAAGATGCAGGCGGAAAATTAATTGCACAATATGGCATAGAGGCGGCTATGCCGAAAGCGCAAGGTGGATCTAGTGACCCTGTTTACACAGAAGTAGTCAGACGGTCTAAACACTTCAAAACGATTGAGGGATATGAAAACAAAATCATGCTGATTCAGAAACATATTCATGTGATTCAAGACGTGCGGGAAAAGGAAGTATTGCATTGGATTTTAGAAGGGAAAGGGTACTCGTGGATTGCGAGACATATGGGATTATCACATACACATATCAAACGATTGTTTTCTTCTATCGCGAAGCAATTGGTTCAGGATGTTCAAAACGTTCAAAAGTGCATATAGTTCAGTAGTTTGCATATGGCGAAAAAAGTTTTATAGTCTGAGGGGGGAGGTTTGGAGGGGGGGTGGGTGTTGCAATCCACTAACTTTAAACCTTTAAGACCTTCCCTGTACATAGTGATTTACAAAAAGAGGAAATTCACCTTCCCTGACGAATATTATAAGTGGGAGGTGTGGAAATGGATTTATCTAAGCTAGAGAAAGAAAAGCTTGCACAAAAAGTATTGTTAGCTCCATTGGTTTCGTTGAAAGGTAAACATCAATGGCCAAGATCTACGTTTCAGAGCTATGTTTTTCCTGAAGATGATGATTTGGAAGGTCAATTCGTTAAAGATTTATTGACACTTAATACGCCAGACATGATTGAAAAATGGTATGGCGGAGAAGAAAATGCATTAACTATTTTACTGAATTTAAGAACAGAAGAAAATAAAGATTCGCAAGATGAATAAGAAGGAAAGCTAGCATCTCTTCGGAGGTGCTTTTTCTATGCATGAAAATAAAGGAAGCGTACGTTCGGATGATTGAACGGCTCCCGACTGCCCCGTACATAATGATTGATAAAAAAGAGGATATTCACCTAATTTGCCGAATATTGTCAGTGGGAGGTGATAAGTATGTTGGATAAATTAATTGCTCAAGGTGAAGATTTGAAAAGTCAGTTAAAAGCTCCGATGGGGCCAAAAATGATTTCTGGAGTTGAATTTGAAGAATGGGTATCAAAATGCGTATTGTATCTTGAAAGAAACCATCCAGAGAGTTCATTAACTGAAAAAGCCTTGATAGCTTCAAAAGGTAAGAACCTCAACAATAGCGGTGTTGTATATGAATTTTTATTAGGGACATTGAAAGCTTTTAAAGAATTCGAAGCTAGTTAATGAGAAGCATCCTTTTAGGGTGCTTTTTTCTATGCCTGAAAATATTGGAGGCGGAAGTGATGTAGAATGCCAAATTGGGAAGAGATACAGAAAGAGTGGGAAACAACAAAGATAACCCTTGCTACATTAGCTGAAAAGCATGATGTGAAGCTTGGAACACTAAAGAGCAGAAAAAGCCGAGATGCAAAAGATGGCAATCCATGGTCGAGGGGTGCTCCTAAAAAGGATGCAACCAAAACACAAAAAGTTGCAACCATTCCTAAAAGGATGCAACCGAAAAAAGAGGTATTTGAGCCTGTTGTAGAATCGGATGATCTAACCGATAAGCAACGGCTTTTTTGTATTTACTACATTAAGAGCTTTAACGCTACAATGTCTGCTATCAAGGCGGGGTATGCTACGAACAGCGCTCATGTTGAAGGTAGTCGACTGCTAAGAAATGCTAAGGTGTCTGACGAGATACGTAGGCTGAAAGGTGAAATGCAACAAGGTATCTTCATCGATGCTATGGACGTGCTCAACAAATACATCCAGATAGCTTTCGCTGACATCACTGACTATGTCATGTTCGGTAGCGTAGAACGTCAAGTCATTAACGAGGAAACAGGCAGACCTAAACTAGACGATAACTTCAAACCAATCACGTACCGCGAAAGCTATGTCGATTTAAAGAATCATGATGTAGTGGACGGTATCATCATAATGGAAGTAAAGATGGGGCGTGAGGGTGTAGCCGTCAAACTAGCTGACAAGATGAAAGCTATGGACTTCCTAGCGAAACACTTCGATATGGTGCCTGATCACTTCAAGCGTCAATTAGAAGAGGAAAAGCTAAAGATTGCTCATGCGAAGGCCTTTGGTTCAGACAATCAAGAAGAGTATGAGGATGATGGGTTCCATGAAGCCTTAGACGCTACGACTGTGGAGGTGTGGGGCGATGCTACTTCAAACTAAATCCAAGAAGAAAGCTAAACACTTCTCGTTCCTGACGAATCGTAAACAGTTCAAGAAAAAACTGACACCATTGAAATTTAAGCGATTCTCTATAAAACGAAAACATGTACTTACTTGGTGGAGAAAGGACTCTCCAGTGACAGATATGGAGGGCATCATTTGTGATAGTTCGGTGTGTGCGGGAAAAACGGTCGTCATGTCATTGTCTTATGTTATGTGGGAGATGGAAACATTTATAGATGAGAACTTGGACATGGTAGGTAAGCCGTCCGGTTCATTCCGCCGCAACGTAATTACACCTTTGAAGCGGGTGCTTAAAGCTAGAGGTTACATAGTGAATGACTATTGTTCTGGAAATATGTTCTCGATCAGCAAGAACGGTGTGACAAATTTCTTCTACGTATGATGCGTCGCATGGGATTGGGGATAAGTCTATTCTGAAGACCACCGAAAAATCCACTTCAGTCGCCGCTATGAATGAGCTTTTTACAAGTGCCAATAACGGTAAAGTGGATATTGCGTCTGATATTGGTTCACCGGCACCGACAGATGATACATTCGCTCAATTAAAAACGCATACCCAAAACTCTAAGAATAAAGACGCAGAAAATTTAACTACAAAAGGGACGCCTGCGATAGGAACGGAAACTCTTGATTCGTTAATGTCTAAAATCGCAAACGTGTATACTGGCAAAAAATATGTGGTGGGTTCAGGAAGTTATACTTCTGATGGCACGATAACTGTAACAGGATTATCGTTCAGGCCAAGATTTTTTTGATTCGCGGTAGAATTTCAAAAACGATGGAAAATGCTTATATTTTCTTAACATCCCCGAGTTTACCGCTAGTCAGAAATAAGTTTGGATTTAAGGATGAATCAGTCAACGCTGTCACACAGACTAGTTTTTATACTAGTAATTATTTGACTAGCAATGGATTCGTAATACCGTTTCCTAATGCGTTGAACTAAGGCTATGTGAATGGATATGACTGGATTGCATACGAATGAAAATGGGGTAAAAAGATGAAGATTGGCAGAAGAATTTATTATCTTTTTTTATGGCGAGGTATTAGTGGATACCGGCGAACGCAGGTTTGAGGTTTTTGAAACGACCGTGCAACAAGATATTGCAATGTGTAAAGCTTTATCGGAGCGAAACCTTGACACATTCGATGTGCCTGAATTAGAATACGCCCAAGACTTCGCAGAATCAAACGGCTATCGAGTTAATCCCGAAACGGAAACTTTAGAGTTTAGCTATTCTGACCCACGTGAACCAGAAGTTCCACCTGTTTATCAACATCCTTTGAGTGAGCAAGTTGAAGAATTGAAACAGAGAAATATTTTATTGCAAGCAAAAAATAATGCTTTATCTGAAAGAGCGGATTTCATCGAAGACTTATGTAGCCGAAATAGCAACATAATTTTATCAATGATTACCCGCTTTTTATTTTGGTTTTTATTGAAATTGGAGGGAGGTGATACTATGATGGCGATGTTTTTTGCGCAGCGTGTAATTCTTGGAAAAACTCTTTGGAATGAAGCTCCTTCCAGACTTCAAGACGGTGTTAAGGAGATTTTGGTTGATGATGAGTAATTTCCGGTTGCTTGCTTAGTAATGATCTTCATCAATAAATCACTCCTTTGTAGTATGATAATTGTAACGAGGGAGTGATATTTTTGAACAGGAAAAAAGAGCTACTTAGTTCAGCTTCGGATTTAACTACAGCTGGAGTTTTCACTGGGATTTTATCATATATAACAAAATTGCCACCTGGTATCGACAATATACTTTCTATGGCACTTCCCGCACTAGCCTGCAGTAGTAATGCGGTACTAAGACTTCAAAATGAAAAGGTTTTAAATAAAGACAAGCAAAAAGTAGAAGCCTTAGCTAGAGATTTGCAACTTGTCATGAATGAGAGAAAAATAAATGAATTAAAGCACTTTACTAGTTTAGATTTTCCGATAGAAATATATTCAGTGATTGAGGAGATTATAAAAGAGGCTGTAAATGCAAAAGGTACATGGTTAAGAAAATTAGCATCGCATATTTTAGTCACTATAGGGTCGGATGATGAACCAACGCACCTGGAAGGCAAGCGACTCTGTTTAGATTTGATTAAAGAATTAAACGAGACTGATGTAAAATTACTTTTACTTTTTCAAGCAAAATCAAGGCTCCTTTTTGACAAGTATTGTGACGAGGAAAAATTGAAGCTTGAGTTCAAAAAAGTGCTTAACGAACTATTAAATGATGAGGGCGTATATGCTCAAACAATATTGTCTAGCTCGATTAAGCTGAGTAATTTAGGACTTATTAGTAGAGATTGCGGTATGACTCCTTACGATGATGAATTTGGGAATAAGGATGCTATGATAAGAGATTTTCTTGTTCAAAACCAAAACAATGTTACAGCTCATTTTACAGTGTTTAGGAAGTATTTATATACCTTTGTGTGATGAATATTCGGAACATAATGTGCAACAACAAAGTTAGTTAAAGGGATACAAAGTTTAATATCGAATGCTAAGCTTAAAGAAAGGTGATAATATGCCCATTGAATACCAAATTGATATTCAATATACAGACGTGTCAAAAAGAGACCATTTGACGCATAGATTTGAGAATGCAGAGTTAAGAACTAAAATTTATCATTTGGTATGCTTTCAATTCAGTGAAGATTAAGTTGATATGGAGCATCTTAGGAATCATGAGGTATTATGATCTCTACTTATACCTATCGCGAACCAACGAATTATTGAACTCATTAAGAGCAAAGCAATTGGCAGTTAGTAAAATATTTTCAGCAATGACTTCCTGGGGGGATTTAAAGTGTTCCATGATCACATTAATAAACCCTCACATTTGATAGCGAGAGAGTATAATACTAACGAGAAACTGAGGCCGTTAGTTCTACAATCAGGGAGTCAGGAGGTAGTCGAGCAAGCACTAGAATCCAACTCTAAAGAATTGTATAGAAAATTAGCAAGCAGATAGTTATTGAAGAACGACCTCATGGGCGTTCTTTTATTTTGGAGAAAAAGGGTGTGGGGTGAGATATAACGCAGCGAGAAATGGAGGAAAGAAGCTTGGAAAGCATTATACAAGAACATGAAAAGCAAATTCTTGAACTTGAAAAAAGCTATGGAGAAGTTAAAAAGGAAATCACGGTTGCTAAAGAATGCTGAGATTCTTGCGCACTTAATTGAAACGAAAGACAGAAGAAAATAACTGAGTGATAAACATTCATGAATGTTTAAAATGCAATCTAATTTCTTTAAATTTGAGAGGAGGAATATAATTTTATAGAATTAATTTTTAAATTAACAATCGGTATATTAGCAATAAGAATGCACCTTAAAAGTTAGATTTGAAATCTAATTTTTAAGGTGCAGATTAAGAAAACTATTAATAATTAATCGAAAACAATTGTCTCATTAAAATCTTCGGAGTCATACGATTTATCATTTAAAATCATGCCGAGTGCAAGCTTGACTTCATTTATTTCAGAAGGGGAGAATTCTTTTCCGTCTTGAGCTAAGAATTTAATTGTACCAGTCTTTTCTACACCGCCATGAATATCTCCGGAAACATCACCTTTGGTCATGAACATATTGGCATCAACTTGTGTGTTTCCTACAATTAAACTACCTTGATCTGGGAAGAAAGAAATTTGATCATCAGTGGTGTTTAAGATAGTCATATCTATTTTGATATCCTTTTTTGTAATAACGATATCACCAATTGTAATATCTAAGCCATTAATCTTAAATTCTTTATTTACAGATACCGCTTTTTCACCTTCACTTGCCACAGGTTTTTCTGTTGAATTACCATCGCTAGTGACTGGAACTTTCTCAGTGTCGTCGCCTCCAACTATTACCCCAAGGATAATTAGTAATACAACAACTCCGATGACTCCTAAACAGCCAATTTTAAAAAACTTTTTCATCCAATTCTACTCCTTCGAATAAATTTCCTGACATAATCAAATCAGTTAGGTATTATGACATTCTATGTAAGAATAAATACGCTTATTTATACCATTATGTTACTGGACTTAATATGCCAAAATTAATTATATCATACATTTGTATCATTTTTTATTGTAATAAGAAATATCTACTTTTTAACAAAAGAACACCTATATTTGAATAGATATGCTATTTAAATATCGATTATATCAACATACGAATATTGCGCCACCTAAACTTTAATGTTGCGGCAACCTGGTATTTAAAGACTTCTAACAGTAGAACGGAAAGCGCCATAGGCAGGAACACAAGCTGACACTGAGCCTCTACGAGCGTGACTCCCTGCCAGTAAAGCTAACAATCTTTCGGGCTTTTCCTTTCAAGGCTAGCTCCGTAGTGCAAAGTTGTGAGTAAAAAGACTGTTAGGACCGTTGTAATGATACAGTGGCTCAATTTAGTGTAAATAATATCTTTTTTGCCTGCATGCACTGGCTTGAAAATCCGCAAAGGTAGCTCGATTCGTATACTAATAATCATAAGCCTCCAATCAGCCTCAAATGTATGCTTATTGAGGGGCTACATGCATGATCGAAATAAAACAAAAAAAGCCCGAAACCCTGAATTAACAAGGTTTCTAAGGCTTTTAATACCGCTGTTTGCAATGCAAACTTATTAACGAGAGTAGAATTCAACGATCAATGCTTCGTTGATTTCAGCAGCTAATTCGCCGCGCTCTGGAAGGCGTACGAATGTACCTTTTTTCGTTTCTTTATCGAAAGTTACGAAATCTGGAACGAAGTTGTTCACTTCTAGTGCTTCTTCGATAGCAGTCAAGTTTTGAGATTTCTCACGAAGAGAGATTTCAGAACCAGTTTTCACTGCGAATGAAGGGATGTCAACGCGCTTGCCGTCTACCAAGATGTGACCGTGGTTGACTAGCTGACGAGCTGCACGACGAGTGCGTGCAAGACCCATGCGGTAAACAACGTTATCTAAGCGAGTTTCAAGAAGAACCATGAAGTTTTCACCGTGAATACCTTGCATTTTACCAGCTTTGTTGAATAGTGTGCGGAATTGACGTTCGTTTACTCCGTACATAAAGCGTAGTTTTTGTTTTTCCTGTAATTGCATTCCGTATTCGGAAAGTTTTTTACGTTGGTTTGGACCGTGTTGTCCTGGTGCGTATGGACGCTTTTCAATTTCTTTACCAGTGCCTGTTAGTGAGATACCTAAACGGCGTGACAATTTCCAAGATGGACCTGTATATCGAGCCATGAGAGACTCCTCCTCTGTTGGTTTTATTTTGTTGTAAAATAAGACCAGATATGTTCAATCCATCTGCCATTCTATAATCTTGCAACTTCGCCCCTGCAGCCTCGAGGTTACGTGGTGCACCTTTAAAAAAGGAATAGACTGGACAAAACAGAACACATAACTGCTGCGAATATTTTACACAAAGCCTAGCATACCAATTTATCGGCTTTAGGTCAAGCGTTTCATTTCTAGAATGTGAATTAAAGAAATACACTTCGGTTTTAAAAAACAACATGAACTAACCACAACACGCAGCAGATGGTAGTGGAAAGCATCCACGTAGAACGGAAATCGATATTTTTTAAAAAATTAAAATAAATGAAAATGATTGCTCTTTCGTTTTGCTAACAATCGATGTACACTAGACTAAAGCGCTTTCATTACAACAAGAATAAGTTATAACTAGGAGGAATCAATATGAAGCAAAATAGCAATTGGCATAAAGAGACGGCCATGATACATGAAGGATACGACAGCAAAGATCATCAAGGAAGTCTAGCTGTGCCACTCTACCAAACCTCAACCTATGTATTTGATTCGGCTGAACAAGGAGAGCGGCGTTTTGCTGGTGAGGAAGCGGGGAATATTTATTCTCGTTTAGGAAATCCGACGGTCGCTGTGCTTGAAGAACGTATTGCCAAGATGGAAGAGGGCGCAGCAGGACTTGCATTTGCTTCCGGAATGGCCGCGGTCAGTGCGGTGCTCGTTCATTTGACAAAAGCCAATGATCATGTGATTTGTTCGCGCGGCATTTATGGGTGCACATTCGGATTCTTGAAAATATTGGAAGAGAAGTATAATATCACGCATGATTTAATCTCCATGAAAACGGAACAAGAGATTGAACAAGCTGTGAAGCCTGAGACTACATGTATATATATAGAAACGCCGATTAATCCGACGATGGAGTTGGTAGATCTCGAAGCGGTAGTTAATGTAGCCAAGCGCCATAACTTGAAAGTCGTAGTGGATAATACTTTCTGCTCTCCTTACATCCAAACACCCTTAACATTCGGTGTAGATTATGTGCTTCATAGCGCAACGAAATATATTAATGGACACGGTGATGTGATCGCAGGGTTGCTCGTTGGGAAAGATGCAGACGAGATGGCGACACTTCGTGGGACTGTGTTAAAAGATTTTGGCGGTATCATTTCACCATTCGATGCGTGGCTGTTGTTACGCGGTATTAAGACATTACCTATCCGTATGGACCGACATTCAGCCAATGCCAAGATACTTTTTGAGTATTTACAGAAGCATCCGAAAGTAGAAGAAGTATTCTATCCGTTTGATGACCAGCATCCGCAGTATGAGATTGCGAAGAAGCAGATGAAAATGGGTGGCGGTTTGATTTCCTTTACGATCAAAGGCGGAAAAGAAGAGGCGCAGAAGTTGCTGAATCATTTATCGCTCGTCAAGTTGGCGGTGAGTCTAGGCGATGCAGAGACGCTAATGCAGCACCCCGCGACGATGACACACTCCGCTGTGCCAAAAGAAGACCGCGAGAAGATGGGTGTGTCTGATGCGTTACTGCGCTTATCTGTAGGGCTAGAGCATATGGATGATATTATGGCAGACTTAGATCAAGCATTTGAAGCGATGTGAATTGAAAAAAGCGAGCGTCCCCTATTGGGGAGCTCGCTTTTTGTATAGGATAATAAATGTTACGTTTGACAACGATTATATGTGTTGATTTATATAGCATGTAGATTCTGATTGGACCTCTTTTGCCGCGGTCGTTGTTCTACTGGTTGTTTCCCTTAAGCAACGCAAACCCTACCTACTTTTGCGTCCTTGCGACCCTATAGTCGCGCCAGTGATGAATAAGTGTTCCGAATAAACATCTGCAGAACGCCATTTCTTGTTTCAGATCTGTTATCAATCCCAATCAGTAACTATACAGGGAATGTAATGATTTGTCAAGGACATTCTATACTATCGAAATCGTATAGTTTACAAACAAGTGAAGAGGGAACAAGTAAAATAGAGCCTGTTGTTGTATACAGGAAATTTTCATTGGAGGGATTAGGATGAACGTAGAAATTGTAAACGAATTTCCTCATGAGTTTTTGAGGGAGCAAGCGGAGACATGTATTTCCATTTATCAACCGACCCACCGGTATCGACCTGAAAATCAACAAGACCCGATTCGATTTAAAAACTTATTACAAACAGTACATGAAGAGTTATCCAAAAAACATTCTGCGAATGAAGTGAAGAGTCTATTGACTCCACTTGAGAAACTGGAAGGCGAGCGTCCTTTCTGGGCACATGCAGGAGATGGACTAGCTTTATTCGCAACGAAGGAACGGATCATAGCCTATCGTCTACAACGTCCTGTACCGGAATTGGCGATTGTGTCAGACAGTTTCCATATCAAACCGCTTATTCGCGTATTCCAATCTGCTGACCGTTATCATCTACTCGGCGTCAATAGACAAGAATTCAAACTTTTTGAAGGAAATCGCTATGGTGTAGAGGAAGTAGAGATCCCGGAGGAATTGGCGAAAACGAAAGATGAAGCGATTGGTGATCAAGTGACCGAGTCACATTTAGGCACAGGTAACTCGGGTGGAGCTGGATCTGCCATGATGCATGGACATGGTGGTAAAAAAGATGAAATTGACATCGATATTGAGCGTTATTTCCGATACGTAGATCGAACGGTTGCAGAGAATTACTCGAAGCCGATGGAAATTCCTTTATATTTAGTCACACTTTCGGAATATCAGACGCAGTTCAAAGAGTTAAGTCATAATCCATACTTGCAAGCCGATGGAATTAAGTCCGACTTTGATGCCATGAATCTAGAACAGTTACGTAAAATGGCTTGGGAATTAGTAGAACCCACGTATTTACAGAAAACAAAAGACTTAGTGGAGAATTTTGAAAATGCTAAGGCGAGCGACCAAGCTTCTGGAAACATCGAAGAAATTGCTGAAGCGGCAAGTGAAGACCGTATCAGACGACTTATATTGGAAGACGATTATTTGTATCCAGGTAAAATCAACCTAGACACAGGAGAAATTCAGTCGAAACACCTGGAGGAATCTGCAGTAGATGATGTGTTGGATGACTTAGCAGAAATCGTCTTTAAAACCGGAGGCGAAGTAGTCGTTCTTCCGAAAGAACGGATGCCTGTTGAAACGGGTGCAGCTGCGATCTTTAGATGGTAAATAAAAGCCGGCCAAGACAAATCTCTTGGCCGGCTTTCATTGTCATTTTTCTTGCTCGAGTACTTCTTTAGCTGCCGTCAACGCCGTTTGTACACGTGGAAATCCAACGTATGGAATGAGTTGCATCATGCTCTCCACGATTTCCGTTTTAGTTAAACCGATCGTTACTGCACGCTGTACATGCGTTTTTATTTGTGTAGTCGCTCCTTGAGTAACAAGTGAAGCGAGAGTCACCAATTGTCTTTGTTTACTGTCGAGCCCTGGTCGCGAATAAATTTCACCATACGCGAACTCGACTATGTATTTCCGTAAATCGGGTGCCAACTCTTTTAATGCATCCGCTGTCATCATGCGTTCGGCTTCTTCTTCACTTACATACTCTTTAATTTTCTCTAAACCTGCTTCAATACGTTGTGTGGACAATGAAATACCCCCCCTGTTTTCGCTTTAATATAAAGAAAGTATAGCATATTCCGACTATTATTTTATTTCTAGTCTAGAAATTATGTAATATCTATCAGTTTAAAACAAGACAATGGTTCGAAGGTCGTGAAATTCAGCATTATTGTTTAAGGATCGCTAAGAATAGGTATAGATGAATAGAGCAGAAAACAAATATAACGGAGGTAATGATAAATGGATAAGTTTTTCCTAGAGAACGCAGTACAAGCCAAAAAGAAGATTGAAGAATTGGTAACACAGGGCTACACGCATGATGAAATTTATGTTTTCGCACATAGTGAAGATCGTGAAGACAAAATTTCAGACGCATTGGATTCAGAACAAGTAGGTATGGCAGAGATGGGCTTCCTCGAAACGATGAAGAACATGTTCACATCTCGTGGCGATACGTTACGCGCACAGATGCAAGCGATTGGCCTTTCAAAAGCAGAAGCCGAAGAAGGCGAAAGCGAACTAGACAAAGGTAGACTATTACTAGTCGCTAAAAAATAAGACGGTATATAAACCGGTCAAAGGAATCTATTCCTTTGACCGGTTTTGTTTTTGTATACATAAAGAGTAAAAAGTGTAACTCCCGAGCCGTTTCTCTGTCACGTACTTTTTTCATTAGCTATTGCCTCGTAATAAGCATCTACAGGAATGAATAACCCTACTTTACCATGCGTTTCCTCATCTAATGTAGCAAACACAATGCCGATTACTTTGCCTTCTTCATTAATAACAGGACTTCCGCTATTTCCTCTATAGACAGGCGCTTGAATCATCACGACAGGTATATCCCAATCAGCCAGCTGTGTGTAGTCGATCGTATGACCTTTATTCGCTATTCCTGAAAAACTCAAAGGATTTCCGATAAACGTAATCGGCTCATGATCATAAAAAGTCGTTTCTTTCGCTAAAGTTAAGTGGGGAAGATTCGTTCCGTTCACTTCAAGTACCGCAAGATCGATGTCTGGAAACACGTGTGTGACATTTGCGGTAAATCGTTCGCCTTCAGGGAAAGAGACGATCATCGATTCATTTCCTTCAACTACATGATAATTCGTTAGAATGGTACCTTGTTCATTAATGGAAAAACCTGTACCTTTCGTATTTTCTGTAGCTACGACAACTACCGCTTCTTTATACTCTGCTATTTGTGAATCTGAAGATAACTCTGACGAAGCTTTTAAAAACTCCAATGCTGGAATGGAGTATATCTGAAAAACAATGGCGAACGTACTGAGTGCTAAAGTAGTGGCCATGATCCAAAACATCCACTTAGGGAAAGGACGATAGGTGCGTCGGACATTTTTTTCAGCTGCTGCTTTCTCTAACGCTTCCCGTTGTGCTTCGAGTACGAGATCTTGCAGCTCATCGTCGTCCAAGTCTTCTTGATACGGATCTTTGCTATCCACTATGCCCACCTCTTTCTCGTACATAGTTTATCAGATAATGAATGCAAATGAAGCGAACGGAGTTTGAGTGATGAGAAGGCATTGACAAGACTTGGATAATCAGAAAGTATAGTGACTTAAATGAAGATGGCCTGTTATCCATTGTATAATTGAATAGTTCGCAAAATTTGTAAGAAAAGAACATGGAAATACGAAAATTCTTCTTGAAATTTCCTAGGATGTGATAAAAAGTTCGTTGTTTTTTAAAAAAGATGTGAATAGAAGACGAAAATGCTTTAAACATGTTACGATATACTATAATATCTAAAGTAGTCACTTTATGCGCGAAGTGTGGGATAGGGGGATCATAGTGAGATGATATACGTCATCATTCCATTAGTTATCATCATTGTTTTAACAGTGATGGCATTTCTGTCTAGGCGAAAGCATATACAAGAAATCAGTGAAATGGAACAAGAAAAATTACAAATTCAAAACGAGCCAATATTCGAAGAAATGACGAAAGTAAAGCAGTTGAACATGACCGGCGAAACAGAAGAAATGTTCGAGAGATGGCGCAATAATTGGACAGAAGTAGTAGACGATCGCCTTCATAATGTAGATATGCTTTTACTGGATGCTGAAGGGCAAGTGGATCGTTTCCGTTTTAAGAAAGCAACGGAAACAGAAAAACAGATCCGCGAAATCCTGAACGAATGTGAAAAAGAGATGCGAATGATCTTGCAGGAACTAAACGAACTGATCGGCAGTGAAGAAAGAAATCGGTTCGAAATAGAAACGGTAAAAGAACACCACCGTGCCGCGCGCAAAAAGATCTTAGCTCATCAGTACGCATTTGGACCGGCAGTGGAGCCTTTGGAGAAAGAGTGGGAATCCTTCAATCCAAGATTTGAAGAATACGACGCACTGATCGACAATGGAAACTACTTACAAGCGCGTGAAATTGTTATTGTACTAGGAGCAAAAGAAGAGCGCTTTTCGTTTTTACTGGACGAG
Organism: Sporosarcina sp. P25; assembly: GCF_002743235.1. Taxonomy (NCBI): domain Bacteria; kingdom Bacillati; phylum Bacillota; class Bacilli; order Caryophanales; family Caryophanaceae; genus Sporosarcina; species Sporosarcina sp. P25. The sequence goes on from NZ_PDYV01000005.1 coordinate 179,853, forward strand.
ATTCCTGCGTTACTTAATGAGTTGCAGACGAAGATACCTGCGGCTTTGCGAGAATTGCGTAAAGGAATTATCGAAATGGAAGGTCAGGAGTATTATTTAGGACACCTGAAAATGCCTTCACGTTTCGATAAAATCGAACAGCAAATTGCGGATCTTCGACAGTTATTAGCACGCTTGGACGTTGAAGAAGTGGCAGCGGAAGTGAATGAAATTCATGACGAAATCGAGTCATTCTATGATGTATTGGAAGAGGAAGTAAGTTCCCGTCATTACGTAGATGAGCATTTGGATGAAATGTTGGATCTGTTTGAAGAACTTCAATATGCGATTCCAGATACGATCGAAGAAGTGAAATTCGTTCAACAAAGTTACCGTCTCGACGAAAATGAAGTCATTATTCCACAAATGGCATTGCAAAAGTTGAATGCATTGGCGAAACGAATTGAAATATTCATCGAACGTCAAGATGCGAAAAACTTGGCGTACTCAGCTCAACAAATTGAGTTGCAAGAGCTAGTGGAAGAGTTGGATGCCATCTCTGATGCACATTCCAAGTTCAGTAACCGTATTAAGAACTTGCGAATCGACGAAAATCTAGTACGTTCCCGCATTGTGACGCTTGCACAGCAACTTCAAATTGCGGATCGTAATTTACACCGTGCCAATATCCCGGGAATTCCCGATGATATGGAAGTGCAGCTTGAAGAAGCGGATGAGCAAATATTCATTGTGAAACAAGGTTTGGAAGAAGTGCCACTTAATATGGCGTTGGTTGAATCATATGTTCAAAAAGCAGATACAGTGGTCACTGATGTTTGTGCGAAAGCTGCAGATTTGATTGAAAATGCATTGCTTGTAGAACGAATCATCCAATATGGTAACCGTTACCGTGCGTCCCATCCGGAAGTTCACGCTAAATTGTTGAAAGCTGAAGAGTCCTTCATGCAATGTCGCTACTTGAGAGCATTGGAAGAAGCAGGTACTGCGGTGGAAGAAGTGGAACCAGGCGCCTTGAAAAAAATTCAAAGTATGATTCAAGTTAAAGTATAATTATATTCCGACAAAGCCACCGGTTTTCCGGTGGCTTTGTTTCGCTCATTCATATAGAAAGGAGACGAAAATTTATGTATTTTGATCATAGCGCCACAACGAAGCCAGATGAAAGAGTTCTTCGCACCTTTATGGATGCTTCCGAATCGTATTTTGCCAATCCTGCATCGCTACATGCGGAAGGAAAACGGACAGAAAAATTATTAGAACGTGCGCGAACTCAATTGCTTGAAACGATCGGACTTGGATTGACAGAAGGAGTTTTCACTTCAGGTGGAACAGAATCCAATAATCTTGCCATACTAGGTTATGTGTACGCGAACCAGCATAAAGGTCGTCATCTTCTCACGACACGTATAGAACATCCTTCTGTATTAAATGTTTTCCGAGAACTGGAAAAACAGAACTTCATCGTGGATTATTTAGCTGTAGATGAAGAAGGAAGAATTTCATTGGACGAACTCCAAGCGAAGTTGCAAAAAGATACGATTTTAGTTAGTATCATGCATGTTAACAATGAAATAGGTACGATTCAGCCGATTGAGGAATGTGCGAAAATCATCCATTCTTCTTCCCGGGCCGTGTTTCATTCCGATTGTGTGCAAAGCTTTGGGAAACTATCGCTTACTGATTTTGCAGATGGTCCTGATCTTGTTTCATTATCGGCCCATAAAATATATGGAATAAAGAATAGTGGATTTTTAGCGTATCGTCACACAATACGACTGCAACCAATAGTCTTTGGTGGTGGGCAAGAACATAAATTGCGCAGTGGAACTGTATCGGTACCGCATGCGGCGGCACTTGCGAAAGCAGCGCGTTTACTTGTAGAAGAAGTAGATATGGAGCAATTTCGACAGTGGCGGAATGAACTGGTTGAGTTTTTCTCAGAACTAGATGAATGCAAAGTATTGGCACCAAACGCGAGTGCGCCCTATATACTATCCGTTGCATTTGCACGAATAACGGGGGAGATTGCGATTAATTTCTTACAGCAGCAGGGAATGATCGTCTCGACTTCAAGTGCTTGTTCATCAAAGAATTCAGATGTAAGTCATGTCATTGAAGCGATTCATATACCTCAAGAGTTTCAAAAAGGCGTCATTAGAATTAGCTTAGGTAAACATCAAACAAATGAAGAAATTGAACAATTGAAAGTAGCAGTTCGCCAATTAGTCGAGCTGATTAGAAAAGGAGTGGGGAAATGAACTGGAATACCATTTTAATTCGCTATGGTGAAATGTCGCTTAAAGGGAAGAATAAGAGCAAATTTATACGTAAACTAAAAGCGAATATAAAAGCCGCTTTGTCCGATTTGGGAACGGTTACGATGCGTGCAGAACGTGATCGGATGTTCATTTATGCAGAAAAACCAGAAGAACTGGATCGTGCAGTGGAAATATTGCCGTCGATTTTCGGCATTCAATCATTCAGTCCCATTGTAATTTGCGAACCTACATTGGAAGTGATTAAAGAAACATCATTAAAAGTTCTGGGGAAAACAGAAACGGCTGGCAAGACATTTAAAGTAGATGTTAAACGTGCAGACAAACGTTTCCCGCTCAATACAGGAGAATTGCAACAGGAATTAGGTGGTCATGTATTAAGAACGTTCCCTGATTTGATCGTTCAAATGAAGAAACCTGAAATTTTATTGTATGTAGAGATCCAGCATGAAGCGGCTTATATCTCTTCCCACACATATAAAGGCGCGGGTGGCATGCCCGTTGGCTCGAATGGTCACTCATTGCTGTTATTGTCGGGAGGAATCGACAGTCCAGTGGCAGGCTATATGATGATGAAACGTGGTGTGTCATTTGATGCGATTCACTTTGCTAGTCCGCCGTTCACGAGCGATTTAGCGAAAGAAAAAGTGGAAGACATCGTCAGACAACTAACAAAATTCGGTGCAGTCATTCGTTTGCACGTTATTCCGTTTACGGAGTTGCAACAAGCGATTGTCAAACAAGTCCCAAGCAATTTGTCGATGACGACTACAAGACGAATAATGATGAAAGTAGCTGAACAAGTGCGAAAGGATACGAATTCACTTGGTTTGATCACAGGTGACAGCCTAGGGCAAGTAGCGAGCCAGACGCTCGAGAGTTTGACGGCTATTAACGAAGTCACGAATACGCCCATCTTGCGTCCGCTCATCGCAATGGATAAATTAGAAATCATCCAGATTGCTGAAAAAATTGGCACATACGATATTTCCATCCGTCCATATGATGATTGCTGTACCGTATTTACGCCGCCGAGCAATAAAACGAAGCCGCAAGTTGAAAAAGTGGCGTATTACGAAAGCTTCCAGGAGTTCGATGACATGGTTGCAGAAGTCGCCAGCCAGCGTGTAACGACGATTCCGAGCAAGCAAACAGAAGAAGACTTCGAAGACTTGTTGTAAAGAAAAAATTACCTATCATCTTCCTTGCATGATATTTTGAAAAGTGACCATTCTAATGTCACAAGGAGGTGAACGACATGCCAAACAGCAACAACAACAACTCAAACCAATTGTTAGTTCCGGGAGCACAACAAGCTCTTAACCAAATGAAAGAAGAAATTGCTTCTGAATTTGGAGTACAACTTGGACCAGATGCTTCATCGCGTGCCAACGGATCCGTCGGCGGAGAAATTACAAAGCGATTAGTGCGTCAGGCTCAGTCACAAATGAACGGTTATACGAAGTAAAACGTAAGACATGGGATGCCTCAGAAGCGATAGTGCTTCTTGGGGCATCTTTTTTGGATTGATTTTAAGTGTAAGGGGTGAGTTCAAGTGCTAAATGGAATAGGGTAGGTAAGGCAATGGTTGGTACGATGGGATTGAAGCTCCAGCTGGGGACGCTTTCCGGAGGGCGTGGCTTGAGTCTCCTCGTCCGCTACGCTTCCTGCGGGGTCTCAAGGCTCACGCTGATCCTCCCGGAGTCGCCCCAGCCATAGGCGTCAACTTAAGAAAAAATATAGGGTTATACTTCCTTCTTTGTTGGTATTTATAGAGTAAAACCAATAAAGGAGGAGTCTACTATGAAGCCGCATCATCCAGTTTATCAATTAAAACAGTTATTTCA
>NZ_PDYV01000040.1:0-2619 GCF_002743235.1 Sporosarcina sp. P25
TGCTTGTTCTTTTAAGGTAAACAATCGTTCAGTCACATTCATCCGCTCCCACATCTTTTTATTCATTATAAACAAAAGTACCCTATAGGATAGACTTTTTTCAAAGTGTCTATCTTATAGGGTACATTTTAAACAAGAGGTGGGTTTCTTCTTGGAGGAATTTCAAATGAACAATATGGAAAAAGTTTTTAACTATTACGACAATCATGCGACCGCTACAGAAGGTTTGTATTTGGATGCTGTGTTGGAAGCGAGTGAAAAATGGCTAGATCAACCGTCAGCAGTCGACTTACAAGATCCCGAAAAAGAAGAAATTCGTAAAGGTATTCAGCTAGCCTTATTAAAAGGTTTAAAGGAGTCTACACAAGCGCATCACCAAATGACGCCAGATACGATTGGCTTTTTGATGGGGTATCTAGTTAATAAATTATTGGATTCAGCACAACCCGTCACATTACTCGATCCTGCAGCAGGAACGGGGAATCTTTTGTTCACAGTATTGAATCAATACAAAGGTTCCGCTTCTGCCAGTGCAGTTGAAATCGATGATGTGTTGATTCAAATCGCTGTAGCGTCAGCCAATTTATTGGAGCTACCGGTATCATTTTATCTACAAGACGCGCTTCGTCCGTTACCTATTGATGTAGTCGATGCAGTCGTAAGTGATTTACCAGTAGGTTATTATCCTGACGATGAAGTGGCTATGGATTATGAACTCATGGCACCGGAAGGTCATGCGTTTTCTCATTATTTATATATTGAGCAATCCATGCGTTATGTGAAGCCTGGTGGTTACGGATTATTTATCGTCCCTTCCAAGTTGTTAACTGCTGAAGGAGCAGAACCCATTTTGAAATTTGTCAAAGAACATAAATTATTGAGAGGTTTGCTTGAACTGCCGTCGTCATTATTTGCAGATCAACGCTTTGCTAAAAGTATTTTATTGTTACAACAACCACCGAATGAGAAATTTGTCATGCCGGACGTGTTGTTAGCAAAAATACCTGAACTTGGGAATACAACCGCTATGCAACAGTTCTTCAATAAATTAAGTGCGTGGATGCAAGAAGAGGTAAAGTGACGAATAGTCACTCTACCTTTTTTTATTTTCAGAATATATTCGTAGAAAGATAGCGCGCATCTCATGAATTCAATTGCTTTTGGAATAGGTAGATACTATAATAAATTCAAACGTTCTACGACGTAATTATTTTATAGGGGTGGATATTTGTGCCGAAGATTTTGTCGATCAATGCGGGGAGTTCTTCTTTGAAGTTTCAATTGATTGAAATGACGAACGAAGAAGAAATTACGAAGGGGTTATTCGAACGAATTGGAATGGAAAACTCTGTTTTTACAATGGCGACTGACGATAAGAAAATCGAGAAAGTAGTAGATATTACTAATCACTCGTTGGCTGTTGAAATGCTTTTGGAACATTTACTCAGTGAGGGAGTCGTTTCATCTTATGACGAGATTGACGGAATCGGTCACCGTGTAGTTCATGGGGGAGAGCTATATAGTGATTCAGTATTAATTACTGACGATGTAGTTGAGAAACTGGAAGAGATTTCAAGTTTTGCGCCTTTGCATAATCCAGCAAATATCGTAGGCATTAAAGCTTTTGAAAAAGCGTTACCAAATACACCATCTGTGGCAATCTTCGACACAGCATTCCATCAGACAATGCCTGAAAAAGCATTTTTGTATGCGTTGCCATATGAATACTATGAAAAGTACGGAATTCGTAAATATGGTTTCCATGGGACGAGCCATAAATACGTAACGGAGCGTGCTGCAAAGATCTTGAATAGACCTCTTGAAGATACACGTCTCATCTCTTGTCACTTAGGTAACGGCGCGAGTATCGCGGCTGTTAAAGGTGGTAAATCAGTAGACACATCCATGGGCTTTACTCCGTTAGCAGGAGTGATTATGGGTACGCGTTCAGGTAATATTGATCCGGCTCTCATTCCATATATGATGGAACGTACGAACGAGTCAGCTGAAGAAGTGGTGAACACATTAAATAAAAAATCAGGACTACTTGGAATCAGTGGATTTTCAAGTGACTTGCGTGATATTACGGAAGCTGCAGAACAAGGCAACCACCGTGCGCAATTGGCTTTGGATGTCTTCACAGACCGAATCCACCAGCACATCGGTCAATACGCGGCTGGAATGGGTGGAGTGGATGCGATCATCTTCACAGCAGGAATTGGTGAGAACAGTGCAATCGTTCGTGAAAAAGTAATGAACGGATTGGAATTCATGGGTGTCTACTTTGATCCAAGCCTAAACAACATTCGCGGCGAAGAAGCATACATCAGCTTCCCGCACTCACCCGTCAAAGTACTGATCATCCCAACAAACGAAGAAATCATGCTAGCTCGCGACACTGTGCGCATCGCTGGAATTCAAGTACCAGAAGAAGCAGAAAAAGTAGCAGTTGAATAAACAAAACAAAGTCCCGACCGTCAGAACCTTAAAATGTACCCTTTGTAAAGGACAATTATAAAAAAAGCCTAAGCTGCTTGTTGAAGCTGTCGTCTGTATTCTGCAGGCGGCAGCTTTTTCAAGTTCCACTGCCCGCGATAATGGTTATAGTACGTCATATAA
>NZ_PDYV01000042.1:0-1231 GCF_002743235.1 Sporosarcina sp. P25
TTGGTGGAGCCTAACGGGATCGAACCGTTGACCTCCTGCGTGCAAGGCAGGCGCTCTCCCAGCTGAGCTAAGGCCCCAAATAAGTGGTCGGGAAGACAGGATTCGAACCTGCGACCCCTTGGTCCCAAACCAAGTGCTCTACCAAGCTGAGCTACTTCCCGAGTCTAAAATATATAAGTAATATGGCGCGCCTGGCAGGAGTCGAACCCACAACCTTCTGATCCGTAGTCAGACGCTCTATCCAATTGAGCTACAGGCGCATTCTATAAAATTAATTGGTGCCGAGAACCGGAATCGAACCGGTACGGTAGTCACCTACCGCAGGATTTTAAGTCCTGTGCGTCTGCCAGTTCCGCCACCCCGGCAAGAGTGGAAATTAAAAGCGGAAGACGGGATTCGAACCCGCGACCCCGACCTTGGCAAGGTCGTATTCTACCACTGAACTACTTCCGCATAAAAAATGCGGGTGAAGGGAGTCGAACCCCCACGCCCGAAGGCACTAGATCCTAAGTCTAGCGTGTCTGCCAGTTCCACCACACCCGCGATATGTTTCGGCAAAAAATAATGGTGAGCCGTACAGGATTCGAACCTGTGACCCTCTGATTAAAAGTCAGATGCTCTACCAACTGAGCTAACGGCTCGTACTAAGTGGTGCCGGCGAAAGGACTTGAACCCTCAACCTACTGATTACAAGTCAGTTGCTCTACCAGTTGAGCTACACCGGCAGGTGTAGAAATATGGTGGAGGATGACGGGCTCGAACCGCCGACCCCCTGCTTGTAAGGCAGGTGCTCTCCCAGCTGAGCTAATCCTCCTGGGTATAATGTTATTTTAGTATGTTCTTATTCTTTTTGATCACTAGATTATGTATAGAACATTCAGCATCGATCATTAGAAAAGAATTGCCTGGCGACGTCTTACTCTCACAGGGGGAAACCCCCAACTACCATCAGCGCTGAAGAGCTTAACTTCCGTGTTCGGTATGGGAACGGGTGTGACCTCTTCGCCATCGTCACCAGACTATGCATCCTCATTCTTGAGGACATTTATTATTATAACACTTGTTATATTTAATGCAAGCATTATTTTAAATAAATTTTTGAGTAAAGCTTGTTCACTCAAAACTGAATAAAAGACATTGGTGTAGTTCAAGTAACTACTTTTTAGTATAGGTTAAGTCCTCGATCGATTAGTATCTGTCAGCTACATACGTCGCCGTACTTACACCCCAG
>NZ_PDYV01000043.1:0-1165 GCF_002743235.1 Sporosarcina sp. P25
CGGCAGGAAAGCGTTGGCGTGCCGCCTATAGAAAAAGCGGAGTGGAAGGCTTACAAGACACACGAAAAACCAATTCAGGCCGTCCATCAGAACGCGACTTGACATCCGAAGAAAAGATTGAACGTCTAGAAGCGAAAAACCGCTTATTACAGGCGGAAAATGAACTGTTAAAAAAGCTCGATCTACTCGAAAGGCAGATGATGAAAAAGAAATCACAATCCAAACGACGCTAAAATATGAACTAATTAATTTCACCATCCAAAAGTATAAATTAGCACGTTTGGTGAGCTACTTATGCGAACTTATGGAGGTATCGCGTTCGGGCTACTATAGGCACTTTGGAGAGAAATCTAAACAGAAACGTGCCGCTCGCGAACAGGCAGACGAAGTTGTAAAGGAAATCATTTTAAAGGCCTATCATTTTCGAGGACGAAAAAAAGGAGCACGCCAAATTAAAATGACACTCGAAAATCAGTACGGCATTACATATAACCTAAAACGCATTCGCCGGATTATGAAAAAATTCGATATCATCTGTCCCATCCGCAAAGCCAACCCAGCACGTCGTATGGCAAAGGCGACGAAAGAGCACCGCACATGTGAAAACACGTTACAACGTGAGTTTAAGCAAGGGGTGGCTGGAAAGGTATTATTGACCGACATCACCTATTTGACATATGGAAATGGCAAACGTGCTTACTTGTCAACGATTAAAGACGCCCAAACGAATGAAATTTTAGCCTATGAAGTTTCTTCTTCGTTAGGTTTGGAGATCGCAATGAATACGCTTCGCAAACTAAAGAAACATCGTCATTTAATGACAGATGCCTTTATACATTCAGATCAAGGATTTCATTATACAAACCCAAAGTATCAGGCAGCAGTGAAGAAAATGGGGTTAGGACAATCGATGTCACGCAGAGGGAACTGTTGGGATAATGCTCCACAGGAATCATTTTTCGGTCACTTCAAGGATGAAACCAATATAAAAGATTGTGAGACAATGGAAGAAGTTAGGCGGGAAATCAAGAGTTATATGACGTACTATAACCATTATCGCGGGCAGTGGAACTTGAAAAAGCTGCCGCCTGCAGAATACAGACGACAGCTTCAACAAGCAGCTTAGGCTTTTTTTATAATTGTCCTTTACAAAGGGTACATTTTA
>NZ_PDYV01000044.1:0-1080 GCF_002743235.1 Sporosarcina sp. P25
AACACAAACTAATTCACTTTCCCACAGTAGCGCAGGCACAACTGCGGGGTAGGCCGTGGCCCTGAGACAACTGGCGGGCACTATCGCCAGCTGGCTCAGGGCTGGAGGCAATCCCCCACGTGCCTGCGCGGGTCGAGAAAGCATACCCTCGCTAATTTTAGTTCCCAACAACCAGTCGAGCGACGTCCTCAACCAGAAGTGACAAAGACCAGCAGCCGAGTAGTTGTTCTACCAAATGCGTTTCTAAGTTGGGTAACATTCGCAATTTCTCGGTTTGCTAGCCTCTTAGCTGGATAGTGTGTAGGCCACTTCATTCGCAAAAAATAAATGATTAGTATCACAATGTTGCTGTTTTTTTTGCTAGAAACACAAACGAATTCACTTTCCCACAGTAGCGCAGGGCTGGAGGCAATCCCCCACGTGCCTGCGCGGGTCGAGAAAGCATACGCTCACTAATTTTAGTACCCAATAGCTAGTCGAGCGACGTCCCAACCAAAAGTGAATAAGACCTGCAACCGCGTAGTTATTCTGCCAAATGAATTTCTTAGTTGGGTAACATTCGCAATTTCTCGGTTTGCTAGCCTCTTAGCTGGATAGTGTGTAGGCCACTTCATTCGCAAAAAATAAATGATTAGTATCACAATGTTGCTGGTTTTTTTGCTAGAAACACAAACGAATTCACTTTCCCACAATAGCGCAGGCACAACTGCGGGGTAGGCCGTGGCTCAGGGCTGGAGGCAATCCCCCACGTGCCTGCGCGACACCAGAAAGCATACCCTCGCTAATTTTAGTACCCAACAGCTAGTCGAGCGACGTCCCAACCAAAAGTGAATAAGACCTGCAACCGCGTAGTTATTCTGCCAAATGAATTTCTTAGTTGGGTAATGTAAAAAGTTTCTTGTTTTGCTAGCCTCTTAGCTGGATAGTGTGTAGGCCACTTCATTCGCAAAAAATAAATGATTAGTATCACAATGTTGCTGTTTTTTTGCTAGAAACACAAACTAATTCACTTTCCCACAGTAGCGCAGGCACAACTGCGGGGTAGGCCGTGGCCCTGAGACAACTGGCGGGCACTATCGC
>NZ_PDYV01000045.1:0-1059 GCF_002743235.1 Sporosarcina sp. P25
TGACAGGCAGGCATGTTAACCGCTACACCACGGGACCTTGGTTGCGGGGACAGGATTTGAACCTGTGACCTTTGGGTTATGAGCCCAACGAGCTACCACTGCTCCACCCCGCGATAATACTATAAAATAAATGGTGGAGGATGACGGGCTCGAACCGCCGACCCCCTGCTTGTAAGGCAGGTGCTCTCCCAGCTGAGCTAATCCTCCTGGGTTATACTACGATGTGATAAACGTATTTTCTATAAAATGGTGACCCCTACGGGATTCGAACCCGTGATACCGCCGTGAAAGGGCGGTGTCTTAACCGCTTGACCAAGGGGCCAATATATAATGAAAGCGTACATCTGGCGGAGAGCAAGGGATTCGAACCCTTGAGGCAGCGCAAACCGCCTACACGATTTCCAATCGTGCTCCTTCGGCCACTCGGACAGCTCTCCAATAATGGCTCCGCAGGTAAGACTCGAACTTACGACCGATCGGTTAACAGCCGATTGCTCTACCACTGAGCTACTGCGGAATAATGTAATGTGGTTATAATGTTTTTTCATAACTTGTCTAACAGACCAGCGATGTCCTACTCTCACAGGGGGAAACCCCCAACTACCATCGGCGCTAAAGAGCTTAACTTCCGTGTTCGGTATGGGAACGGGTGTGACCTCTTTGCCATCATCACTGAACTGTTTTTAAAGCCATGATTATTATATCAAACTGACTGAGAAAGTCAATCCTTTTTACAAAAAGATTTCATTCACTCAAAACTGAATAAAAGACATTGGTGTAGTTCAAGTAACTACTTTTTAGTTTGTCCAGCCTCAGCGGCCAGATGCTCGGGTCATAAGTCAAAGCTGCTACGTGGCAGGAAACGCCACTTCGCATCTTCGCCTTATACCGGTCGCATCTAGGCGGCCGCTTCGGCTTTTCATAATAGGTTAAGTCCTCGATCGATTAGTATCTGTCAGCTACATACGTCGCCGTACTTACACCCCAGACCTATCCACCTCATCATCTTTGAGGGATCTTACTTACTTGCGTAATGGGAAATCTCATCTTGAAGGGGGC
>NZ_PDYV01000006.1:0-159479 GCF_002743235.1 Sporosarcina sp. P25
AACACAAACTAATTCACTTTCCCACAGTAGCGCAGGCACAACTGCGGGGTAGGCCGTGGCCCTGAGACAACTGGCGGGCACTATCGCCAGCTGGCTCAGGGCTGGAGGCAATCCCCCACGTGCCTGCGCGGGTCCAGAAAGCATACCCTCGCTAATTTTAGTACCCAACAACCAGTCGAGCCACGCACAACCCACTTCCAACAGGATATGGAGTGGGTTAGTCTTTCTGCCAAAAAAATATCCTGGCTTCTGTACCTACTCACACTCAGCCTTAAGTCTGAGTAAGAAATCCGCTATGGGACCGTCGGAGAAAGTGGGAATTCATTATAAACTAAGGATACAAATGAAGGGAGGACATCAACATGAAGAAACTTGGATTAGTTTTACTAGGCATTATAGCAGGTTTAATTCTAGCGCTAAACGTAGGTCCAATCATTGTTTTAGCCGTAACAGGCGCGATCGCACTGGTTAGCTACCACTACTGGAGAAAGAGCCAGTCGATGTTCGCGAAAGTAGTCTGGATGACGGTTTTGATCATTAGTGTTATCGGCTCGATTTCAAATATCGGCGCATTCATCGGGATCATCGCGTTGATTGGAGTCTATTATGTATATCGCAAATGGAAAGACCGCAATGTAAACCCGAACGTCATATCTAATGACCCGTTCACAAACTTTGAACGCCAGTGGAATGAACTGACAAAATAAAAGGAGAGATGCACTATGAACGCATTTTGGCACAAATTGAAATATACAGTACAAGAAGAGTTGAATGGTTTGATGGAAAAGCCGCAGAAGAAAGAAAATCCGCTGGAGTTACTGAATCAGTATTTCCTAGATGCGCAAAAGCAAACAGCGGAAATCGGTAAGTTGCTTGAACGTCAAGGAAGACTGAAAGAAGAATTAGAAACCGAATGTCAGGACGCGGATTTGATGGCGATGAAACGTCGTCGTCAGCTAGAACTTGCTGAAGTGACAGGAGATGCAGAGTTGATCGCGTTCGCTCAAGAAGAAGTAGAAGCATATGAAGGACGAGTTGCCCGTTTGTCTACGAGTATCCAAGACGCTACGAAAGAATTGCTGTCATTGGAACGGAAATTTGAAGAGATGAAGCATCGCGTGAAGGATATGCGTGTTCGCCAGTTACAATTGATGGGCAAAGAGAATGTGACACGCGCGCAAGAAAAAATGGATCGATTCGTTAAGCCCGATCAGTCATTTTCTACGCTTGATGACTTGCATTCGTACATCGAAAATCTGGGTGGAAGAACGAGAACGCCGCAAACGCACTCGTCAATGGAGCAACGTCTAGATTCTTTAGAGAAATCTAACGCAAAATCTCAAGATATTGTGTAAACTATAAGAGGAAGCATCGCGCTTCCTCTATCGAGAAGGGAGAGTATGGAATGGCTAAGAAGGATTCTACTAAAGTTTCGGTATATGTGCTTGCTCTTTTGACGATTGCTTTCGTCGAATCCATGGTGTTTTCAAACGGTAATTTCATCTTCCTCCTTCTCGGTTGGGGATTTCTCGATTACGGTTATCGAAAACGTGGGAAATGGACAGCGATCACAGGAATTGTCTTTATCGTAATTGCACTTCTGACATTATGGAGTGTGCGGCTGCTGATTTTAGCCATTGTCTTGTATATTATAATGAAGCTATGGAAAGGCATACCGGCTAGTGAAGTGTTTGGTGATTTACAAAAGCCTCGAGTTAGACGATCGCAAGGTATGTGGAGAAACCGCTTATTTTCGATCCAATCGACTCCGTTCGCGACGTATGAGTGGGAAGATATTCATATGCAAGGGTTTTTCGGTGACGTGCATGTCGATGTGACCGATACGGTATTGCCTAAAGGGGCTTCGTTTATTTCGGTTCGGCAAATTTTTGGTAAAGTGCGTATTGAACTACCTTATGATATCCCAGTGCGAATTCATTATGCCACGCTGTACGGTGAAGCGAATATTTTAGGCAAGGCCCAAAAGCAATTGTTCAATGAAACCTTACAAGAACATGATGGCTATGAAACGAAGCGGCCGAATGATCCCGAGTTGATTATTTCGGTATTTACTTGGATCGGCGATGTGGAGGTGCGTAGAAAATGAAGGCAATCATTGGTCGCACCATTTTCTTGACGTTGATGTTTAGTTTGATCGTCGCGGTCTTTTTCTATTTGTTCATTGATGTATCGATTGCGGAATATCAAAGGTTGCTACTCGATACAGAAGCGGCGGATATGCCGTTGCTCGTTTGGTTGTTCACAACAATTTTCATCATCGGTTTAGGAATTGCTAGCTGGGTCAGCTTGAACAGTAGGATGAAAGAAAATATTATTACCGGAAAACTGCAGCATTTATATGCTAAACAGGAATTTACGAGCTCAAATAAAATGAAAAAACAGACGAATCGTTCCATTGAACAGCTTTATGAAGTACTCGAAGCACAGCGGAACAGTTTGCGTAAGATTACTGATGAGCGTGTCGAGACACAAGATAAAATCATTCAGGAACGGATCATTCAAGAACGCCAAAGATTGGCGAGAGAACTGCATGACTCTGTGTCCCAGCAATTGTTCGCGGCATCTATGTTGTTGTCGGCACTTGCGGAACAAGCGGAAGAAGGTCCGATAAGCAAGCCGTTACTGCAAGTAGAAAGAATGGTTCAACAAGCGCAATTAGAAATGCGAGCTTTACTTCTACATTTACGTCCGGCCGCATTGCATAATCAAACGCTTGCGAAAGGTCTCGAAGAGTTATTGAGTGAATTGCAGGAAAAAGTGACGTTTGATATTACACATCGATTAGAAGATATCGAGCTATCTAAAGGTGCGGAAGATCATTTATTCCGAATTGCACAAGAAACATTGTCGAATACACTTCGTCATGCACAGGCGACGGAAGTAGAAATTTTATTAATCGAACGTGATGGATTGGCGATTTTGCGCGTGCAAGACAATGGCGTTGGATTTAAGCAGGATGATGGTAAAGGTGGATCTTATGGTCTGCAGAATGTGAAGGAACGTGCGATTGAGATCGGTGGCAGTTGTAAGATTGTCTCGGTACCTTCTCAAGGAACGATCATAGAAGTGAAATTACCGATTTTGAAAGGGGAGCTGGCAGATGATTCGAGTGCTGTTGGTAGATGATCATGAAATGGTGCGCATTGGCGTATCGACGTATTTGCAAATGCAACCGGATATCGAAGTGATTGCGGAGGCGGAAAATGGTCAGATAGGCGTTGAGAAAGCGCTGGATTTGCGTCCGGATATTATTTTGATGGACATGGTCATGCCTGTCATGAATGGCGCCGAGGCGACGGCTGCGATTATCGCTAACTGGCCGGAAGCGAAGGTCATCATCGTCACGAGTTTCCTCGATGACGATAAATTATACCCCGCACTTGAAGCAGGTGCTGTCAGTTATATTTTAAAAACATCCAATGCGAAACGGGTGGCGGATGCTGTTAGGGAAACTATGCAAGGGCAAACGGTACTCGAGCCCGAAGTGACATCTAAAATGATGACAAAAATGCGCGGTGCCCAGACACATGCCTTGCATGAAGATTTAACCGATCGTGAGCTAGAAGTATTATTATTATTGGCCAAAGGTAAATCTAATCAGGAAATTGCGGATGAACTATTCATTGCGTTAAAAACGGTTAAGACCCATGTCAGTAATGTATTATCCAAATTGGAAGTCCAAGACCGCACTCAAGCGGTTATTTATGCGTTTCAAAACAAATTAACGGTTTGATAGTCTATTAGTAAAAATTTCAACATAGTAGTAGATAGACGATAAAACTGTGGATAAACAGCATTTTTAATTAGAATAGTCTGAAGTCACGGACTTCTCCACAATCTATCCACGCACTATGTGTATAAGTATTCAGTTTTATGCGAAAACGAAAAAGTATGCACATGTGGATAAAAAATATTCCGCCGGAAACTTATCCACTATTTGTTACGTCATGGTAGACTGGGTAAAAGAAAATAGAATAGCAGAAGGGAAACCTTCGCGGAAAGAGAGTCATATGGAATTATTTGATTTAATAAAAGCGCTAATTTTAGGGTTTGTAGAAGGTATGACGGAATTCGCGCCTGTTTCTTCGACGGGTCATTTGATTATTGTCGATGATATGTGGCTGAAGACAGAAGAATTCCTTGGGAAATATCCCGCGATTACATTTAAAATAGTGATTCAGCTCGGTTCGATCTTGGCTGTAGTCGTTGTGTTTTGGAAACGGTTATTTAGTTTAGTCGGTTTGTATAAAGTAGATAGCGGAGTCAAGATGAGCGAGCGTTTCAATTTGCTACACGTAATCGTTGGTATGTTGCCGGCTGTTATTTTAGGTTTTGCACTAAAAGATTTAATTGATGATTATTTATTCGGTGTAGAAACGGTTATTTTTGCGCTAGTTGCAGGTGCGGTGTTGATGATTGCAGCGGATAAATTTGGACCGAAAAATCCACGTGTACAGACGCTGGATCAGATTACATATAAACAGGCATTTACAGTGGGGTTGGTTCAGTGTTTGTCATTGTGGCCAGGGTTTTCACGTTCGGGTGCGACGATTTCAGGCGGTGTGTTATTTGGGATGAATCACCGGACGGCTGCTGACTTTACGTTCATCATGGCGGTTCCAATTATGATGGGTGCGAGTCTTGTGTCGGTGTTGAAGAACTGGGAGTATATGTCGATGGATGACATAGGATTCTATGTGGTTGGTTTCTTGAGTGCGTTTGTATTCGCGCTGATTTCGATTCGCTTCTTCTTGAAGTTGATTTCGAAGGTCAAGTTGATGCCGTTTGCAATTTATCGTATTGTGCTGGCAGCGATCTTGGCAATGATTGTGTTTTTATAAGAAGTTAGACGACCTTTGCAGAATTTGCAGAGGTCGTTTTATGTGGAATGAAATAGGATAGGTTGACGGGGATAGGGAGGGGATTTGCGCTTCGGAGGGGACGCTTTCCTGCGGGTATGGCTTGGGCCCATGGGAAAGCGTCCCCTATCTGGAGTTGCAACCCCTTCATACTCACCAGTTTACTGTTCCGGCTTTAAATTACTGTATACCTCTTTCCTACTTCTGCAATTTCCACCAAACCACTGAACGTTTTCTCTGCTTCGTTCAAAATCTCATGGATATTCCCGTGATGTGGCAGATGGGTGAGGACGAGTTGCCCGACTTCGGCTTGCTGTGCAAGTGCACCTGCTTGGCTACCTGCTAGGTGACCTGGTGATTTGCCGAGGTGTTCTTCATATAGATTGGCCTCGCAGAATACGATGTCGGCATGTTGCGAGAATGCCACGAGCTTGTCCGACCATTCCGTATCGGCAGTGAGAACCGCAGACTTGCCTTCTACTGTGAACTTCATGGCTAGGCAGTAGACGGGATGGATAGTTGGACAAAATGTTACGGTAAACGGGCCGATTTGAACGGATTGATTTTCTTGAATTTCAATACCTTGTGTTTGCTCTTTATACGTCAACTTCGCAAATTGTTCTTCATCCTGCGCGTGCCCGTAAATCGGCAGTGGAGGGGAAGGGTGTCCAAGGTAGTACTGAATCAACCGGTTATATTGCAAGCTTCCTATGTCTGCGATGTGATCTGCGTGATAGTGGCTGATGACGACCGCGTCGAGCTGTTCCAGTGCGATATGATTTTGCAGGGAAGATAGTACGCCACTTCCGCAGTCGAACAGGCAATGGAATCCTTCGTGTTCGATGAGAAATGAAGAGGTGGCGCTGTTTGCTTTCGGGTAGCCGCCCCAGATGCCTAAAGGGATGATGTTCATGTGAATTCCTCCTGTTTGGTTATTTACGTACTTTTATTGTAAGTGAAGGGTGAGGAAAAGTCGTAAAGTAGGTGTTTTTTTTTGAGGTGCCGACTCTAAGCGCCACCTTTCACTTTTGGTTCATCCAGTTCAAGCGGCTAGGATCTCGGGTCATAAGCCGTGCCGGTCGTGAGGCAAAAAGCGCCTCAAGTCCAGCCCGTCTTATGCCTGTCGATCCTGTCGAGCCGCTTTCACTTTTGGTTCATCTAGTTGCAGGTGGCAGAGTCTCGGGTCATAAGTCAAAGCTGCTGTGCGGCAAAAAGCGCCGCTTCGCACCTTCGCCTTATGCCTGCCGACTCTAAACGCCACCTTTCACTTTTGGTTCATCTAGTTCAAGCGGCTAGGATCTCGGGTCATAAGCCGTGCCGGTCGTGAGGCAAAAGGCGCCTCAAGTCCAGCCCGTCTTATGCCTGCCGATCCTGTCGAGCCGCTTTCACTTTTGGTTCATCCATGCGATAATAGAGAAAATACACTTTGAGGATGACGATATGAGTAAATTAGTTGAAATACAGTTAAATGCACAGGGCACGGTGGCTTTGAAGAAGGGGTATCCTTTGATTTTGAAGGATGCTGTGATGAGTAGTGAGATTCAGGCGAAGGAAGGTAGTTTGATTCGTCTGACGGATCGTTATCATAAATATTTGGCTACAGGTTATTATGGAATTCAAAATAAAGGAATTGGCTGGGTGCTGACTTCGAATGAGAGAGAAGAGATTGACTTTGATTTCTTCGATCAGAAAATGGCGACTGCGTTTGAGCGTCGTGACGCGTATATGAAAGATCCGAATACGACGGCTTTCCGTTTGTTTAATGGAGAAGGCGACGGAATTGGTGGCGTGACGATCGATTATTTCGATGGCTATTATATGGTCAGCTGGTATAGTGAAGGGATTTATGCGTTCCGTCATCACGTGTATAACGTGTTGGATAAGCGTGGGGGTTACAAAGCGGTTTACGAGAAGAAGCGTTTTGATTCACAAGGGCAGTATGTGGAACAGGATGATTTCGTTCAAGGGACGCCTGGAGATTTTCCGATCATCGTCAAGGAAAATGGCATGAACTTTGCGATTGATTTGAATGATGGTGCGATGACGGGAGTTTTCCTTGATCAGCGCGATGTACGTGAGGCGATTCGCGACAACTATGCGGAAGGTCGCGAAGTGTTGAATACGTTCTCTTATACAGGAGCGTTTTCGGTTGCTGCTATTTTAGGTGGCGCGAAGAAAACGACGAATGTGGATTTGGCGAAGCGTAGTGTCGCGAAGACAATCGAGCAGTTCAGTGTCAACGGTATCGATTACGAGCAGCAGGATATTAAAGTGATGGATGTCTTTGACTATTTCCGTTATGCCAAGCGTCATGACATGAAATTCGGACTAGTTGTACTGGACCCGCCGAGCTTTGCGCGTTCGAAGAAGTATACGTTTAGTACAGCGAAGGATTATCCTATGCTGATGAAAGAAGCGATTGCGGTTACGGAGAAGAACGGTATTATCGTAGCTTCCACAAATAACGCGAGCTTTAGTATGAAGAAGTTCAAAGGCTTCATTGAGCAAGCTTTCAAGGAGACGGATATGCGCTATAAAGTACTCGAAGAATCGTCATTACCAAGAGACTTCCGTACGCCGCGTGATTATCCTGAATTTAATTATTTAAAAGTCGTTATTGTGCAGAAGTTGCGTTAATTCGTCACAAAAAGTAGAGTGACAATGTCAATATTTCCTAGTACGATGGATTCAATGAAGTCGTGAAACGGGAGGTAAACATATGAAGCGAGTACTTGCGCTGTTGGCTGTGCTGTCTGTCTTGGTACTAACTGGCTGTTCCAATGTGTATAGCGAGGAAGACGGCTACCGCATGGCGATCATCAATCAAGGGTTCCCTGTTCCAAAAGAAGCTTATGAAGTGAAAGCAGAGGATTGCGTAGGGGAAATTACTAAATCGGCGAAGTATAAGTTGAAAGGCATCGGTGACTCGGAAGGCAATCCGCCAGATCATTATTTGCGTACGATCGAAGAATGGGGCTGGACGGAGATGCTGGAAGACCGCAGAGGATCCATTCATTTCTATGAGAAACAAGGCAAGATCATGTCGCTCAATATTAAAGAGAACGTCTTTGATGTATTTGAAATGACGAGCGCAACGGAATCATAAGTTAGGTGGCGAGAGTATGGAGACGAAAAAACCGAAGCTAGACATAGAGAAACCTGCTGTTGCAAAAGCGTTCGATGTGTTGGTTATCGCTTTATTCGCTGCTGCTCTCGTCTATTTAGTGTTGCAGTGGAATCAATTGCCGGATCGTATTCCTGCGCATTTTGGAGCGAATGGGGAAGTGGACCGTTACGGTTCGAGAATGGAATTACTGCTGTTACCAGTCATTGGTATCGTTATGTGGGTAGGGATGTGGAAGCTGGAGAAGTATCCGCATACGTATAACTACTTGAATTTGCGTCCTGATAACGTAGAAATCCAGTACCGCTATGGCGTGCTATTCATGAATGTCATGAAAAACATTTCGACACTACTATTTGTCTTTCTCATATGGCAGTCGGTCGATATCGCTTTGGCTCGAATCGGATCATTGAACATGCCTTTGCTCATCACGATACTTGCACTATTATTTGGTTCGATGGGTGTCTATTTGTATAAAGTACTAAAGTTATAGAATATGCCTGAAATGTATTCCTAACATTCTGCCAATAAACGAATCTATTGATCACCTCTTATCGTATACTCCTGATAAGAGGTGATTTTTTATGAAATGGAAACTGTTATTTGTCTCTTTACTAGCCTTCTTTGTTCTGCCGACAACGGCTGGGGCAGTAGATTTCAGCATTTCGGACGTAAAAATCAACGCGCAGTTGGAAGCGGATGGTACCGTTCAGGTTAACGAGCAGCATACGTATGATTTTGACAGTGGATTTAACGGAATTATTCGAGAAATGCAACCGAAAAATGAAGCTTCAATTGAAGACTTTAAAGCCTCTGAAAAGGGTAAACAGTTAGAGATTGAGAAGCGTGACACGGAATATCGTGTACACCGCAAAGGAGACAGCGAAGTCATAGTCTTTGATTTGCAGTACACGATTAGAAATGGAATGGAAAAATATACAGATGGCGCGCAGTTCTATTGGCCATTTTTTGATCGTCGTAATGAAACGGATTATGGCAATATGACGATTACCATCATCCCTCCTAGTAAAGCGTCTGACGTAATGTTCATCGGCTATGACAATGCGGAAGAGACAGGGGAAGTACAAGCGAATGGAACGGTCGTATTTTCATTGGGAAAAGTCCATGCGGGAAACAATGGTGATATTCGCGTGATCTATGAACCGTCTTTATTTCCAGCCATGACCGCGGTAGATGCCGACATTCGCCCAACGGTCAAAAAAGATCAGGAAATGGTAGCTATGCTACATGAGAAATTCATTGAGAGTCAAAAGATTGTAGGCACTGTGGGTAGTGTGAGTGCAGCAGCGGGTATTCTTGGAGTCGGTTTGATTGGCTTTTTCGCGAATGCGAGAAGGAAAAGCTATAGGAAGGAAGCGCACTATCAAATGGAGTCGAATGGCTTTTACGTTCCCACGAATGATATGAGCTTACCGGCTGTACTTCTTTTCAAGAATGGAGCAGCTTCCATCGAGCTAATGTCCGCCGCATTGCTTGATCTCGTTCGTAAAGGGAATGTGAAACAACTATCCGATGAGGAGTTTGAATTGGTCGATGCGAACGTAAAATTAGAACACGAGAAGCAATTAATTCAGCTGCTATTTTTCCAAATCGGCCAGGATCAAAAGTTCACATTGGGCAAGTTGAAAAGTTACACGAAAGAAGAGAAGAATTATGAAGCATTTGATAAGAAATTTATCATGTGGAAAGATCTTTTAAAAACAGAGTTGAATGAATACAAAGTGAAGGCCAAGACTATAAAAGAACGCGTAATCCTAAGTTTAATCGGTACACTTGGAATTGGATTGGCCATCTTTTTTATCTATTATGCGTTATATTTGCAACTAGTTCTAGTAGGGATTTTGACGTTAGGTGCATTTGGATTCGCATTGTTTTACAGTCCGTGTAATTATGAAGGGACTTTGCTCAAACTTGAGTGGGAGCGAGTAAGTCAATGGATGAAGGAACTGGATACGAAGAAATGGGAAGGCTTATCGCTTGATGATCGATTCCGTGTATTAATTTATGGAGTAGGTGTAAAGCATCCCGAACTGGACGCGTATTACAAGGACTTCGTCAGTGTCCAAAAGCAGCTTGATCAACATCGCACTCGTTATGATGAAAGACATCGACAGGATACGGCAGACGCACAGTACGGAAATTCCTATTATGGCGGTGTTGTCTACAATCCTATATTCCTAACAGGTTCTTTCAATCAAGCGTCGACCAATGTATCGAACAACGCTCCAAGTAGTGACAGTAGCAGTAGCAGTGGAGGCGGAACAGGTGGTGGAGGCGGTGGATCGGGTGCGTTTTAAGATAAGTAAAAGGAGTGAATAGAGTGGGTAAAACAATAGTTTGGTTCCGAAAAGATTTACGTTTGCATGATCATCCTGCATTGGTGGAGGCGGCAGCGCATGGTGAAGTGTTGCCCGTTTTCATTTTGCCAGAAACGCGCTATGCAGCATCCGATTGGTGGCTGCATCACAGCTTGCTGGAAATAATCGAACGCTTTGCGAAGCAACAAATTCAGTTCGTGGTGCGTCAAGGGCAACATGTCGAACAGCTGATGAAGTTGCTAGATGAAAGCGAAGCCGATCAGCTTGTGTTCAATGAATTATATGATCCCGAAAGCCGGGAAGCAGAACGTGTAGTAGCGGAGGCTTGTGAGGAAAGACGTGTTCAAGTGCGTTCATTCCAAGGGTCATTACTCGTTGCGCCTGATGCGATTTTCAATAAAACCAATCAGCCGTATAAAGTATTTACACCGTTTTGGAAGCGACTGCGACAAGAACTGATAGCGACACCGCTCGCGACTCCTGAACTCATGCCGTCTACTGCTGAACTTCAGTCATTGCCTTCCGATGAATGGGGTTTGTTATCGGATGTTCGTTGGTATGACAAGCTCGCAAATCATTGGCAACCTGGAGAAAGAGCCGCGATGAAGTGTTGGGAAACGTTCCGAGACTGTGGCTTGTACGATTATTTAGTAGGACGGGACCTCCCCGCCCAATCTAGTGTTTCACGAATGTCGCCTTACTTGGCTTGGGGGAATGTAAGCGTACGTTCGCTATGGCACGGCGCGTTAGTTGCAGCGGAAGACGTCGGTGATCAACAAGTGGAAGCGTTTATTCGCCAATTGGCGTGGCGGGATTTCGATAATTACCAGCTACTGTACTTTCCAGAGATGTTGACGAAACCTGTGCGACCAGAGTTTGAAAAATTTCCGTGGCAACTAGCTGATGATCAGCTGGAGGCTTGGAAAACAGGACGTACCGGTTATCCGTTAGTCGATGCCGGAATGCGTGAATTATGGGAAACAGGCTATATGCATAACCGTGTGCGAATGGTCGTAGCTTCCTTTTTGATTAAACATTTATTGATCGACTGGCGTGAAGGTATGGAGTGGTTTGAAGAGACGCTGGTGGATTTGGATCTAGCGAACAACGCGATGGGATGGCAATGGGTGGCGGGCAGCGGTTTTGATGCTTCGCCGTACTTTAGAGTGTTTAACCCAATCCTTCAGGCTAAGAAATTTGATGAAGAGGCGCGGTATATAAAAAAATGGCTGCCCGAGTTGACGGACATGCCAGTAAAGTATGTATTTCAACCGGCAGAAGCACCGAATGATGTCTTGGAATCAGCAGGAGTAACGATTGGTACATCCTATCCGGCTCCGATTGTGGACCACCAAGCTGCCCGTGCCCGTGCATTGGCAGCGTATGATACATGTAAAAATTCTTAAATTTCATCGATAGATTCAAGCAGATGAATATGTTGTAAATTCAGCCGGTCAGCCCAAATGAACGCTCCGTATCCACCTAGATAAAATTCGGTATGAGGATGTTGGCCTGCAAACTCGTCTAACTCTTGTATCATCTGTGGATTCTCTTCAAATGGAAACGTAGTGGATGCCGACAGCAACACTTTGACAGGCTTGATCTTTTCTATAAGAGACTGGATCGCGCCCGGAGCCGGCGATGATCCAATCATCGCTGTACGCCAACCTTTTAGCATCAGTTGCAGTAAAAAAATATGCACCGGAATTTCATGTGATTCATTAGGGAGGCAAGCGCCAAGCAGTATGGGCGAGTCTTCTCGGTATTGGAAGTTGCGCCGTAGCTGGACGAGTTGATCGCGTACAACCAGACTCGACAAGGCTTCTTGATATTCGTCCCATTCACCACTTGCCCAGAGATCGCCTACTTCCTGCAAAAATGGAATGACGATTTGCTGAAGATAATGTTCAAGTCCTAATCTATGATAGGCGGCTTGCAAGGAGAAGTTTAATTCTAGTTCATCACAATTTTTACCGTGGCGCAATAAGTCGCTCAATGTATCCTCTACATACGTATTTTCTGGATTCAATGGAAGTGTGGAGTTTTTCTGGGATTTCGCCATTTCGGCTGCTTGCGATAGCGCAAAACCATCTTCTGCGTAACGTTTCATCAGCAAAAATAACCGGATATCCTCGTCGTGATAAATTCGATAGCCATTATCTAGTCGCTGTGGAATAACGATGTCATAACGTTCTTCCCACTTCCTCAAAACTTGCCGCGACAAGCCTGTTTGATCTGCAACCTGTTTAATTGTATACGTAGGGGCTTCAGATGATGGCTTCAAAGTGATCAACCTTTCTATATACTATAAGTAGCGATCCAATATCGCCCGATTCTACATGTCTAACATTATACATAGATTTGACGAGTTAAGTCAAATCTGTTATTTTTACAGTGTAGGAAGGTGTCTAGATGAAAACTAAATATATTGTACAAGGTATATGGATTGGCCTCTTAACTGGTGTTTTTCTCGCTATGTTCTTAAAATTTATGCAGTCAATTACAGGTCACAAAGTATATACTTTGTTATTGAATGTTGATTACATACCTATCGTAAAAGAGTATGCATTTCCAGAAGTGATTGAAGTGTTTTTCCATCTGATTGTTTCAATTGTTCTCTGTATCATATTGGTGATTCTGTATGATAAGAGTAGTGGTTTCATTCGTAATCATGCGATATTGTTCCCTTTTCTAGTGAATATAGCCATCGGATTATTATTGTATCCGACAACTTCTTTTTCTGATCGTACGCCCCCTGTCACGAATATGGTTTCCTTGTTCTGGTGGATGGTCGGACACGCTGTCTATGGTTTCTTCGTAGGAGTTTTGATCAGCAAGAAATCAAAAAGTATAAAATAAGTCTATACCCATCAATTATTCTAGTGTTTATGGGTAGATCTATGTATAATCAAGTAAACTAAACATTGTACAAAGTATTAACAACTTAGAAGCCAGCAGCTTGTTCGTGCCAGTGGAAGAAAAGGAGAATTCCAATATGTGGAGTACGAAAAAACGCAAAACCCCATCACTAGTCCGATCTATTTCCGCTGTTCCTATCAACTTGCAAGTACCTACTAAAGAGATTCAATTGCAGTTAGATGCTATTCAATTAAGTGAGCGAGATTTACAACTTTTACGTGCGTTAAAAGGCCCGATGAACGACCGGATGGATGAAATTGTAGAAGCATTTTATTCTAGTGTGATAGCCGTTCCTACATTGTCTCAAATGATTAAAAAGTACAGTACAACCGATTATTTACGTAAGACGCTAGCTATACATCTCGCGGGATTATTCGACGGTGTGATTAATGAAGCCTATTTGATCAATCGAAGTAAAGTAGCTGGTGCTCATTTACGCATTGGTTTGGAACCTAAATGGTATATCGCGGCTTTTCAAAACTTGCATTCAACGATGCTCGATATATTATTTGATTTAGAATTAGATCGTGCAGAAGAGCATGAAATGATTGTGGCGTTAAGTAAGATTTTGAATTTCGAGAAGCAGTTGGTTCTTGAGGCATTCGAAAAGAGTACGAATGACGCAATTCATGCAAATCAGCAACAAGTGAAAAATAGCGTCAAGCAACAAATTGGTAGTATTGCGCTGGAGATTGAAGGGAAGTCCGAGTCAACATATGCAGTCGTCAACGATTTGATTGAGCAATCTACCGTACTCGAAGGGAAAATTCAAGAAAGTATTGTCCGTTCCGAAACTTCAGTAGATCAAGCGCAGTCTGGAATCGAACAGATGGCACAGATGGTGGTCACTTCGGAGACGATCGTTAAGGAAACACAAGGCATGGCGGCATTAATTGAAGAACTGAATCGTTCATCCATTCAAATTGAAGAAGTCGTTCAGTTAGTGAAAAATATAGCTGATCAGACCAATCTCTTAGCACTGAATTCTGCAATTGAAGCGGCACGTGCGGGTGTCCATGGAAAAGGTTTCGCGGTTGTGGCGGATGAAGTCCGAAATCTAGCTGATCAGACGAAACGTTCGACAGAAAATATTGCACAACTCGTCGCGCAGTCGAAGGCGAAGACGCGAGCCGTTCATGATGCGATAGATACCGTCACGAAGTTTGCGGATATGGGCATGAAAGAAACGGAAACAACTAGAGAAACATTTCGGAACATAACAGAGACGGTTCATTTGACGATTGACGATATCCAGCATTTTTCAGATCATATGAAAAATTTGCAAGGCGTCATTACATCAATTGGCGATGTATCGAAAGAAGTCGTTTCAACTTCTTATGAGTTGGAAGAAGCGATAAATGTCCTATAAAAGGAAGTGAGTCTGCATGTTTTTAGCCTGGAGCGAAATAAAAAAGAATAAATTACGGTTTTTACTCATTACATCGATTTTGCTATTGGTGTCTTTCCTCGTGTTCTTCCTATCCGGACTGGCAAATGGATTAGCCAGCATGAACAGAGAAGCGATCGATACATGGAAAGTCGATGCCGTTTTACTGACAGAGGAATCTGATAAGAGTTTGTATGAATCGGCACTTAACAAGGAAGTAGCCGAAGAGTTGAATGCGAAAGAAACGGCTGTTGTCAGTCAAATGGGTGCCATCGCAAACAATGGTGCCACCAAGCAAAATGTGATGCTCTTCGGTATTGATAGAGAAGAGTTCATCAAGCCGGAAGTCAGTGAAGGAGACCCGACATTTTATGTTCAAAACGGTGTCGTGGCATCTGATGTGTTGAAAGATGAAGGCTTTAAGATCGGGGACACACTCGAGTTATCTTCATCTAATACGGAACTGACAATTGTCGGCTTTACAGAAAAGGCTCGTTTCAATGCATCGCCTATTCTCTATATGAAGTTAAATGATATGCAGAAAATTAAATATGGAGACGCCTATACAATGAATAAAGACATGGTCAATGCGATTGTCATCAAAGACAAAGACTGGGATACACTTTCCTTGCCTGACAATACGGAAATCATTGAAACGGAAACGTTTATTGAGAATCTGCCAGGTTATACAGAGCAAAATTTGACGTTAACGTATATGATTTACTTCCTATTCGTCATTTCAGCTGCTATCGTTGCGATTTTCCTGTACGTATTGACAGTACAAAAAATCAGCATGTTTGGTCTGATGAAGGCGCAAGGAATTTCCAGTGCTTATTTGGCAAGATCAGTAATCGCGCAGACGTTCATTCTTGCGTTGATCGGAGTAGTCCTCGCGTTCGGTCTGACGTTGCTTGCGGGAAGCTTCCTGCCAAATGCAGTTCCTATCATGTTTGATATACCTACCATGATAATTTATGGTTTGGTCTTAATAGTAGTGGCAATTCTCGGAGCAGTCATTTCGGTTTGGACGATTATCCGAATTGATCCGCTAGAAGCGATAGGAGGGTAAACGATGGTACTGGAATTACGAAATACAAAAAAGACGTTCGGTGAAGGCAATACGTTAGTAGAAGCGATGAAAGAGACAAATTTCGTAGTTGAGCGTGGTGAATTGGTGGCAGTCATCGGTCCATCAGGGTCAGGAAAAAGTACGTTCCTGACAGTGGCTGGCGGTCTACAATCTCCAAGCGAAGGCCAAGTCATCATTAACGGGAAAGAATTATCGCAACTGAATGAAAAGCAACGTTCAAAAATCCGTTTACAGGAAATCGGATTTATATTGCAGGCTTCCAACCTCGTGCCGTTTCTAACTGTCGACGAGCAACTTGAATTGCTGAATAAAGTAAAGAGAGGCAATATGTCGAAAGACGAGCAACGTAAGTTATACGAGGATTTGGGTATTACCAAGTTGCATAAAAATTATCCTTCTGATTTATCGGGCGGTGAACGGCAGCGTGTGGCGATTGCTAAAGCGTTGTTCAGTAAGCCAGCAATTCTTTTGGCAGATGAGCCTACCGCTTCACTTGATTCGGATCGGGCGTTCGAGGTAATGGAGTTATTGCGTAATGAAACGAAGACCAATCAGACAGCGACCATTGTCGTGACACATGACGTGCGGTTGATTAAGTACGTGGATAAGGTGTACAAGATGACGGATGGTGTGTTAAGGCTGGAGAGTGTGGCTGAGACGGATTTAAATGAGTGAGTGGAATAGCTCGGTAAATAATAAAAATAAACGCTTCGGACGGCTATTTATGGCTTTCCGAAGCGTTTTTTATTGGAGGATTTATTGGGTATGCTCATGAAATTGGGGTGAGTGATCTATACACGGGGGAAGCGCTCTGTGCCACGTGTTAACCGCTCTATCACACGTGTTATCCGCTCATAGTCCGTGGGTGAGTGCTCTATGCCACGTGTTAAGCGCTCTATCAAACGTGGTATTCGCTCATAGTCCATGGGTGAGTGCTCTATACCACGTGTTAACCGCTCTATCACACGTGTTATCCGCTCATAGTCCATGGGTAACCGCTCTATCACACATGTTAGCCGCTCTATCAAACGTGCAAACCGCTCATAGCCCATTCACGAACGCTCTAAACCCCAAGCATTACCCCAATAAACCGGAGATAATCTTCCGGGCTACCATAATATCCTTCGTTCCATGCACCAACATCCGGCCATCACGGAATAATACGAGTCGATGATCGTTGTATTCACAGGAAACCAAATATGGATTTTGCTTTAAATTAGAAACAATACCGCGAATCGATTCGGCGAATGGTAATAGTTCCACTTGTCGGTGCTTCGGCCAGGTTAGTTGTACAGTGTCGCGTCCACACAGCACGGCAGTCCGAATGACTTCATTGGCAGACAGATAAGGGTAGACAGGAGTGGCTGAGCAACTTGGACAACTGGGTTTCTTCATACTTTGCACGTCCATTGCAGCACGTTCGCCTGTCCAAAGATCGACGGATTCTAGACGCGGTTCCATCGACGCGCCCGTTATACACTTCAGCAATTCGGCGGTTTGACGGGCGGCCGTCGTGACGACGATTGGCGAGATGACGCCGACTGTATCGCATGTCAATGACTGTGGCGGTAACGCTTCGAGCAGACAATGCAAGCAGGGTGAGCCTTCTTTTACACCAATAGGAAACGTCAGCCCGTAGCTCCCGACGCAAGCACCCATGAAGAAAGGGATGCCCAGTTGTAATGCGGCGTCATTTGCCAGTAATCGAGTTTCGATATTATCTGTGCCGTCGAGAATGAATTGATGGCCTTCGAATAATTCGAGGATGTTTTCTGGCGTCACATCCGCCACAATCCCACGCACTTTCACATCGCTGTTGATAGCGCGCAATCGGCTTTCCGCTGCAATTGCTTTTGGCAATTGATCGATGACATCCTGTTCCGTGTATAATTGCTGTCTATGGAGATTGGTCCATTCCAAAATATCGCGATCGACAATCGTCAGTTCACCGACACCTGCCCGGACTAGCATCTCCGCTCCAGAAGAACCGAGTGCACCCGCTCCTAAGACGAAAACTTTTGCTTCACGAATACGCTGTTGCCCAACCAGTCCGATCGGTGTAAACAGCTCTTGCCGAGAATATTTACCAATCAATTTGTCACAAGTCCTTCAGTGGGACTGCTAGCTACACCATAGTCACGTACTGGCATACGTCCTGCCTTATAACCGAGACGTCCCGCTTCAATCGCCATCTTCATTGCGGCTGCCATCATGACAGGATTTGCCGCTTCTGACACTGCTGTATTTAACAAGACACCGTCTGCTCCGAGCTCCATCGCGAATGCTGCGTCTTTTGGTGAGCCAACGCCTGCATCGATGATCACGGGGACATTGGACTGCTCAATGATGAATGACAGATTCAGCGGGTTCAGAATGCCTCTGCCTGAACCGATTGGCGCAGCGCCCGGCATGATGGCATGAACGCCTAATTCGCATAGTCTTTTTGCGAGTACTACATCGTCTGACGTATAAGGCAATACAATAAAGCCTTCCTCTAATAGCGTTTCAGAAGCACGTAATGTTTCTACAGGGTCTGGCAGCAATGAACGGCTGCACCCAATGATTTCAACCTTTACCATGTCACAAAGTCCGGATGCTTTTGCGAGACGCGCGATATGTACGGCTTCTTCTGCTGTGCTTGCACCTGCAGTATTTGGAAGCAATGTATAGCGAGTTAAATCCAATTGCTCTAGAAAATTAGGCTGCGATGCTTCAAAAATATCCATGCGCCGTACCGCGAATGTGAGGATGTCTGCTTCTGATTCTGCGACTGCCTGCTTTTGTATATCAAATGAAGGGTATTTCCCTGTACCTAATAATAAACGTGAAGAGAATTCTTTATCTGCAATTTTTAACATCTTCATCCGCCTCCTACAAAATGAATGATTTCAATTTGGTCTCGATCCATAATCGGTGCATCGTAGTACTCTTTTTGCAAAATTTCTTTGTTTTTCTCCACAATCAAAATACGATCACCAAGTCCTAAATGCTCAAGTAACTGCTGAATCGTCCTTACTTCCGGAACGACTGAATACGACTTTCCGTTCAAGTCAATCATTTTCTCCATTAAACGCCTCTCCTTTTCTATAACTCTGTAAAACGTTTAGTGACCGCATAGGGGATAATACAGCCGCGCCTGCTACGTTGTTTCGCTGCAAATCAGGCAAATGATGTGGCTGAATTCCGCCGATTGCATATACGGGAATCGAACTATACTTCGCAATAGAAAACAATTCGTCGGTACCGCGTGCTGGTAGGCCGGGTTTTGATTTTGTTTCGAAAACATGCCCGTATAAGAGCCAATCTGCTCCTTCTGTCGTAGCTTTTTTTGCCTCTTCTATTGAATGAATCGAGCAGCCGAATGTTAGCTCGGGAAACTTCCGACGTGCATCCCGTACACTCATGCCATAGCCCGGCAACTGCACGTTCGAAAGGTTTAGCTTGCTGGCTACGTAAGGTCTGGCATGTATAATGAGCTTTTCAAGTGGGAATCCACTATTCGCAAGACGTGAAATCACATCTATCAGTTGTTCATCTGTCTTGGACTTTTCACGCAAGATCATAGCATCCAGAAACGGTATTGTCTGTTGCAAGTGAAGTGTTAGTTCATCAAGCGAAAGACGGTCATCGGTCACGCCAAGTAATTTCATTCATGCCCCTCCAATAGAAAAAACCACTTCCCGAATCGGAAAGTGGTGGATGTGTCGACAGAAATACATACGGAACGACTCGCCACTTCCCTCCGCAGGTGCTAACCTGTTCAGGTAATAAGGGTTTCAGAGCCACACTCTTTTCTCAGTCCTTGTAAAGGATTCCCCTAATGGTCAAAATATTTCATTTTCAGAACTAGCGTATCATGTGTGTGAGAGAATGAAAAGAGTTTCTTCATAAAAATTAGAAGATGATTGCGTCAAACTATTTTATTCATTTACCTCAATTCACTTGTATTAATTATCCTACGTATAAGATTATTTTGTGAAAATGACCTGGACGTCCATCAACTTTTGTCAAACAATACTTTTTCTTCTCGTCAAAGTGCTTTATACTGAATAGGTAGTACACATTTATGAATAGAGGAGAATCGTACGGATGAAATTAACCTATTCTGGTAAAACGAAAGACGTCTACCGCTTGGAAGATGGCCACGTGCTATTGAAATTCAAGGATGATGTAACAGGGGAAGATGGTGTATTTGATCCAGGTGCCAACACAGTAGGCCTGACGATTGAAGGTGCCGGGAAGTCTGGACTTCGCATGACGAAATACTTTTTCGAGAAATTGGAGGAGCAAAACGTACCGACACATTACATCGATGCCGATCTGGATGAAGTGACGATGACGGTGAAGCCTGCTACGGTCTTTGGTAAAGGATTAGAAGTGATTTGTCGATACCGTGCGGTCGGAAGTTTCTTGCGCAGATTCGGTGCATACGCTGAAGAAGGACAAGTACTGGATGCTTACGTGGAAGTGACGCTGAAAGACGATGAACGTCAAGATCCACCTATTTCGGAAGATGCTTTGGCACAACTTCACATTTTAACGCATGAAGAATATGCGACACTTAAAGAATTAACAAAGCAAATTTCTGAAGTAGTACGAAAAGAGATGGCGGAAAAAGGTTTAGAACTATATGATATCAAATTGGAATTCGGTCGCGATCCTGAGCGCAACATCATGTTGATCGATGAAATTTCAGGAGGCAATATGCGCGTTTATCGAGGCGATACATATATTGAACCAATGGAATTAGAAAAGATATTATTCTCATAAAATTTGACCGGAAACGAAAAATGTTTCCGGTTTTTTATATTTCCTATACTAGCAACCAGTGTGTGTGGCGATACATAGTTTGCTTTATCACCAGTGTGCGGTAGTGAATTCTAGCTAATGAAAGGGCCTTTTCTATCAGCGAAACTTTAATCTGTCTGCGGCTTTCATTTATTTGTTGGAAGGGGGATGCGGTTGCGCTCTATGTTTGTCGTTAAGCGCTCAATGTGTCTGTGTAAACGCTCTATGTCGGGCGTAAAGCGCTCAAAGTCCAGCGGTAAACGCTCAATGTCACAGGGTAACCGCTCTATCCAGTCCGCAATCCGCTCTTAAAATGATAGATACATGTTAGAATTTTGAGAAATGGGGTACACTACACACTATGAGTTCATTATCCAATCAGTAATGAACAATGAATTACATAACTTATACAAGGAGGAATTTAATGATGTGGAAATTACCAAGTATTGCATTGAGCTCAGCGTTATTGATGGCAGCTTGCGGGGGCGCTACGGATGAAGGAAATGAAAAAGAAAAAGAACCGGTGAACGGCACGGGTGATCCAGTTGTAGAAGAGGAGACAGTGGAGCCTGAAGTGATGGCACCGGTTATAAATGTGGATGGAGAAGAAATTGGTTCTGTAACGCTAACGCAAGGGCCATCTGGAGTAGCAATGGATATCGATGTATCCGGCCTTGAGCCAGGAGAACACGGTATGCACTTCCATGAAACGGGCGTCTGTACTGCACCGGACTTTAAAGAGTCTGCTGGCGGTCATTTCAACCCAACAGATAAAAAGCATGGATTAGAGAATCCAGAAGGACACCACGCAGGAGATTTGGAGAATCTTGTGGCGGATGAAGAAGGTAACGCAAAAGTTACTGTGACGACAGATGCAGTTACGCTTGAGTCTGGAAAAGAAAATTCGTTAATGGATGAAGATGGAAGTGCATTGATTATCCATGAAGGCGCAGATGATAACATTACCGATCCAGCAGGCAATTCAGGAACACCATTTGCTTGTGCAGAGATTACATCTGAGAATATGAAGTAAGAGGTAAGGCAGGATGTCCCGAGGTGTGGGGCATCCTTTTTTCGCGTGGACGAAGTCTTAATCGAAATATATAAGAACTGGATAATCTGTATTTACAAGGGGTTTCGATCCTAATGATAAAATGGAAGAATGCATATCACCATCCTTCTTTCTAACGGTCTCTTCATTCCCACAGACGAAAAAAAGAACGCCCTCCCGGAAAGGGGCGTCCTGTTGATTATCGAACGATCGCGATAATCCCTTCTTCATCATCCAGCTTTAGCTGAATGCCTGCTGCCATCGGATCTTGATCGAGATACTGCTCAATCCAAAGGCGAAGCGCTTCGACGAGACGGGAAGTGTCCAAGTGATGCATTTTGCCGTTAAGCTCTGCATCTGCTGAAAACCCAGTGTCGTCATCGTAAGCAAGTTCGACTTCCACGTCGTCTGGCATTGCACGTGACTCTTTTGCAATTAAGACACAAACCGCATTCACTACGTCTTGTTCGTAGATTATCTGTTGTTCCATTGATTCATATCCTCATTGCGTTTACGCTCTTTCTCTTTGAAGATCGCGAAAATCTTGCGAACCATGTAAATGATGAAGACAATCGCTAACACGTTAATCATCAAGCCCATAATGGAGCCGAGCATACCCATATTCGCAAACAAGCTACCGAATAATAGACCTGCAAGTCCACCGACGAATAGACCTTTCATCAAGCCGCCACCCATTCCGCCTGGCTTCTTCGCTGTGTTACCTGCTGTTGCTTTATCATTACTTTGATTGGTGTCTTGTTTCTTTTCTGCTTTATTCGGTTGCACACGATTTGGTGTACTGAAACTCTTCTTACCGGACTTATAGCCACGTGCTTCGGCAGTAATTTCATCTTGGAAGATGATGTTCCCGATTGGCGACAAAATCAATGTCGCAGCGAGGAAAAATGCAGCAAATTTTTTCAATTGAAAATCTCCTTTAGTGCTGTAATGAAGGTCTTGGATTTACCAAAGCCCTTCTCTTTATTTTACTGGATAACTGATCGTAATGAAAGGAAATTCCCTTACTTGGCGAAGAAGTTTTCTGTATAAAATGGCTGTTCTTTGTCATTAAAGTCTACACCGATCCCAAGGAACTGGTAGTCACGGATTAATATGTTTTCTCTATGGCCTTTTGAATTCATGAGCCCTTCATGTGCGAAAATACTACTTGATTGACCGTAAGCTAGATTTTCACCCGCACTGACGAACGTTACTCCTTGCTTTTTCATCCGGTCGAAAGGGGACTCGCCTTGTAAGTTTTCATGACTGAAATAATCTTGTACTGCCATATCTGTACTATGCAGACGGGCTGTTTCGGATGCAAGTTCGTCCCATGTTAAAATGGAGCGGCCATGTCGAACTCTTGCCGCATTCGTCAAATCAAATAGTTGCATCTCAAAGCCTTGACGCATCGCATCGTTTTGAGGGGCATAGAGCGCGGACTTTTTTTGCTCTAGCGAATCGGCTATTAATTGTACTGCAGTTACCGTATTCGCCTTATGCAGATCATAAAAGACGTAGATATAGAGACCGTCGGAATGAAAGATATCCATGCCTTCATCATTTTGCAACTTATAGATGTTTGTCCCTTTACGTATTTCAGAGATCGGTTCGCCGAGACCTTCACGTATTTCCGCTTTCGGCACACCGTACTCGATGCCGATGGATGAAGCGATGAGGCGATCATTTGTATAGAGCGCATTGACGCGACGTTTGATATCGTATGACAACATGACGAAGTTCTGATAATTGTCATGGAACGTCAGCCATTCCGTTCCATATTCATTGACGGATTTTCGCATAGGTTCACCGAGCTTTTCCTTCACTTGCGCTTCGGTTGCGCCGATTTCGATATTGTGGATGGAAATAATGCCTGTTGCCGGTGCATCGAGCACAGGTTGGGCCACTTCATCTGGGGGCTTGCTTCCGACAGCTTTATCGGAAACGAATGTAATAAAATTGACAATCGATTCTTTTGTATAGTCAAGCGCAGATCCAACTACTTCCTCGTTCAGCACGGATTCTACTTTGGCATCAAGCGGTTCGAGAAACGATAAGTCCACGTATTCCGATACCGGGCCTTCCCATAAAGGCTTGAAGGCGTAGAGTAGTACTGCGAGAAAGAGTAACTGAAACAGGCGTTTTATCATAAGAAACCCACTCCTCCATCATATTATACTCTGTTTCACCCTCAGCAATACAGTGGTAACTATGAAATGTTGAAAATTTTCCTACAGAGTAGCAGGAAAAAGGGTATACTAAAAAAAGAATGGAAGTTTGGAAGGAGTGGATGGCATGTTCGGTGGCGTGAGCAGTGTACCTTCCTGGTTTTATATAGTCGCATTTGCAGTCGTCATATTGATTGTCCTGATTACGGAATGGCGAACAAGATGAAGAATGAATTTCATTAGAAAGAAGGAAAAAATATGTTAACATTTGAAGAAAAACAACAGATTATAGAAGAGTTCCCGGAGTTAGTGAAAAAAGAAGTGTCTATGAAACGCTTGAACTATCATTATGAAGAGTCGTTGTATGATAAAACGGTAGTCGTGCAGCATTTGCACCCGAACGGTAATGCATTTGTCTACGTGGCAGATGTTCAAGGTTATGAAGCAGATGACCGCGGTCTAGTCAATGTACGCGATTACTCTGCGGATGAATTCCGTGCAGTGATCCGCGCGGCAATTGAAGGATTGGCGACAGAGGTGCAAGAACCTGAAACAATCGCAGAGACTTGGCAAAATTCCAATGGTCAAATGCTGACGCTTCTTGAAGAAGATGGCTTCTTTAATATTTATCATGAAGTCAACTTAGAAGAGGGCTTCGGAGATTACGGTGAGGCGGCAAGTTATTTGAAAGAAGAAGGCTTTTCCGTCAAAACGAAATAACAGCTACAGGGGTGATATCGAATGAAGGGTAAAACAGTTGCGATTTGGATGATCGTGGTGTTGATTGTGGCGGTAGTGGGCGTCGTGTTAATGGTGCAAGCTACCTTCAAAAGTAATCCTACACAAAAAAATCATCAATCAATGGACAACCAGTCGTATACCGAAATCGGTACGTTTGGCTGGCAATAAAAAGTAGAATGACTGCCAGGGATGTACTATTCCTGGCAGTTTTTCATCGTGTGGAGTTAGTGGTTATGCGAGTACCATCGCCGACGCGTCTCAGCAAATGAAAAAAGCCGCTCAAGTATTCCGGTCAACCTGGACGGAATCTTGCGCGGCTTCATTTTATTTCTTGATGCTATTTTGCTGACTAGTTGATCGGTATAGGCCTTTGCCAAACGGTAGCCACCAGTTCCACTTGCCGAACAGTTTCATTAAGCTTGGCACGAGCAATAGTCTAATAATCGTCGCATCGATCGCCACTGCGACTGCGATACCTACGCCGATTTGCTTCACTGGCATGACGTCTGTAAACGCGAAAGCGCCTGTCAGAACGATCATGATGAGCGCGGCGGACGTAATGACTTTACTTGTCGTGGCCAATCCCTCAACCGTCGACTTATCATTATCGAACGACTGCGCGAACTCTTCTTGCATCCGCGAAATGAGGAATACTTCGTAGTCCATACTTAAGCCGAATACTAGACTGAAGACGATGACTGGGATGATGAGCGCTACGGTACCTGGATTTAATCCGAAGTGGCCGTACTGGAATATATAGACGAGAATGCCGAATGTAGCCGACAATCCGAGAATATTCATCAGAATCGCTTTCACCGGAATAATTAATGAACGGAACGCGAACATCAAGATGAAGAAAGTAGAGACGATAATAATCAGCAACACGTATATGATTTGATCCGCTATTTCATCGAAAATTTCCTGGTTGAATCGCGGTTCGCCACCAAGCAAAATGTTAAAGCCTGTATCTTTCTCTGACCAGTCACGAACCCAGTCTTGTGCTTCGTTCGAACTGCCGGCAGCGTTTAATGTCACGGGAATGAATAAACGGTTACCACTATCGGTGAAATTCTTCAGCACGGGATTGAGTTGGTCGTACATTTGTGGAATACGTAAAGTTTGCTCCCATTCAGAGACGTTATCGATTCCACTGATCGTAAAGACAGTCGAAATATCTTTGACTAATGGGTCATTCGTTAACTGGTCCTGTAATGCGATCATATCGCCGAGACCTTCTGTCGTCTTCCAGCTGCCGTCACGCTCTGCGATCAGGAACACGGTACTCTCGTCGCCTAAACCAAATTCATCTTCAAGTTGTTCAAAGGCTACACGTGTATCAAATGATTCCGGCAATGAATCAATCTGTGGAATCGTCAATTCCATATTTTTTACTGGAATTACAGCGATTGCGAGTAACACAAACGCAACGATTGCAATCGTCACGGGACGCTTGATCACATAATGCGCAAATTTTCTCCAACCGTTTGCCTCTTCGCTACGCTCTTTCAGCAGACGTCCTTTATGGATGCGTTCGCCAAGCATCAGCAGAACGGAAGGCAACAGAGTAAGTGAAGAAACGACTGCCATACCTACGACAATCATTCCCCCAAGTGCGATATTCATGAAAATATCCACTTTGATAAGAAGCATCGCACCGAGTCCGATGAACACACAAATAGCTGAGAATATGATCGAACGGCCTGCAGTGCGAATCGTCATAATGATAGAATCTGACACGCTGCGTTTAGTAAGTTCTTCCCGATAACGACTAATGAATAATAACGCAAAGTCGATAGAGAGGGCGAGACCGAGCATCGGTACGATATTCAGTACGAAGATGGATAGGTCCACCGTATTGCCGAGCAGTGCTAAAATGCCGAGAGTAGAAACGACTGTGCCGATTCCGACGATCAATGGAACGAATGAAGCAACGATCGTACCAAACGCAAACAGTAGCACGATGATCGCAATCGGCAAACCGATCGCTTCAGCTGTCATCAAGTCACGTTGGCTAGCTTGGTTGACATCGTGTTCAAATGCTCCTCCGCCTGTGAGTGTTACACCTTTTTGACCATCCATCTCGTCGCGGATATCTTCCACGACACGCGGCATATCATCAGGCGCTTTATCGAATTGTAGCAGGGCATAGGATAAGTCTTTTGAATACTGTTCTTTTTCAGTAAGAGGGGATACGATATCCGACACGACCCCGAGTTTTTCCAGCTGATCAAGTGACGCATCGATTTCTGCATCGGATTTTCCGTCAAATACTAAAAATAAAGACTCAGCAGGTAAACCGAAGTCTTCCGAAACGATCTTCATCACCTGTTCATGCTCACCGTCTACGCGGAAGCCATCTCCTGCAAGCAAGCCGGGTAACTGAATAGCGAAATACGCCATCACACCAAATAGCAAAAGCCAAAACGTGAAAATCCATTTATATGATTGAGTTACAAACTTCCCAAAACGTTGCAATGTCATTCCTCCTCACTCTGTGAATCAAGTCCATTATTCACTTGTCTATGCTTATCATAACAATGAAATATAGAGAAGTGTTATGGAAATATGGAAAAAGTGCACAAAAAAACCACTTCCTTTTAGGAAGTGGTTTGTATAGGTAAATTAGTTTTTAGTAACGTTAGTTGCTTGAAGTCCGCGTTGTCCTTGTTCGATCTCGAAAGACACGTCTTGACCTTCTTCTAGAGTTTTGAAGCCATCACCTTGGATAGCTGAGAAGTGTACGAATACATCGTCGCCATCTTCACGTTCGATGAAGCCATAACCTTTTTCTGCGTTAAACCATTTTACTTTACCTTGTTCCATGTTTGTTTCCTCCTCGTGCACACTCGTGTACACATTGTATTACTATCCTTGCTCAATTTCTAAAAAACGGTCGAGATAAATCGTAGACCAACGTCGAACAAAAATAATTCTTCTTTATCATAACAAGAAAAGTCAGAAATAGCAAGTGGAAAGATTAGTACAAAGGAAGGACTGTTTGGATTTTCATGTCATTATAGGAAAAGTGTGAATATTTTATAGACGACTGCAGCCATTAATGCAGAGATTGGCATCGTGATAATCCACGTCAAAACAATCTTCTGTGCGACTCCCCATTTCACGCCTTTTAAGCGTTGCGCTGAACCGACTCCCATAATAGAAGAAGAGATTACGTGCGTCGTGCTGACAGGTAAATGAAGAAGTGTGGCACCGAAAATAATGACTGCGGAGTTCAAGTCTGACGCAATCCCGTGAATCGGCCGGATTTTCATAATCTTGCCGCCAACGGTCTTGATAATCTTATAACCACCGATTGACGTACCGATACCCATCGCAGTAGCCGCCGCA
This sequence comes from Sporosarcina sp. P25, assembly GCF_002743235.1. Lineage (NCBI taxonomy): Bacteria > Bacillati > Bacillota > Bacilli > Caryophanales > Caryophanaceae > Sporosarcina > Sporosarcina sp. P25. The sequence continues at coordinate 27,836 of NZ_PDYV01000006.1, forward strand.
ATTCGTACCCATAGCTGGATATCATCGGTTGTCTGTAATTCTGCCGCTATCAAAGCCATCGTAATAATACCCATCGCTTTTTGCGCGTCATTCGTACCATGCGTGAACGATTGAATCGCAGCCGTACCGATTTGCATGTAACGGATACGGCGGTTCGCTTTGAATAAATTACGGTTCTTTAATACCATCCGTAATAGGGTCATGACAAGAAATCCACCAACTAGTGCAATGATAGGAGATAGCAACAGTGCTTGGATGATTTTGATGAAGCCACTGTAATTCAGAATGCCAAAACCCGCTGCCGCAATCGCCGAGCCGGCAATGGAGCCGATCAGTGCATGCGAAGAGCTGGAAGGGATTCCGAAATACCACGTGACCAAGTTCCAGATGATCGCGGAAACGAGTGCTGCCAAAATGACGAGCGATCCGTTTTCCAATACGAATGGATCTACGATATCTTTCGTAATGGTTTTCGCTACGCCTGTGAATGTCAGCGCTCCGATGAAGTTCATCGAGGCGGCCAGCATGATCGCAGTCCGAGGTTTCAATGCCCGTGTCGATACAGATGTAGCGATCGCGTTAGCTGTATCGTGGAAACCATTGATGAAGTCGAACGCCAAGGCAAATATCACGACGAGAATGGTTAGTATGAGAATCGTATCCATCGGTCAGGACTCCTTATGCGTTGCGCATGATGATTGTTTCAATATTATTTGCCACGTCTTGACAAAAGTCTGCGGTATCTTCAAGTAGTTCATACAAATCTTTCAGTTGAATGATGCGGATCGGATCTTTTTCGCGAAGGAACATTTGCTTGATGGAAGTTCGCAAAACTTCATCGCAAATACGTTCGTACTCTTTGATTTGCACAGCATGCGAGCGCATCTCAACTAACTTTTTCTTCGTCAGCAATTCCATCGCAAGAACGATTTCATCGGTACTTTTCATAATGTTATTGATGAATTTCTGCATGTATTCATCAATTTCGATGAGAGAGAACATCTCAAGATTCGCAAGGAAATGCTCCATGCCATCCAAAATATCATCCATGGCAATCGCAATATTCAAAATATCTTCCCGTTCAATAGGTGTCATGAACGACGTATTTAGTTTGGTTATCAATTCATGAATCAGCGTGTCGCCTGCCGTTTCATACTCTTTCATTCGAATACTAATTTCTTTCAGGTCTGACACAGAATGGACTTTAGAATCGTTCGCATAGTGCATAGATGCCTGCACATGTTTCGCAATGTCTAATAATGCTGTAAAAAATGGATCGGGTTTACGTGGACCTAGCATTTGAATTCCTCCATTTATTGTTGACATCGATAGTTATTACATCATACAAAAAACGTGTGGTAAAAGATAGCGAATAGTGTAGAAATTGCGCGAAAGTTAGGTGGGGTCCCTTAAGAAAACTTAGTAAATCTAATCAGAGCTTTATTTGGTGGAATATTGTTAAGTTATTGTAAAGATGTATAAGAATTGTTGAAAAAAAATGTGGACATGAGATGATCGCAGTAAAGGATTATATAAATGGAAAGGAGATAGAAACGTTGAATCACATGGCTTCTTCTGTAAAAAGATTAGTAGAACTATTTGTCGTATCTCTTAAACTGGGGCTGACTTCCTTTGGTGGTCCTACCGCGCATTTAGGTTATTTCCATGAAGAGTACGTACGAAAACGTAAATGGATGGATGAAAAAGGCTATGCAGATTTAGTCGCGTTGGCACAATTTCTACCGGGCCCAGCAAGTAGTCAGGTAGGGATTGGTATCGGCGTGGCACGGGCAGGAGTGCTAGGCGGACTGATTTCCTTTCTAGGTTTCACGATGCCATCCGTTGTAGCGTTGATCTTGTTTGCTACGCTTCTGGCAGGCTCAGATATTAGTGGGGCTGGTTGGTTGCATGGTTTGAAGATCGTGGCTGTGGCGATAGTTGCGCATGCAGTACTAGGAATGGCGAAGAATTTAACACCGGACGTCAAGCGAAAGGCCATTGCGTTATTTGCGCTCGTCGTCACACTTTTATGGCAAGCGGCCTTTACGCAAGTCGGCGTGATTATTCTAGCGGGATTAGTGGGGTTATGGCTGTTTAAAGCCCATGATGTGTCAGATTCTGTTTCAACCAAATTCCTCGTATCAAAGAAAATGGGAATCATTTGTCTTACACTGTTTTTCACTTTACTCGGTATTTTGCCATTGCTTCGGGAACTAACAGGGGCGTACTGGGTAGCATTATTCGATAGCTTTTATCGAGCTGGTGCGCTCGTATTCGGAGGCGGTCACGTCGTCTTGCCTTTATTGGAGCAGGAATTGGTGCCAATGGGTTGGATTGGAAACGAGTCGTTTCTAGCAGGTTACGGTGCGACACAAGCGGTTCCGGGACCATTGTTTACGTTTGCTGCCTATCTCGGTGCAGTGATGAACGGTTGGCAAGGTGGATTATTTGCGACCGTTGCGATTTTCTTGCCCGCCTTTCTTTTGATTGTCGGAGCCTTGCCTTTTTGGGACGTCTTACGCAATCATCCGAAAATCAAAGGAGCAGTGATGGGTGTCAATGCCGCGGTTATCGGAATTTTACTCTCGGCGTTATACAATCCGATCTGGACAAGCTCCATTTTACGGGCAGAGGACTTTGCATTGGCAGCGATTTTATTCAGTATGCTGACCTTTTGGAAGATGCCTCCGTGGATCGTCGTGTTAGTTGGGGCGCTAGGCGGAACACTACTTTCCATATGGTAGAAAGGCAATAAAATGCGGTTGCTTTTTTGTTATATTGAATAAATTCTATAGAAAAAAGAGTTTTGTACATATGAATGCTTCATTATACCGAGCTTGCCGATTGTGGCGGATGACCTAAACGCTTCGACATCGCTTGTCCAATTAAGCCTGACGGAAACCGCTCGTCATAACGCTCATAGTGTATGCAATCGCTTCTGTATTATGCGCGTTTAGTCGGGATATCTGGATGTTTGTTGCACATTAAAGTAAATGTTGTAATACATTTTCGAACTTCAGTACTTAAATTAAAATAAGTTAAGACAAAACAATAATGTATACACTACCTACAATGAGTGATCTAAGTACCTCCTACTCACTAAGCAACTCTCCCTAACCCTTTTTAATTCAAATCTGCTCGAAAATAGGGCATGATAGAGATAGAGAGTCTGATTATTATTTTGAGAGGTGGATGTAAAGATGGAATATCGTATTGAGCACGACACGTTCGGAGAAATACAAGTACCAGCGGATAAGTTATGGGGCGCGCAGACGCAGCGCAGTAAGCACAACTTTAAAATCGGCGGGGAACGCATTCCGCTTGGTGTAATCCAAGCCTTTGCCCATTTGAAAAAATCAGCAGCGATCGCAAGTCATTCATTCGGCAATCTGTCCGAAGTTAAAATGAAAGCTATAAAAACAGCAGCAGAAGAAGTCATTGCAGGCAAATGGGACGAGCACTTCCCGTTGGTCGTTTGGCAAACAGGAAGCGGTACGCAGTCGAACATGAACATGAACGAAGTACTCGCTAACCGTGGGAACCAGTTGCTTGAGGAGTGGGGCGAGGAAGAACGCCTGCATCCGAATGATGATGTCAATAAATCCCAAAGTTCCAACGATACATTCCCGACAGCACTGCATGTGGCGGGAGTTATCGCGATTGAGCGCGAAGTATTGCCAGCAATCGATAAATTAGCTGCCACACTTCAGAAAAAATCCGAAGACTTTGCAGATATTATTAAAATTGGACGTACGCACTTACAAGACGCGACGCCATTGACTTTAGGACAAGAAATCAGCGGTTGGCACAGAATGCTAGAGAAAACGCACAGCATGCTGAAAACTAGTGTAGAGACGATGAAAGAACTCGCAATCGGCGGTACAGCAGTTGGAACAGGACTTAACGCACCAGCTGGCTTCGGCGAAAAAGTAGCGGAAGAAATTTCGAAGTCCGTGGGTATCGAGTTTACGTCTGCTCAGAATAAATTCCATGCATTGACGAGCTACGATGAAGTCGTCTATACACATGGCGCACTGAAAGCATTGGCTGCGGACTTGATGAAAGTAGCGAATGACGTACGTTGGTTGGCAAGCGGTCCTCGTTCAGGTATCGGTGAAATTACGATTCCAGAAAACGAACCAGGCAGCTCAATTATGCCAGGTAAAGTGAACCCGACACAAAGTGAAGCGTTGACGATGGTTGTGGCACAAGTAATGGGGAACGACGCAACAATCGGTTTTTCAGCGAGCCAAGGGAACTTTGAATTGAACGTCTTCAAACCCGTAATTATTTACAACTTCCTACAATCAGCGAAATTACTTGCTGACGGTATGATCAGCTTCAACGATAACTGTGCGGTAGGGATTGAACCGAACCGTGAAGAAATCGACAATAAAGTGAAAAACTCTTTAATGCTAGTCACAGCATTGAATCCGTATATCGGCTATGAAAATGCGGCGAAAATTGCGAAGAAGGCTCATACAGAAGGTACAACGCTGAAAGAAGCGGCACTTTCTACTGGTTTATTGACAGAAGCACAATTTGACGAATATGTAGACCCAAGCAAGATGACTGGCAACTCATAATTGTCACGAATTTGTGCGCTTGTTTATCCTGCAAATCTTGTATACTAATGACATAACCTCTATACGAAGGAGTCAGGAATATACATGAAAAAGAAGTTACTTGCAGGGCTGGCGGCGCTGACATTGATGCTTGCTGCATGTGGAAACGACGCTACAGAAAAGCCTGCTGAAGTAAATCCACAAGATGCACAGGCAGAAGCAGGACATGATCACGGAGAGCATTTGCCGAACGGTGATTTGCAGGAAGTGACCGCTTCAGCGGATATCCTGCCTTCATTCCTTGATGATAAGCCGGAAGACATGCGCATGGTCTATCAAGTGGCAGGCAACGCAACGGACATTTTGGAATACATGCCTTGCTATTGCGGTTGCGGAGACAGTGCTGGACATAAGAGTAATATGAATTGTTTCTTGGATGAAGTACGCGAAGACGGCTCCGTTGTCTGGGATGATCACGGCACACGTTGCCTAGTTTGCCTAGAGATTGCAGTGAAATCCGTGCAAATGAAGCAAGACGGCAAGTCGATGAAAGAAATCCGTGATGCGATTGATACGGAATATGGCAACGGAGAGTATGCGAAACCTACAGATACTCCAATGCCTGCTTGATTGATTGTATAAGCTGCAGATTCACTCTTTTTAATGGGAGTGGGATCTGCAGTTTTTTGTGTTGCGCTCTATGACCGCGGCCCTACACCTTACCTCCCCACATTTTATCGCCGCGCCATCTAATCTTTGGCATTGGCCGCTTCCGCTCAATGAATCACGCTATCCGCTCAATGTAGCCCGGCAAGCGCTCTATGCGTAGCGTTATCCGCTCACTCACCATCCGCAACCGCTCATAGTTTCACGTTACCCGCTCAATGAACCCACGCATCCGCTCTATGTCCGCGGCCTTACACTTTACATTCCCAGATTTTATCGCCGCGCCATCCAAATCTTTGGCATTCGCGGCATCCGCTCAATGAATCACGCTATCCGCTCAATGTAGCCCCGCAAGCGCTCTATGCGTAGCGTTATCCGCTCACTCACCATCTACAACCGCTCATAGTTTCACGTTACCCGCTCAATGAACCCACGCATCCGCTCTATGTCCGCGCGTACTCGCTCATAGTCTGTGGTTGAGCGCTCTATGTGGGAGTGTACGCGCTCAATGTCGAAGCCTATCCGCGCTGCACCAACAGTCCATCCCCCAAAAAAGCATCACATCCATTCATTTCATTGGCAAGCTAAAAGCATGTGGTATAATTTAGTTAAATTAGGCAGGAGGGGATTCTGATGATTCATTTTGTACAATTCGAAGAGCAGTATATACCGAAGATGGCCTCGTTATTAGCGGCGAGACATGCAGATGAACGACAACGTTTTCCATTTTTGCAGGAGCGCTTTGAGGACGTGGAACACGCAGAAGAACGTTTGCGTGAAGAATTGGAGAAACCGTATACAGGAGGACTCGTGACGTTGCGTGACGAAGATGTCATCGGCTATTTATTATACGAATATCGTCAAGATGCTACCCGGGGTCGTACTGTCTATGTGGGGTATCCGTCATTCGTCATTCATGAAGACGAGCACCCAAGATTAGCGCGATTGATGTATACCGAAGTGGGAGCGGAATGGGTCCGCAATGGGTACTTTGAACATGTGATGGATATACCGGTCGGTAATGATGAATTAATTCTTGAAATGCTGGAGCAGTCGTTTCATTTCGAACAGCGCTTTGCGGCGTTGTCACTTGAACACTATCGTGCACAGCCAGGAGAGAATAGTCTCGTCAAGATGAAGGAACTGGTAGGGGAAGAGCAAAAAACATTGCACAAGATGGCGCCGTGGAACAGTTTGCATCAAGCGAAAGCTCCCGCGTGGAAACCGATTACTCAAGAAGCGTTGGATGCGGAGCGCGATGTGTTTGCGGCGTATGAAGGAAAAGAAGGTACGCGCAGCTGGGTCGCTGAGCAGGATCATGTACCTGTAGCTTTTCATCTATTTACACCGACAGATGCGCGCCATGCTATGACAACGCCGGATGAATCGGCCGTGCTTGTACAGGCGACGACAAATATTGAGTTGCGTGGACAAGGTATTGGTAAATCGATTGCGAACCACAGTTTCACTCAAATGAAAAATGCAGGTTATAAATATGTTATGACGGATTGGTTGACGGCGAATCATTTGGCATCCTATTTCTGGCCGAAGCTCGGATTCCATTCGTACATGATTCGCATGGCGCGTACAGTGGATGCACGCATCTCATGGGCGGACGGACAATGACGGGCGTGAAGTTCGTCACATCATGGAGTGGCGGTAAAGACTCTGCGCTCGCCGCATATCGCGCGATCCAAGAGGGAAATACGCCAGCGATGCTGTGGACAATGTTCGAGTTAGATCAGCCGCATTCCAAATCACACGCATTACCACTGGAAATTGTTCAAGCACAGGCAAAGCAAATGGATATACCACTGATGATCCGAAAAGCAGACTGGGCTGGCTATGAAATACAATTTATAGATGCGATGCGCGTTGCGAAAGCACATGGTATTCACAAAGCAGTATTTGGAGATATCGATTTAGAAGATCACTTGCTGTGGGTACAGTCGATGTGTGCCAAAGTGGGTATGGACACATATCATCCACTTTGGGAAGAACCGAGACGTAAGCTACTTGAAGAATTCATCGCAGAAGGCTTTGAAGCCTATGTGGTCGTCGTCAATACAAAGATGATGCCAGCCGAATTTCTCGGTAGACGTTTCACACTTGAATTATTGGATGAACTCGAAGCACTCGGCATCGATAGCTGCGGTGAGTCCGGAGAATTCCATACGGTTGTTGTCGATGGACCTATTTTCAAGGAACGTATTCCCGTGAAAATGAATGAAACTCTCGAAAAAGACGGCTATGTATTTTTGAAATGTGAAATAGAACGAGGAACTTCCACAGACGGAGAAATCGTCTGAGGAAGTTTCTTACTTTTTGCTTGGCCGACTGAATAAAAAGTAGAAAAAGGAGTAGATGTATAATGAATAGTAAAAGAATAGTTACAGAAGAAGATCTTCAAAAGTCTTTCGACATACGAAAAGCTGTATTTGTTCAAGAACAACTTGTTCCGGAAGAGGACGAGTTTGATGAATTCGATGTGCTGAATGAAGTATGCGAGCATATTTTAGTGGAACATGAAGGACAAGCGATCGCATCTGGTAGATTGAGAGTAGTAGATGGGATGGGGAAGTTAGAACGCATTTGTGTGTTAGTCTCTCATCGGAGTCTAGGCATTGGGAAGGTAATTGTTCAAGGGTTGGAGGATATCGCAAAGGACAAGGGATTGGTTTGGGTGAAATTGCATGGACAAACACATGCAGAAGAGTTTTATCGTAAACTTGGATACGAAACCACTTCTGATATCTTCATGGAAGACAGCATACCGCATATTGAGATGAAGAAAGAGTTAGCACTGTAGTTGGCGATAAGACGTATTCTATATTGAAAAGCCCCTAAAGTTAGAAGAGAAAATCTAACTTTAGGGGCTTGGTATATACTGCACGTAATTAACTATTTAATTCACTCACTTTTATACAGCTTACTTACGTAATTGGATTTCGATATTGATTTTCACTTCATCGCTTACGACGACACCGCCCGTTTCAAGTGCAGCATTCCATGTTAAACCGAATTCTTTACGGTTAATCTTCGTATGACCTGTGAATCCAGCAGCTTCGTCTCCGCTCATTGGGTCTTTAGCTATGCCTTCAAACGTTACTTGGAATGTGACAGGCTTCGTTGTATCTTTAATAGTGAAATCGCCTGTTATGTCATACGTATTATCTGACGTCTTCTCGATAGCGGTAGCTTTAAACGATAAGTTTGGAAAGTTTTCTACATCGAAAAAGTCAGCTGAACGTAAATGATTGTCTCGATCAGGTTTGCGGGTATCAATACTGTTTGCATCAATTGTAAAATCGATCGATGCATCTGTTAAATCTTGCGGGTCCGCTTCGATGGTCGCTTGGAATTCGTTAAATGTACCTTTTACATTTGAAATCATCATATGACGTACGGAAAATTCTACTGTACTGTGTGCTGTGTCAACATTCCATATTGCTTTTGTCATGTAAATCTCCTCCAATAATTAATAGTTTTTATTTAAAATGTAGTACGATGCAGTCTATTCTAGATGAACTTTCCTTTGAATCTGAGAAACGAGTAATCAGGTGATGGCTTCATTTTATACGTTTTTTAAAAGCATATTACTAGCACCTCTTACGAATTCATTACCCTTTTTTGTGAGATATATGCGTAATAATGAATTGCTTTGGACCTTTCAAGACAATCGTCATTTTTGCTAAAGGTTCTTCCGGATGATCTCCGTCATGATCACTCCTAGTTATGTGTCGAATTCAACCAATTTTTCGCTTGATGCGCGACTTCCTGTGTCAGGCTATGTCCCGTAACCCAAGCTGTGGTGACATGTGCACCTCTTTCTTCAAAGAGACGGATGACTCGCTTACTTTCAGATTCCGGCACAATCGGATCACCTTCCCCTAGTGATAGAAACACCTCTACATCGCTGAAGTCTTGTGTTTCTGCTATATCTGCTGGATACAGTGGTGCGAATAAAGCGGCTTTTTTGAAAGTTCCTGGTTGTTTAAGCATCATGTGAATAGCGATGTTTGAACCGTTTGAGAATCCGACAAGAATTGCATCTTCCGGTTTGAAGTCGTATTCTTTTGATTTCTTGACTATGAACTCATACAGTTCATTGCCGCGAAATTCAAGATCTTCCCAGTCGTACTGACCTTCACCGTGCCGTTTGAAGAATCTATTCATTCCATTTTCCTGCACATTTCCTCTGATGCCTAAAACGTTGTAATCAGGATGTAGTAGTTCGGCAAGAGATACCAAGTCTGTTTCTGTACCACCTGTGCCGTGGAGCAATACAAATACGGGTGCACCTTTTTTCTTTTCATTGTACAGATAGTTCACTGTTCTACCACTCCTTTAAATAAATATCCGATCGTTCTACCAATGGCTGTAATAGGGTGGATTCTTTTCATGGCTTCCATTTACAAAACTCCTTTTATACCGATTATGAACGTGTTGTATCGAACGGACGAATCTGAGATTCAATATATTCACGTTTTGGTTCAAGGAATGGGGGAAGTGATAGGTTTTCACCTAATGTTTCGTATGGTTCATCTGTCATGAAACCTGGGCCATCCGTTGATAGCTCAATTAGAATATGACCGACGCGTGTATAGAGTGCTTCAAAGTAGAAGCGGTCTACATGACCGGAATGTTGTATTCCCATTTCATCATATTTTGCTTCCCAATTTTTGACCGCTTCATGGTCTTTCACTCTGAACGATACATGGTGGACTTGTCCATACCCTTGGCGGCCTGGTGTTGTATCATCATATCGTAAAATGACCTGTCCTCCGTTGCCACCTTCGCCTACGTCAAACCATGTGACGTTCTCTTCCGTAAGAATTGGCTTCATACCATACACTTCCGTTAGCATTTTTTTAAAATCTTCAAAATAGCTAACTGTGATTTCAATCGGTCCTAAGCCGTAAATTGCGTAATCTTCAGGTACGGGTCCATTTTTCCAAGGTGTACCTGGTGCGACACCTTCATTATTCTCATCAGAGAACAGTTGATATTTTTGCCCGTCCTCTTCTTGGAAAGGCAGTACCTTTTTTCCGAAGAGCTCTTGAATGCCATCATTTTCTACGCCGAACTCTTTGAAACGCTCTACGTAATATTCAAGTGCGGCGTCGCTAGGCACTCGAAGTCCTGTTCGGGAAATCGAGTTTGTCCCCGGTGTACCTTTCGGGTTGTTCGGGAAGTCGAAGAACGTCATGTCTGTTCCTGGTGAACCGATATCATCTGCGAAAAATGTGTGATACGTTTGGATGTCATCTTGGTTGACTGTCTTCTTAACTAATCTCATGCCAAGTACGTTTGTGAAAAACTCATAGTTTCTCATGGCATCGTCTGTCATGGCGGTAACGTGGTGAATTCCTAGTAATTCGGTTGTCATGTGCTCAAACCCCTTTTTACTTATAATGAATTGATATGTTACGAATTCGAGATATTATATTAAAAAAACTAGATCTCACATTACATATTTTGTGCATGTAAACCTAATTTTTTTACCTGTGTAATGAGTTGTTCTTTTTCTTGTATATCTAACCCACTAAAAATTTCTTTTATCGCTTGTTTGTGAGGGGGAAAGATTTCATTCATCAGTTCCGTCCCATCGGTTGTTATGGACGCATGTGTTACACGTCGATCTTTAGGACACGGTTTTCTTTTGATTAAGTTTTTCTTTTCTAATTTATCGACAACGTACGTGATGCTACTACTTGCAATTAGTACTTGCTCACCGATTTTTTGTATCGGTTGATCACCTTTACTATAAATTAATTCTAAAACAGCAAATTCTGTTGTATTTAAACCTGAGCGTTTGATATCGTCTTCCACGCGTACTTTAATGGATTGCATTGCTCGAGTTAAAACTATAAATGCCTTTAGAGACAAATCTTCTTCATAACGATCTATATTTTGATTGTCCATGACGTTCTCCTTTTATCTCGAATTCAAGGTAATCATATAATAGGGATTTTACGATGTCAACTTATACGTTTGAAGAGAAATTAACACTTGAATACGAGCTGGATGTTTGAAGAATAGGTCGATCATGTCGTGTGGAGAGCAAGAATATTTTTAAGTCTATTGTAAATTCTATACTCAGTACTAGTACAACGGATACAGGAGTAATGTGTTTTATGAAAAAATTTATCAATGCGAATATATATGGTGACCCACATTCCCATGAATTTTTAGTGGAAAATGGTTAGTTTAAAACAATAGGGAATGATGTAGGTAGCGCAGATGAAGTGATTGATTTAAAAGGTCGTTTAGTGTTGCCACCTTATGCGGATCCTCATTTACACTTGGATTATATCTTTTCAGGGCTAGGCAAGGGAAATGCGAATGTATCCGGGACATTATTTGAAGGGATTCAGCGTTGGAGTGATAATATGAAATCGTTTTGTTCTAGTGCCATTGCACGAAGAGAAAATGCCAATGCTTCTGCTCTTTCGAGTTCTTTATGAGAATTAATCTCCAATAAATTGTGTTTTATTAGGTAATCATCATTTTCTTTATCATTATACTTTCCCATGCCGCAATATATCCTTAATTAAAGTAGGGGTAATTGAAGTCTTTGTATTTATGAGTTCTAAGACTTTTTCCTGCATATCAGAAGAAATTTTTAAATTTTCGAGATGAAGATTATGCATCACTCGTCTAAATTCTTTTGAGTCAAGATCCAATGCCTTCATATAAACCACCCCTTTATCAGTATAATCTTACCTTATATTATACAGTTCTAATGGGTTAATTACTAATTAGACGTATGCCCAAATCCTTCTTGCACAATCGCACCCGTTTGCTTTAGTTTCCTATTAGTATTTCACAAGTAAGCAGCCACGGGTCGCCAAAAGCATCTTACATGTTGATTCGCTTTAAATGACTGCCGCAATCGATTAGACCGGCTTTCAGAGTCAAAGGAGAATACCCTTCAATGCGTTAATCTACTTCGTATTATCTTCTAATCCTCGCAAATTAATATCCTATTCACACGCCCATATTGGTAATCTATTGTTGGCCAATATGTCTTTGAAAGGAATGGATTAATTGCGAGAGAGATAGAGTGTGGATTTCTACATAGTGTACTTACCAGATCTAACATACTCTTGATCCACGAGTGGTTTTCCTTCTACATCGAAGAGGACTGTCATGCCTAGGCCGTAACCTTGAGCTTGTGACATATAAAGTACACCGGTTTCATTGTCGCGGATCACTTGAAATTGCTGCAGTTTGCCTTGTTTTTCGATGATTGCAAAACGTTTCTTATCCATTCTAGACCCTCCTTTGTATTGGTATGACTATACAACGTGTTATTTGATAATCCAAAAATCCGTCAGTTTCTATTAAGTAGTGCATTAATCTAGAGAAAAATTAATTCGAAAAACTTTGAAACTATTTCTGTAATTCTACGTCTGTACGGCAAACTACTAGACTATGGAGAGGATGTAGTGCAATGAAGAATAAAATCATGGCGGTACTCGGTGCGATTTTGCTAGTATGTAGTGTGCCTGTATCAAGCGCTGCTGCAGGCAATTCGAAATTTCCCGATGTTCCAGATTCGAAGCATTTCGCGGAAGCGGTGAATGACTTGGCGTCACGTAATATAATTGGAGGCTATCCAGACGGTACGTTCCGGCCAAATGACTCTATCACGAGAGGGCAGGCGGCTGCCATTATCGTGAAGATGACGAAACTTCCTACTACGACTATTAAAGATCCAAAATTCAAAGACGTTTCGACTGCAAATGGCTATTATAAAGCGATTGCGGTACTAGCGGAAAAAGGAGTCATCAACGGCTATGGCGACGGACGATTCGGACCAAATGATTCGATTACGCGTGCGCAAATGGCTTCGATCATCATCAAAGCGTTTGAATTGCCACTGTATCATGATCCGGATTATGGATTTTTGGATGTGGCGCATAAAAATGGCCACCGTGAGGGAATATATAGCCTGTATCAACTCGGGCTTACGACAGGGACGTCTCCTACGACATTTAGTCCAAACGCTTCCATTACAAGAGGTCAAGCAGCGAAATTACTAAAAGCGGCGGAAGATGTGAAGCCTGGGATTCTAACGATGCATGCGAAAGATTTTAAATGGAAGAGATTCGATAATGTCAGCAAAACGAATTCGAATGTATTTGATGTAGTGGCAGACAGTGAAATCCCAAGCCAGCCCAATTTGAAAACAAAAGTTCATATTGTTCCAAAGAAAGAAGGAACGTCTACACTGACTTTTTCGGGTACAGCTTCATCCGAGACATCCGATAAAAATTATAGAAAATACTATGTACATGTCAAAAAAGTGAATGGTGCATGGGATATTTCATTGGAAGAGACGGCAGATATCTATTCCACACCTGTAGAGCTTTGGAAGCACTATGAAAGAAGAGAAAATAACGAACCGTTCATAGATGCTACGACGATTACTCTTTCGACAGCGGAAGGAGAACTGGTGAATGATCGCGTAGGGTTTAAGCGATGCAAAAATCAGTTGTTGCAATATTGTAATACCATTCAAATGGATCAGCCGGGCGAATTTATTGCGACGGTTACGTATGCTGACGGTGAGAAAATACGTTATTATATCTCATCGACTGAAGTAAAAGAACAATTTTATTATTCCGTCCATGTCACGCCAATCAAACCGAATGAAGTGCTGAGCATCTGGGAAGGCGCTAAACTGGGCAAGCATGTGCTGCCTAAAGGAAGTGAACAGATTGCGACGGTGACAAGAGACCCGGGGACGAATGTGTTCCGAATCACACCGAAGAAGCCAGGAGATTTCTTTGTCGACTTCCCAGAAGCTAAAGGAGTGTCACAGGGAAATCACAGGATCTACGATGGCATCCGAGTGAGAGTCAGTCAATTGGGCCCTTACCTGCATGTAGACGCAACGGTTAGTGACGAAGATGATATGATTTTTCATTAATAGAATATAAATGAACAAAGCAGGCATGGATCGCATGTCTGCTTTTTTGGTGTTTGTAAAAAAGTATCTCGAGTAGTCTAGTCCTATGCTACACTGGAATTAATGAAATAATCTGACACGAACTAAGGAGGGCATGTAGATGAATGTGATTGAGATGAACCAGGTGACGAAAGTTTTCGGTACGCATCAGGCGTTGGATGGACTGGATTTAACAGTGAAGAACGGCGAGGTGTTCGGTTTTATCGGACCGAATGGGGCAGGGAAGTCGACGGCCATTCGGGTTCTGCTTGGTATGCTTCATGCTACGAACGGTACGGCAACGATTTTCGGCAAGGACGTGTGGCAAGATGCGGTGGACATTCATCGACGTGTTGCGTATGTACCAGGGGACGTAAATTTGTGGCCACAATTGACAGGCGGAGAAGTTATTGATTTATTCGCGAGCTTACAAGGGAAAATCAATGAACAAAAGCGTGAACAATTACTTGTGCGTTTTCAGCTAGATCCGACGAAGAAGTGCCGAACGTATTCGAAAGGGAATCGTCAGAAAGTCGCTTTGGTGGCGGCGTTTGCCTCCGATGCAGAATTGTTTTTGCTAGATGAACCGACATCTGGACTCGATCCGTTAATGGAAAAGGTGTTTCAGCAATGTGTGGCGGAAGTGAAGGCAGAAGGGAAGACGGTGTTGCTGTCGAGCCATATTTTGTCTGAAGTCGAGAAGCTGTGCGATCGCGTTGGCATCATCCGGCAAGGGCGTCTGATCGAGTGCGGGACGTTGAATGAACTACGGCATTTGACGCGGATGCAGTTGACGGTGGAGACTAGAAAGCCGATTGAGTCGCTCGTTTCGTGGCAAGGTGTCCATGATGTAGCGCAGACAGAAACTGGCTGGACATTTCATGCGGATGCAGGTGAAATGGAAGCAGTTATGCAGAAGCTAAGCGCGCATGGTCTACGGAAAATCGAAAGTGCACCGCCTACGCTAGAAGATTTATTCATGCGGCATTATGAAGAAACTGCGGAAAGTAAGGAACTGTGATGAAGGGGGCTCCATTTGTAGGTGTTCTCCGTCTCACCCGATTCATTATCAGGCAAGATCGTATGCGTTATTTGTGGTGGCTCGTTGGCATCACCGCCATCACGCTGATCGTACCACCGGCTTTCAATGAATTATATCCGACCGAACAAGATCGTAACATCATGGCAGAAACGATGAAAAATCCGGCGATGGAGGCAATGGTAGGTCCTGGAGATTTCGCGAATTACACGCTGGGCGCCATGGTCTCGCATCAGATGCTATTGATGACCGCCATCGCAGTCGCCATCATGAATATTTTATTGATGGTGCGCCATACGCGAGCAGAGGAAGAAGATGGGCAGGCCGAATTACTACGTTCGTTGCCGATTGCGCGGCATTCGCAACTGACGGCTTCGATGCTTACGCTGTTCGTTGTCAATTTATTACTCGCATTGCTGATCGGTATAGGCCTGTATAGTCTTTCATTGGATAGTATGGGACTATATGGATCACTTATGTACGGCGCATCGCTTGGTGCGGTCGGCTTGTTTTTTTCAAGTGTTACGGCGGTTTGCTCACAACTCTCGGAAAGTTCACGGGGGGCAGTCGGTCTGTCGTTTACGGTGATGATTGGCTGCTATGTATTGCGATCGGTTACGGAGTGGATTCCACCGTTCGGTTGGCTTACGCAAGTTCAGCCGTACAGCGATGATAACTGGGTGCCGATAGGGGGATTACTAGTCGCAAGTCTACTATTGTGTGTGTTGGCTGTGGTTCTGCAAGGCAAACGCGATATGGGCTCGGGTTTTCTTCCGTCACGAAGCGGTCGAGCACATGCTTCGATTTGGTTGCGGCATCCGATGGGGCTCGCTTGGCGACTGCAAAGAACCGCGTTCATTTCTTGGGCGATGGGTATGCTAGTGCTTGGGTTATCTTACGGTTCGGTCCTCGGAGATTTAGATTCGTTTTTTCAAGATAATGACCTGCTCGCTTCGATGATTATAGCAGATGAAAACAGTTCATTGACTGCGCAATTCCTGCCGATGCTGATGGCGGTACTGGCATTTATTAGTACGATTCCCGCGTTGCTCGTCATCCATAAAGTAGTGGGCGAAGAGCGGAAATCACGCCTAGATCATTTGCTTGGGCGGGCAGTTTCAAGAAAGAAACTACTCGTTTCCTATTTGGCGTTGGCGTTGTTCACCGGATTTGTGATGCTGAGCTTCTCAGCACTCGGTTTATGGGTAGCCGGCACCACGTCAATGGAAGATCCATTCCCGTTCTTCACCGTATGGCAAGCTAGTATCGTTCATTTTCCGGCAGTCATTGTGATGATTGCGGTCAGCACATGTTTGATTGGCATCGCGGAAAAAGCAACGGGCTTCGTTTGGCTCTATTTATTCTACGGATTCATTACGTTATATTTAGGTGGTTTGTTTCAGTTTCCTGAATGGATGGAAAAGCTTTCACCGTTTGGCTTTGTTTCCAAGTTGCCGATTGAGGACATGAATTGGCTGCATGCTGGTGGATTGATGACCGTGGCAATTGTATTGCTTGTTTTCGGGATCAATCGGTATACTAATCGGGATATAGAAGGGTAAGGGTTTGTATATTACTTTTGCATCTTATCATGATCTATAGTTAACTGAAAAAAGCGTTCTACTTAATAAATAAGTAGAACGCTTTTTCCTATTATTAAACCGTTTCTTTACTTGTCTTACTTTCAACTAGTAAACCGCCATCGCCCTTAAGATATTTAATCATACCTTCTGCAGCACGGTAAGCAAATGCACCAATGGTTTCAGTTGGATTGGAGTTACCAAAGTGCGGGAATGAAGATCCACCGACCACAAATACGTTTTCCATTCCCCAAACTTGTGAATACGTGTTAACAGCCGACGTTTCTGGATCTACACCCATAATCACACCGCCTGCCGCATGTGTATTGACGCTCGATGAAGTCATTTCCACATCGTCTGCTACAGGTGGAGTATCGATAATATCCGCACCCATTTCTTCAGCGATTTCTGCACATTTTTCAGCAATCATTTTTGCCATATTGCGTTCTTGATCCGTAAATTTAGCTGTTATTCTAAGAAGAGGATCTCCGTAGACGTCTTTATACGTTGGATCCAAGTCCAAATAATTGTGCGTATACGGCATAGTGCCTTGCATACCACCAATATTTAAATAACGGTGCGCATAATGAACGGATTTTTCTTTAAACTCTTTACCCCAATAAGGCGTGCCTTGTGGAACACGGTTATTCGCAATGGCCGCAGCTCCATCTTGGAAAATACTGATGTTGAATCCATGAAGGAAGTCTGTATCGGTATTATCGATATGGTCTCCATTGAAATCATCAATTACACAACCTAGTGCGCCGGCTCCCGCAAATGTGTTGAATTTCTTATCTTCAAAATAAGCAGTCGCTGCATTTCCACCGATTCCTGTGTAATGGGAAGTGAAGTTTTTACCGATGACTCCTTTACCAGTTTCAGGATTATATTGCTCTCCGATTCCGGATAACATCATTAAGCGATTGTTTCCTGAGAAAAATGCAGCCGACACAACCAAATCTGCAGGTTGTTCGAATTCTTCCAGTGTAAGAGGATCGACATACAATACGCCCGTTGCTTTTCTGCCGTCATGTAGAATGCGTTTTACATGTGCATTGTTACGAATTTCAAAGTTTCCTGTCTTTTGTGCCGTTTTAAGAACCGTAACGATCGGGTCTGCTTTAGCGGCAAAGTCACAACCGTACATGGAACAAAATGCACAAAATACACACGCATTGATAGTTTCGCCATCTGGATTTACATATTGTTGCGAGACGGTTGCAGCCGGCATGCGGAATGGATGATAGCCTAATTTCTTTGTAGCATCCGCGAATAACCGAATAGCAGGAGATTCTTTCATTGGCGGATTCGGATACTCGTCAGAACGTGGAGGTCCTAAAGGATTCACTTCACCAGAAATTCCAGCTGTTTTCTCCCACTTATCATAGTAAGGTTCCATATCATCATATGTAACGCCCCAGTCTTGAACGATCATATCTTTAGGGATGCGCTCTTGACCGTACTTTTCAATAATTTTACTACGAATTTCAAAGTCAAATGGAAGCCAACGGTAAGACCAACCTGACCAGTGTACGGACGTGCCGCCTGTACCTTCATCGTAGATTGGATAGCCATTGTGTTTGCGCATGGGAATAGCGTCTTCACCCACATTATTTCTGAAAGTCATCGTTTGTTTCGTTAAGTCCTGAGCCAATTCATGACGCTTTGTATAACGAAGTTCATCTTTTGATCCGACGAAATCTTTTGTCGATCTTTCTTTACCTCGCTCCAAACAGACTACTTTATAACCCGCTTTACTTAGTTCAGCAGCGGCTATACCTCCAGCCCAACCACTTCCAACGACGACTACGTCGACTTTATCTAATTTTTCAGCCATGTAAGTAACCCCTTAAATTATGATTTTTGTTGATAACTTGTTAGACTCATTGGATCTCTTTTAACGAATTCCTCTTTTTCGATAATATCAGCGTAGGAAGGCACAGCGCCTGGGAACTCCTGCATTTTCCAACCAGCCATATTGCGGTTACCGCCATATAATGGATCGGAATAGGCACCTTCCATTGTTAATTCACGAAGTAACTGGAACATACTACCCGCATTTACACCACGAAGTTTTACTTTAGAGCTTTCAAAGTCTTGTAAAATTTCAATTTGCTGCTCTTCTTCTGCTTTATCAAATGTTACATCAAAACGTTTTTTACTTTCTTCATTCATTTTTCTAATGCCCGTAATGATCACTTGGCCTCTGTTCAGACTCGTTTGATCGACTGGTGGATCATTTTTTAAAAATGGACCTTGTCTGTAATCCGTCCCATTGATGCCCCATGATCCAGCCATTTGTTTATCGATAAAATAAGGAACACCCAATTCAATCGCACCGGGACCATTATCGTCTTTCGGTAAAATACGTTCAGTTGCTTGTTCTAGAACGACAAAATCTTCGTATCTCTCAAAGAACATACGCGCTTCTGTCAACTCGACCTTTTGATCTTCCGTTTTTACGGGCGCGCTTTTATCGGATTTAAATTGGTTAGTCAGTAATCCGCCAAGTAATGAACCACCTGCGACTCCTCCAACAACCAAACCGGAATTTTTCATAAATTGACGGCGACTTGCATCTGGTGCTTGTTTGGCACTAGACTCACCAGGTTTCATATCTTTTTTATCGGCCATTTTCCATCCTCCTAAGTTGTTGAAAACAATTTTAATATTAAATAGATAATCTGGCAATTCTATCTAATAAAGTGTTATATGTCAATTCATCTGGGAGTTTAATAGCTGTAAAGAGTGAAAAGTGTAAATGGTCATCCATAATCGGTGACCAGTTGATGTCAGTAAATATTGGCATTACGAATTATCGAAGTATAAATTGCTTCCTTTATTATACAAATGTTCCTATACTTTCAGAAGAGTTATTGATACTATGAGAGTAGAACGTTACTACCTAACAAAGGAGTGAAAGTGTATGAAGACTACTTTACGAGTTCTAGTATGGACAGCATTGGTACTGACTTTATCGCTTGTTTTTGCAGATTTCAATGAAGCGTCTGCGAAAGAATTTAAGGATGTATCGAAGAAGCATCCAAACTACACCGCGATTCAAGAAATGCAGAAAGCGGGTTATATTAATGGCTATCCAGACGGAACATTCCGTCCAAGTGAACCGGTCAGTCGTAAGCACGTGGCATCTTTACTTGATCAAGTGTTGAAGTTCCCGCAACCGCCTACCGATAAACTGGTCTTTACGGACGTGCCGAAAAACCATATGTATTATAAGCCAATTATGAAGTTATACAACAAGGGGATTATCAGTGGTGGAATGGACGGGAAGTTCAATCCGAATGCGTCTATCACAAGAATTCAGATGGCAAAGATGCTAGATTTGGCATTTGAGTTCAATATAAAGGAACCGACACAGTTTGAAGATCTTCACTTCTTGCACTGGGGATACGTACATGCGAGTGCATTGTATTCCAATGGAGTTACTAAGGGAGATAAAGGGAAGTTTCTTCCGAATCAGCCTGTTACACGTGCGCACTATGCGGAGTTTTTGTATCGTGCGATGAAAGTGGGGAAATCACCTTCAGGTACTAGTGTAACGAAAGAAAAAGCGGTAGATTTGACTATGCGCTTACCTATTGTCATTGAAGGGATTCGCATCCAAGGGAAAATGGATAATCAAACGTATAATCAGCTTCGTTCAAAGCAGCTACCTTACGCTACAAAAGCTTTTGTGGATGGCTTGTTAAAAGAAGATTATCCGAGCGTCTGTACACAGTGTGATTCGTTTTTATTCCCGTATTTAACAATTGAACCTTCCATGCGTTTCGACTATAAACAGCCAGACGCCAATACACTTCGTATCCAAACCGTTTCATTTAGCAATCAACTAACGGGTGGCGGCTTTGTTGACTACGCGTTTAAGAAAGAATCGGGTAGTTGGAAGATGGATCACTTTGATTGGACAGAAGTAGGGAAAAAGAATTTTGAACTGACTAAAGCTGAAGCAGAGCGTGTTGTGAAATTGAATTATGCGTATTCTTCAAATGTTAAAATAACGTACGTTTCACAAGCGAAAAAGACGGGTGAAGATCCTGTCACGAAAGAAAAATATCCATTTACAGAGTATAAATTTACTGTAGACACGAAAGATGGCCGAGATACAGTGCTTGTGAATTCAGACGATGGCTTGGCTTACTAGTAAGCAGTCATAACCTAACCATACTAGCGCTCAGCCGTTTTGGCAGAGCGCTTTTTAGAGCGGATAATGAAGTGGATAGAGCGTATGCACCGTTGCATAGAGCGGTCGTGGGGCGTGATAGAGCGTTAACGCGACTCGATAGAGCGGATAAGCAGCAGTATAGAGCGCTTTTTAGTATGTAATGAGCGGATAATGAAATAGAAACCCCCAAGATACACGAAAAAGCGTTCCACCATAAAAGTGGAACGCTTTTCCTTATGCAACTAGTGTTACAAGTATACTTGAATTGCATCAACCAAACTATATCCACCAAGGAAAATCGCGATTAAGATGACGATCGCTCCAATGATATTGAGGAAAGTAGAGTTGCGCTGATCTCCGAGTAATTGTTTATTATTCATGATCACAAACAAGTATACCGCAACAATCGGAAGTAAAATACCATTCAATGCTTGTGCCGCCAGCAATACATCGAGTGGACTGAAGCCAATGGCGGATGTGATAATCCCGATGACGATCACACCGGAGAATACCATTTTGAACTTTTTATTTTTCATTCCGCCTTCCCACTTTAAGACACTGCTGATTGCGACTGCTGCACCAAGTGGACTTGCGATAGCGGATGAGAAACCAGCTGCAAAAATGCCTATCGCGATAAATACTTTCGCCCATGAACCGAATAAAGGCTCTAATTGGACAGAAAGGTCAGCTACACTCGTCACTTCCATGCCCATCATCGTGGACGCTGCTGTGATCAAAACGGCCGCGGTAATTAATCCACCCACACAAATTGAAATGATCGTATCCCATCTTGCTTCTTTCAAATCACTTACCTGAGTCCAGCGTTCCTGCACCATAGAAGAGTGGATGAAGAAGTTATACGGGACGACTGTTGTTCCGACCAATGCGATAATAATAATGATCGATCCGGTTGGTATGCTTGGGATGAATGCCCCGGCAAATACCGCGCCAATATCAGGTTTTACAACAATCATTGTCGTAATGAACGTCACACTCATGACGATGACGAGGAAAATCATTAACTTTTCGATTAATTTATAACTGCCCGACAACCCCAAGATTAGGATCGCCACGCCAATGAAAGGGCTTACAATATGTGCTGGAATATTCGTCAATGTAGAGACGCCAAGGGACGTTCCCATCAAATCACCTGAAATATATGCAGCACAGCCAACACCGATCGATATAATGACGAGCCATATAGAAGCGAATTTCAGTAAAGGTTGTTTGAATTGGTCATGTATCGCTTCACCCAATCCCTTTTTTGAAACAACACCAAGTCGTGCAGACATTTCCTGAAGAACAATAGTTGCGATAATAGAGAAGACTACTGCCCATAAAATGGCGTAACCAAATCCAGCACCTGCGCGAGTGGCGGTAGTGACAGTACCCGGACCTATGAAGGAAGCAGTAATAATGGCTCCCGGCCCCATCGATTTTATCTTTGAAAGTAACCCTTTTTTCTTAACTTGCTGTGTAACGGGTACGTTAGCGACCATCTTCTTTTCCTCCCCTAATTGTCCTCACTGAATAGGCGAGGAAAAGAAAAGTCACTTTTCCTCGAGTGAGTTATAAATGGTTTGTTTGGATACTCCTAATAAATCCGCAATTCGATCAGCAGATCCTTGAATTAGAAAAATTCCTTTACTTTCCAGCCGTCGAACAAACGTAATACGATCTTTTCGTTGCAAGTTTTCAACATCTATTCCAAGCTCCACGATAGTGCTTTTCGTAATATTGTCGAACACTTCATCAATATGCGTCGCATACGTTTCATCGAAATGCTGTCCATCATAGCTTGTGTCAGGTCGAATCATTTCTTCGATCACTTGCTGTAGACGATTGATTTCCGTGATATCCAAATTGATCCCAAGGAAACCAATCACTTTGCCATCCAAATCTCTAATGAATACAATGGAAGTCTTAATAATCTTCCCACGCGTCGTATTCGTGATGATGCCATTCAAATCTTTAATATCCTCGTGCTTCTTCTTCAATTCCTTCAAAATGACTTCCGTAGTAGGGGCTCCAACCGCTCTGCCCGTGACATCTCCTTTTAAATAAATTAAAGAGGATTCTACTTTCGTCACATCATGGATTACAACTTCACAGTTCACATTGAACACACTATATATGGCATCAGCCATTCGTATATAAGAATCGAAAATCAATTGGTTTTGTTTCATAGCTTCTAACACTCCTCAGATTAAATACTCTTCCTTATTTTCCTATACCAAGAAGGAAAAATCGACTATTATCAATCGAAAGGTTTAGTAGTCTGAGAAGTAGTAGCTCATTTTCCTTCTTTTTGCTGATGATGAAGGATATTTCCTGCTAGTGCATACAGGATCAGAGTAGACGCAAAGTGAGCAGAAAATTGATTAGGATCTTGTTGCGGATAAATTTCCACGAAATCCATACCGATTACGCCTAATTTACAAATTTCATGTACCAATGTCAGTAATTCATAAGAAGTTAAGCCATTTCCATCTACTGGACCACCTGGATTGAATGCGAAGTCCAATACATCACTACAAATCGTCAAGTACACGCAATCTACGTCTTTTGAAGCTTGTGCATAAATTTCTCTAGCCATCTCTTTTAAATCTTTACGGTCACGGATTTCATTGATCGTAATGGTCACTGCGCCAGCTGCTTTCGCATTGCGTCCGCTTTCAGGTTTATTGCGTGGGCCGTGGATACCTGTATGGATAATACTTTCGTTGCGCACACCTTCTTGTTCATATAAACGAGCAAATGGGCTACAACGAGCGAACTGGTCACCGTTGTGAGATGGAAGGTTGTCATAGTGAGCATCCATATGAATGATTCCCACTTTTTTATCCTGCTCTGCAATCGCTTTCACGACCGGGTACGTAATACCATGATCGCCGCCAAGACCGATGACGAACTTGCCTGTTTTCCATAACTCGGAAGTGAAATCGGTAATTCGCTTCATCGTTTCGTCGACATCAGCAGCCACGATGTCGATATCTCCCACATCACCTAGTGTGACATTTTCGAAAACATCCATGTCATTGATTTCAGGAAGGTAACCCGAGTAGCGTGCAGAACATAAGCGCATGACTTTTGGCCCGAGTTCGCAGCCTGTGTAATCTCCCCATGTAACCGCGCCTTCCCAAGGAACTCCGTATACAATAACGTCTACATCCGAAAAGTCTTTTGTTGCTGATATATTTTTAGCCCCCAACATACATGGAGTATTGCCATAAATCATCTCTGTCATATTAATAACCACCTTTAATTTTTTTAAATAACTTTTACTAATAATAAAGCTAAGTGGACTAATTGTCAAACAGTTTTAAATAAATTAAAATTGCTGTGTGAGGATCCGTGGTTTTAAAGAGCTTGGAAGAGCGAAGTATGAGCGCTTGGTATGGTGTATAGAGCGCTTGACGTGGTATATAGAGCGAATCTGAGTTTCGATAGAGCGGCTAGCGGGGTGTCTAGAGCGAATCTGGGTTTGGCTAGAGCGGCTAGCGTGGCGTATAGAGCGAATCCGGGTTTTGATAGAGCGGCTAGCGAGGTGTATAGAGCGAATCTAAGTTTCGCTAGAGCGCTTGACGTGGTATATAGAGCGAATCCAGGTTTTGATAGAGCGGCTAGCGGGGTGTTTAGAGCGAATTCGAGTTTCGATAGAGCGGCTGGCGAGGCGTATAGAGCGAATCTGGGTTTGGCTAGAGCGACTGGCGAGGTGTATAGAGCGAATCTGGGTTTGGCTAGAGCGGCTAGCGTGGCGTATAGAGCGAATCTGAGTTTGGCTAGAGCGGCTGGCGTGGCGTAATAGAGCGAATCCGGGTTTGGCTAGAGCGGCTGGCGAGGTGTATAGAGCGAATCTGAGTTTCGATAGAGCGGCTAGCGTGGCGTATAGAGCGAATCCGGGTTTTGATAGAGCCGGCTGGCGTGGCGTATAGAGCGAATCCGGGCTTCGATAGAGCGGCTGGCGAGGCGTATAGAGCGAATCTGGGTTTTGATAGAGCGCTTGACGTGGTGTATAGAGCGAATCTGAGTTTCGATAGAGCGGCTGGCGAGGCGTATAGAGCGAATCTGAGTTTCGCTAGAGCGCTTGACGTGGCATATAGAGCGAATCCGGGTTTTGATAGAGCGCTTGACGTGGTATATAGAGCGAATCTGGGTTTTGATAGAGCAGCTAGCGGGGTGTCTAGAGCGAATCCGGGCTTCGATAGAGCGCTTGACGTGGTATATAGAGCGAATCCAGGTTTCGATAGAGCGGCTGGCGTGGCGTATAGAGCGAATCTGGATTTGAATAGAGCGCTTGACGTGGCATATAGAGCGAATATCGGGCAACATAGAGCGCTTGCCTGGATGTATGGGCGCGGTTGCTTTCTTCACGTATATTTCCGCAAGAAAAAAGCGTACCACTTTTACAGTGGAACGCTTTTTCTTATTCATTATGATGCTTCTGCATCTGGTACTAGTCGTTTCTCAGTTTTCATGACAATGAAAATACTGGCTTCATACAAAGCAATCATTGGAATGAGAATGATCAACTGACTCAAGAAATCAGGAGGTGTGATCAATGCGGACACTACAGCGAGAATCACGTACGACCACTTTCTCACTTTTTTCATAGTTTCAGATGTCAGAATACCGATAGCGGAAAGGAATAGTGCGACGATTGGAAGCTCAAAGAGCAAACCAATCGGCATGGTGGTCATTAATAAAAAACGTGCATATTCTTTTGCCGTGATCATGACATCAAAATTCATTTTACCGAGCTTCACTAAGAAGTTATAGCTCAGTGGATTGACTACATAGTACCCGAATGCCAGACCACCGACGAACAAGAGCAGAATGGCAGGGGAGTAGAGACTTAGGAAACGTCCTTCTTTCTGCGTCAGACCCGGTTTGACGAACTGCCAGAGGAAATGACAGACGAACGGGACGGACAAACCAAATGCCATCGCAGCGGAAATCGTCGTATAAAATGAAATGACCTCAAGCGGACTCAAAACGATCAGCTTATAGCCCCGCGTAACGTATGGGAACCATAGATTAATCGTGCTGAATACGGCAATGAAGAAAACCAAAAACACGACGACACTTTTGATGAGCTGCTTCCGAAGATCCGTGAGATGCTCGATTAACGCAGGATCTGCATCAGTCTTTTCATCGTCAGGTTGTTTAGGAGGCATTCTTGGTTCTTCTGGTTGTGGTTCTGGTTTTAGTTCTTCTGGTACAGCCCGTTCAGTGGAAGAAGTCTCCGCAGAGTGATCGGGCAGGGCGGTTTCTTCATCATTTGCTTTTTTGTCTAATGGGCTTTGGTTTTTCCGGTTTTGATCACTATACGGATCCATCTTTTCACCTACTTATTTAATATCTTTTTTATCAGTTTCAATCGTTTTGGCAGGAGTAACAGTTGTTTTTTCTTTCTCTTCATCATCGCCCATAATATCTTTAGTAGCTTTTTTGAATTCTGCTAAAGTTTTACCGACTGCTGAGCCGACTTCAGGCAATTTACGAGGTCCGAAAAGAATCAAAATAATCACAAGGATAATAATGAGCCCAGGTACACCGATTGCTGCTATATTCATGATCCATCCATCCTTTCTGCTTCATTTATACGAAAGATCCAACTTGTTACTGGTATTTCTGAATGCCTTCCGCAGTACGATAGGCAAGTGCACCGACTATTGCAGTAGGGTTGTATCCACTATTATGAGCGAAATTCCTCACTCTCACAACAAATAAGTTTTGTACGTTAATGAAGTCTAGACCGTTATAGTCGAAATAATCCTCAGTAACATGTTAAATTGTTTTACCGGGAGATTCGGAACTAAGAACGTATTCATTGTAGCATGATAAATCCCATGACATTTCATTAAACATAATCGAAGTTTGTCGAAAGGATAACAATCTTTTCATGCTAACAGACTTCTGACGATAGGTCAAATGTCATTTTTACCATAATGAAAAATTAAAATAAACCAAGCTCTAAAATATTTGCAATATTTAGAAAATAAATATATACGAATCATTTGAAAGTTGGTAGAATAATAATAACAAGTAACCTACAGCCGACAAAATAATTTACTGAGGAGGAAAGATTATGAACAAGCCTAGTCGGATTTTCGTTTGGACCGTATTGCTCGTTATGCTTTCATTTGTATCATTCAGTTCTACGCAAGCCGCAACAACAGAATTCAAGGACGTGTCGAAAAATCACCCGAACTATGAAGCGATCCAGTATTTACAGGATAAAGGCTTTATAGGGGGCTATCAAGACGGCACGTTCCGACCGCAGGAACACATCTCGCGTAAACACGTAGCGAAGTTACTGGACCAAGCACTGAAATTACCACAAGCGACAACTGCAGTGACGTATTATGATGTACCGAAAAATCATCCATACTATGCCTCCATCATGAAATTGACTGCAGCCGGCATTTTCAGTGGCGGAACAGATGGCTACTTCAATCCGGAAGCACCGATTACACGGATTCAAATGGCGAAAGTATTGGATATCGCATTTGATTTGTATATGACGAAACAAAATTCATTTTATGATGTGTATGTTGAACATTGGGGCTATACCCATGCCAACGCGCTAAAAGCTAGTGGTGTTGCGAGCGGTTATTCTAGTGGTGAATTTATGCCGAATGAATCTGTAACGCGTGCGCACTATGCACAGTTCTTATACGCAGCCATCAAGGTGAAGGAAGCTCGTCCGGCGACTGATAAAGTAACAAAAGGCAAAGCATGGGATCTCGTCAATCGCAGAACGTTTGAACTGGAGAAGACTATGCGCGATGCGCGGATGAATCAGTGGAAGTATTCGGACATTGAGTCTACTCTACGTATGAGTGCGACAAAAGCGTTTGTGGATGGCGATCTGAAAGGTTACTACAATCCTAAATGCGAGGACTGCTACTCTAACGTCTTGCCATATATCAATAATGAGCCAATAGTACGGTTCGAGTTTACACAACCCGATTCCAATACACTGAATGTAAACACAGTGGAATTCCAAAATGGCTATTCTGTTGGCGGTTATGTAGCGTATCAATTTAAAAAACAAGACAGCAAATGGAAGATGAATTCATTAAAGTATACGAAGGTTGGTACGAAGAACTTCCAGCTGACGATCAATGAAGCCAAAAAAATATTGGAAGCCGAGTATGCAACATATGGCCATAAAAATATTGTAGCTAAATATATCACAACTACCCAGCAAGTCGAATTAGATCCGGTAACAGATGCCAAGTACACATTTGACCAATATACATTCAACTTGGATTCTGATTATGGACGCTTCAAAGTGAAATTCAACTCTTCGGATGGCTTCACATCGTTTGTGAATTGAATAAAGAAACGTGCAAGCCACCGATTAGGATGGATTGCACGTTTTTTGTGTAAATTCCTATCGTACCTACTAAACCGACCGACTTTCAAAGAGCGATTGTGGAAAGTGTTATGAATTTCATTCATCCAATAGCATGAATTTATGCTAGACCCACAGTATATGACGTTTGACAAAGGAGTAGAATGACTGCATGGATACGAATAATACGATTAAAGCGCTTCATGTACTTGGAAATGAAGACGGGGTTTTAAAACTCAACACAGAGAAATTCTTTACTTGGCATATACCGAAAAAGATAAGGGAAGAACCGATTCAAAAAGGAGATATCGTCCCCGTGCGTACGAAATTGGGTCCCAAGCCGGTTCTCGTAATGGATGTATATCGCGAAGAATTTGAAGAAACACAAAAAAGATACAAACTTGTGATCAAGACTTTGGAGCGGGCACCAGAGAAATAAGTATAGAGAAAGAAAAAAACAGCTTATTCCTGTCTAGTTTCGACTGGTGATGAGCTGTTTTTATCCATAGAACGATAATCAGGAAAGTTGCAACGTCTTTTCATAGTCTTGGATCCGTTGCTTGACCCACTCAGGAATCACAATTGATTTTTTCGTTTCGCTATCCATGATAATGAGTGTCGTCCAATTTGTTGCAATCACATCACCTGTGGCTTTGCGTTGAATGACGCTTTCCATTGTGAATGATTTTGTACCAAAGCGGGACGTACGTACTTTGATGACGAGTTCTTCGCGCGCGTAAGCTTCGCTGTGGAAACGGAAGTACAAGTCCCCGACGACAAACATGAGTTTTTCTTTGTAGAACCCTAGTTCTTCTAGGTAATCGGCACGCCCTTGTTCGAAATAAGGACCGTAGCTCGTATTGTTAACATGCGCATAGAGATCAGTTTCACATACACGCACTTTACAATAGCTTTCGAACGTAAACTTCTTAACCCATTCTTCCATGTTGGGTGTAATATAATCTGCGCTCATTGACTTAGCTCCTTTCCTAAATGTTCCACGAACCAATCCGCTGCTTCTTGTTGTGCACGTTCGAATGTGTCGCCGTCGTATAAATCGAAATGACCTTTTGGCAACTCGACCAGTTTCTTCGGTTCGCTGATTTTCTCATTGAAGATGTCAATGGCAGGGGTAGCAGGTGTAATGCCGTCTTCTATCGCTACGACCATCAATAATGGAGTAGGGGAGATCAAGTCGGCATTCGATGCAGGATAATACTCCATATATTTCTCCATTGATTCAAGCGTCAAACGATTTTCCCATGTGTGTGCCATTTTTTGCGCTTTTTTCGTAAACCATTCAAAGGCCTCATGATGGGTTTGTGCGCAGTTTTTGCCGTCTTCACTGACAACTTTGATGTATTCGACCGGTGCACCTTCGTAACGTGCCTGACGGTAATCAGCTAGATGTTGAGTGTGAATTTCGATGTTTTCCTTGCCCATTTTCTTTTCCATGCCAAGTATTCCACGGATAGTAGGTACTTGCGAAACGATTGCTTTAACGCGGCAATCCATCGCACCTACTTGCAGTACATGTCCGCCACTGTATGAACTACCCCAAATCCCGATTCTGTTTCCGTCAATGAAGTCCTGAGATGCCATATACGAAATCGCGTTGCGGTAATCCTCAATCTGCATTGCGGGATCCATGTGCTGGCGATTGTCACCTTCGCTTTCTCCAAAATTTCGGTAATCAAATGCTAATACCGCAAGCCCGGCTTCAGCAAATCTCTTGGCATACTGAGGCAAAAACACTTCTTTTACTAAACTGAAGCCATGTGCCATGACGACTGCAGGATATGGACCTTTGCCTTGAGGTTTATATAATAAGCCACTACAATTCGTGCCTTCACTCGTAAATGTAATATGCTCTGCTTTCATTCCGGTCAACTCCTTCTATTATCAATGTTTCCAACGTTTTACTACATCGTCTCCAAAATCTACATATGGACGAATCGGTGTCATTTCTACTACTGTCAGATAATCAGCCAACGGAAGTTGCGCTGTGAATACGCGATCAAGCTCATCATGCGAGTCTGCATCATAAATTAAAATCACTTCTTTACGTCCAGCCACTTTGTATGCGCTAACAATTTTCCCGGTTTCAAGTGCTTTACGGCCAACAGAGATTTCTTTCTCCCATAGAGCCCATAACTCATCAGTAGATAACTCTTTTTGCTGCACGGATGCTCGAATATAAAATAACATAAGATATTTCCACCTTTCTATTTGTCCACTATCTCTTCTACATACTTTGCAAGTTTCATACCAACATCTGCTTCCGCGTACTGATAGGTTCAATTTGTCCTAGATCCGATATTCTGATTACTATTACACTCACCATTCTCTTGGTTTGATTACTTTTCGAATCGAAAAAATGAAGATAAATCGATACCTACGTATTTTCCAAGTTGGCACGGTACTTGCAATATACATAAGCACAGCACGTAGTAAAACTATTTCATAGGGGGATTTAAATGAATAATAAACAACGAGTTTTGAAAACGCTTTCAGATAATGCGGTATTACCTATCATAGCCGCTCCAATGTTTCTTGTGTCGAGTCCAGAACTTGTTACTGCATGCTGTACAAATGGTGTCATCGGTTCGTTTCCAGCGCCAAATGCGAGAACAATCGAGCAACTAGAAGAATGGATGATCCATATAACCACTTCATTAAAAGAACATAGCGCAATCGGTAAAACAGCACCGTGGGCACTTAATATGGTGACGCATCGCACGTATATCCGATTAGATGAAGAAGTGGAATTGATCAAACGCTATCAGCCGCCAATCGTTATTACTGCACTTGGTAGTCCATTGACTGTTATAGAAGCAGTCCATTCCTATGATGGCCTCGTGTTTGCGGATGTTAATTCCGTAAAATTTGCAAAGAAAGCTGCCGGTACAGGCGTCGATGGATTAATTCTTGTCAGTTCAGGTGCAGGAGGTCATACAGGGAGGATGAATAGCTTTGCATTTGTAGAAGCGGTTCGACAATTCTTTGATGGCATCATCATTTTGGCTGGAGGTATCTCTACAGGCAACGGCATTCTTGCTGCGCAGTCGCTTGGGGCAGATCTTGCGTACATGGGGACATCTTTCATTTCAGCAAAAGAAAGTATGGCGCAATCGGAATATAAGGATATGGTGGTGGACTCCGACTATGACGATATTCTAATGACAGATGCTTTCACTGGGGTTCATGCCAATATGTTGCGCCCGAGTATCGAACGCGCAGGACTTGATCCAGACAATCTGGTGCCAAAAGCACAAATTGACTTCAGCGACCCGCAAGCGGGAACGAAAGCTTGGAAAAATATTTGGTCAGCTGGCCATGGAATTGAATCCATTACACATATACAGTCGGCAGCGGACATTATTAAGCAGTTGCATAGAGAGTACGAACAAGCGCAACAACAACTCATCGACAACAATCCATGGAGCACAGTAAAGGAGGAAGTTAAATGACAAATATGCAAACGGAAGTAAACCCATACTTGCAAGACGCGTTATATGCGCCAACTGAAGAAGAACTATTCGTGGAAGAACTACCGGTAATCGAAGGTGAAATACCAGCAGACTTTAGTGGGGTATACGTCAGAAACGGCCCGAACCCCAAATATGAGCCAACTGGCCGTCATCATTGGTTTGATGGAGATGGCATGTTGCACGCTGTCTACTTTAAGGATGGTAAAGTGAGCTACCGTAATCGCTACGTTCATACAAAGGGGTATGAGTACGAGGATGGGACAAAAAAGTCGGAATGGGTGGGACTTCGGGACAATCCTAAAAAAAATCCTTCTTTTGAACGTCTGAAAAACACATCTAACACGGACATTGTTTTCCACAATGATAATCTCTTGAGCCTTTGGTATAAATCAGGGGAGCCTTATCGGATCGATGCAAAAACACTTGAAACAGTTGGAGTAGAAAACTTCAATGATCAATTAAAGGTAAACGTCTCTGCGCACTCTAAAGTAGATGAGAATACAGGAGAATTTATATTTTTCGATTATGGAATCTCGTATCCATATATGATGTATGGTGTTGTATCGGCTGATGGGAAAGACGTACACAGCGTACCAATCGACCTACCAGGACCACGTAATCCGCATGATATGTGGATCACTGAAAATTATTCCGTTTTAATGGATTTGCCATTATTCGCGAATACGGAAGCACTGGCGAAGGGGCGATATAAAGTGGAATTCCATTCACATATTCCGAGCCGTTTTGGCGTTATTCCACGTCACGGGAATTCCAATGATATTCGCTGGTTTGAAGCAGATCCATGCTATATCTATCATTCCATCAACGCATGGGAAGAAGGCGACGAAATTGTACTTGTTGGCTGCCGTGTTGATCAGCCAGAGCCGCCGAAACGTTCTACAGAAAGTGATATCGAGCGCATGATGCAGTTTCTTCAACTCGATGCCAAACTTCATTACTGGCGCTTGAACTTAAAGACAGGTCAAGTAAAGGAAGGTTTGCTTGACGATATGAATACCGAGTTTCCTGTAATTAATCTTAATTATATGGGACGTAAAGGTCGTTATTCTTATAACGTTAATATCGATAAAGCGAAGACGTTACAGTTTACCGGCTTAGTAAAATACGATACTTGGACAGGGCAAAATGAAAAATATATGTTCGACGATCACTTCTACGGATCTGAAGCAGCGTTCGCGCCTAAGAAGAATGCGGGATCTGAAGACGAAGGGTATGTCGTGTGCTATACACATAATGTGTTGACTGATAAATCAGAACTCGTTATCTTGGACGGCCAACAGTTTGGCAATGGGCCAGTCGCACGCATCGCATTACCACACCGCGTGCCTATGGGCTTCCATGCAACTTGGATTTCAGGTGAAAACTTCTATGGTTCAGAAGCATAAAAGCGTATTGAAAACAAGGAGGCGGAAAGATGATACTAGCAGATCAGAAAAAGATTGATGAATATACAGCTAAGGGATATTGGGGAACGAAAACACTGTACGACTTTTTCTTGGAGAACGTTCGTAATAAACCGACTGCACTTGCTGCGGTGGATCCACTCAATAGAGAAGCAATCTGTTCGGGCGCGCCTCAGCGTTTCACATATGGACAACTGCAAGGAAAAGTTGAAAAATTATCAGCCTTCTTATTGAAAAATGGTATTCGCAAAGACGATATTATTGGAATTCAGTTGCCGAACACTGTTGAAATGCTATTGACATACTTAGCGATTTTACGTATCGGTGCCATTGCTACACCGTTTCCTGTGCAATATAGAAAGCATGAATATCGTACCCTCTTGAACTTCACGGAGGCAAAGGCGGTCATCACGATGACCCATATTCTGAAACATGACACAGCGAAGGATTTTGTTGATGTAAAGCAAGAGGTATCTTCACTCCATACGATTTTTGCATGGGGAGATAATCTACCGGAAGATGCAGTTTCACTTGATGACTTGGACATGTCACATGAAGACGTCCAACTGGCGAATGAAATTTGCGCCAGTAATAAGAATACAGCGAATGACATCTTCACAATCTGTTGGACATCAGGAACGGAAGGTACACCAAAAGGAGTTCCGCGTACACAAAACGAATGGATTATTTCGGCTTATGCCTCTGTTGATGCAGGTGCATTCACAGAAGATGAAGTACTACTGAATACATTCCCGATGGTGAACATGGCAGGAATTGCAGGCATGTTCGTACCGTGGTTATTGAAAAATTGCACACTGATCATGCATCACCCGTTCGATCTGCCAACTTTCCTTAAGCAGATTGCAACAGAGCGAGCGACTTATACTTTAGCTCCACCTGCATTGTTAAATACAATGCTTAATAATGAAGACATCCTCAAGTCAACGGACTTTTCATCGATGCGTGCAATCGGCTCGGGTTCTACACCATTGTCACCTTGGATGGTCAAAGGTTGGAATGAAAAGTTCGGCATATCGATTATCAACTACTTCGGCTCAAATGAAGGTGCAACATTCATTAGTGATCCACGGGATATTCCAGATGCAGAACAACGCGCCAACTATTTCCCCCGATTAGGAGTGCGGGGGCTTGAATGGACGACTAGAATTGCTCACTACTTCGAAAGCAAGATCGTAGACACTGAAACCGGTAAAACAATCACAAAAACAGGTATGCCTGGCGAGATGCGTATTAAAGGAGCAAGTGTGTTCCCAGGTTATTGGAGACAGGAAGACCTAAACCATGAAATCTTCGATGAAGACGGATTCTTCTGTACAGGTGATTTATTTGAAATCATCGAAAAAGATGGGGAAGCGAAATTTTATCGTTTTGTCGGCCGCACGAAGGAAATTATCATTCGTGGTGGTGTCAATATCAGCCCTGGAGAAGTAGAGTACCTGTTACAATCACACCCCAAAGTGGCAGACGTTTCAATCGTAGGTTTGCCTGACAAGCTTATGGGAGAAAAAGCTTGTGCTTGTGTAGTACTAAAAAATGCAGATGAAACACTAACAATTGAAGAAATTATCCAGTACTTTAAAGCCCATGATTATGCAATTTATAAAATTCCTGAGTATATCCACTTCCTCGAAGAGTTGCCACGTAATCCGGTTGGAAAGATTATGAAGTTTCACTTGAAGCAACTTGTAATGGATTCGGCGGAAGAACGCCAAGAAGCTTGAACGAAGGAGTGGAAGAAATGACGCAAGCATATATTTACGATGCAATTCGTACGCCAAGAGGAGCAGGCAAAGAATCGGGTGCATTGGCATCAGTACCACCTATCCAACTAATTTCCACGCTGATTCACGCACTGGAGGAGCGTCATTCATTCGATAAGGCTCTGATTGAAGATTTTGTGCTCGGCTGTGTGACGCAGGTGAAAGATCAAGGTGCGGATCTTGCGAAGATTTCCGCACTCTATGCCAGATTACCTGAAACGGTAGGTGGCGTAACGATCAATAGGTTTTGTGCTTCTGGCCTGGATGCTGTTGGTATGGCAGCGGCAAAAGTACAGGCGGGATTCGAGCAAGTTGTACTAGCAGGCGGCGTAGAATCCGTCTCCCGTGTTCCAATGTTGTCGGATAAAGGTGCATGGTTTTCGGATCCTGACGTCAGTAAGAAAACGGGGTTTGTCCAGATGGGGGTATCTGCTGATATTATCGCTTCCCTTGAAGGATTCACAAGGGAAGAGCTTGATGAATATGCGGTACAGTCGCAAGAACGCGCAGCCTATGCAAGGGATTATGGTTATTTTGATTCGTCCATCGTACCGGTTTATGACGAAAAAGGTACGTTATTACTTGCTAACGATGAGCTAATCCGTGAAAGTACGGTCGATAGTCTTGCTGGACTGACGCCATCATTCATCAAATGGGGAGTTGGACCAGCGGAAGAGCAGATCTATGAAGCGTTTCCGAAGCTTGAAGCGATTGAGCATATGCACCATCCGGGAAACTCACCTTCACTCGCAGACGGAGCGGCGTTGCTTGTCGTTGCGAATGAAAAGTCGGGTGAAGCACTCGGTATGAAACCACGTGCTCGCATTGTGGGAGTAGCGAATACATCGGCCAGTCCATACTTATTAACAGGTGGCCAGGCAGCGAGTCATAAAGTGCTGGCGCAAACTGGTTTAAGTTTCAATGATATGGACTTGATTGAATACAATGAAGCATTTGCGGCAACGGTTCTGAAACTTATTCGGGATGAAAAGATTGATTCAACGAAAATAAACGTCAATGGCGGCGCAATTTCGATGGGGCATGCGCTCGGCGGAACAGGCGGTATGTTGCTTGCAACGATTTTGGATGAACTCGATAGGATAGACGGGAAGTATGGACTCGTTGCGATTAGTGGCGGTGGCGGAGTGGGAACTGCCATCGTCGTGGAAAGAATATAGAATAGAAATGAGAGAGGGTTCTTCTGCTGAAGAATCCTTTCTTTTTTTATGTTAGAATAGTAAGAAAGCTGTTGATTCGAAAACAACTCAAACAGCGAGTATGGGGTGAATGGCATGGAAAGTATATACGAAAAGGCATTTCAGCATAATTTCGATGGGATTTGTGTGTTCGATCATGAAGGGAAAGGACTGGCGATCAATCAAGCGGGGCAGCGTATTACGGGATTCACTAAAGAGAAATTCGTAGGGGAAACGACAAAGAATGCCATTGAAAAGGGCTATATCTCCAAATCAATTACGAATCGTATTATCCAAACGAAGAAGCCTGTCACTGATGTCATCAGTATACAAGGTCTGGAAGTGCTTGTGACAGGCAATCCTGTACTTACTTCCGAAGGTGAACTTCAGTATGTCGTCTTAAATGTGCGAGATATATCTGAGTTAAATAATTTGAAATTGGACGTTTTACTATCTATAGCGTTGCGAAGAAAACATCAAAGCGTTACGCCTAAAGTCTCATCTATAGATGTTGCAGGTGTTCATTCGGACGATGTGATCTCGGCTAGTCCTAAAATGAAACAAGTCGTGCAATTAGCTGCACGAGTTGCTAAGGTGGACTCTTCTATACTGATCTTAGGGGAGTCGGGTGTCGGAAAAGAAGTCGTAGTGAAGCTGATTCATGAAAACAGCGCAAGGGCCGATCTTCCTTTCATCAAAATCAACTGTGCCGCTATACCGCGTGATTTACTGGAATCAGAACTGTTTGGCTATGAGAAAGGTGCGTTCACCGGTGCTAACCAACAAGGGAAAGCAGGGTTATTCGAAGCCGCGAATGGTGGTACCGTATTCCTAGATGAAATCGGGGACATGCCGATGGATTTGCAAGTGAAACTCCTGCGGGTCCTGCAAGAATTCGAAATCCGGAGAATCGGTGGCACAAAAGACATTAAAATCGATGTGCGCATTGTTTCTGCTACAAATAAAAACTTACAAGAACTTATTGAAAAAGGAGACTTCCGCGAAGATCTTTATTATCGACTCAATATCATCCCCATTCATATCCCACCACTGCGAGAACGTCCCGAAGACATTCAGCAACTGGCTCATCTAGTATTGAACCGGACAAATCGTAAATATGGACTCGAGCATTACTTCCAACCTGGGCTCGTTGAATTGCTACATCAATACGAATGGCCAGGCAATATCCGTGAAATGGAGAACATGATTGAACGCCTCGTCGTCACAGCTGAACAAGACGAAATCAGCTGGAGTAGTTTACCTTTCATCATCGACCAGCCTGATTTGAGCGAGAATTATTCTTTGAAAGCGACACTTGAAGAAATTGAAAAGAAAATCATACTGGAGAAACTGCAGACCTTCCGTACTACGCGGAAAGTGGCTCAAGTGCTTGGCATCAGCCAATCCGCAGTAGTGAAGAAGATGAAGAAGTACGGCTTATAAAATCGATTTCCGTTTACTAGACGACAGAATGTGGAGTTCATCCCGATACTTGCTGACCGTCCTGCGCGAAATCGTGATTCCTTGTTCTTTCAATAGCAAATCCACTATCTTTTGATCGGATAACGGCTTCCGTTTATCTTCTTTCGCAATCAGTGACTGGATCGATGCTTTCACAGCGGATTGAGATACATTGTCGCCATCCTGTGCAGCTAGTTTGGATGTGAATAAAGAGCGCATTTCGAACGTTCCGGCAGGCGTTTGGATTACTTTATTGGAAACGGTACGGCTAATAGTCGACTCATGCATCTCAATACTATCTGCCACTTCTTTCATTGTCATGGGCTGCAAAGCTTTCTTTCCATAGCGGAAAAATGCGTCTTGTTTTTCGAGAAGATCCGTCACGATGCGAATGATCGTATTGCGCCGCTGTTCGATACTTGTTAGTAACCATTGCGCTTGTTTATGATAGTCGCGCAAATAGGAAGAAAGTTCGGATGTACCTGTAAGAGAAGATACATATTCTTTGCGCAGTCCGATTTTCGGAAGGTCCCGGTCGTTCAAATGAAATGATAACTTCCCGTGTTTTTCTTCAACGATCACGTCAGGCATCATGAATTCTGTTTCATTGTGACCGAGTTCTGGACAAGGTCTCGGATGTAGCGTCAGCAGGAATTCATGCAGTTCGTTTACGTGTGCCATCGTAATATTCATACCATTGGCGATCTGTTGCCACTTACGTTCAGCCACATAAGGCAAATACTCCGATATGAACGTTTCGATTAACTCGGGACACTCTTCGCAGCTTCTAACTTGAAGCAACAAACACTCCTGCAGCGTCCGAGCACCTATGCCGGGCGGACCGATTTGCTGTAGTAATTCAATACCGGCCTCTACATTTTCTATAGCGTGCGCATCTGCACATAAATAGCCGTGATCATCCAAACTATGAATCAACGTCTTAAGTAATTGCTTCGTCTTGACATCGTGGAAATCGAACTCGACTTGTCGAAGCATTTGGTCACGTTTACTGACGTCTTGCTGCTTCACCCATTCTGTAGAATCTGTTTCCTGACTTGTGTAGTTTAGGGGCTGTCGTTCTTGGAATGAATCCATTGGTTCAGCTTCTTGTATCTCAATCACGGGATTTTCTAACTCTTTTTCTCGTATATATAGCTCCAGATCATAGGTCGATAGTTGTAATAGCTCGATTGCTTGACGGAGTTCAGTCGTCATCCGTAAACTGAGTTCTTGTTTTTGTTGGAGAGACATATTCAACGAAATCTCCTCCTTATAATAAAGTACATGATGAAAGTATATGAATACGCTTTCATTTCTATGTGTTTATCATATCATGCACTTTCGACTTGGGCTATTGTTCTGAGAAGTTTATTTTTCCTGAAGAACTTGCCGTAATCCTCTCGACTCCAACACATCATCGACACCTTCTTGGCAAAACCCATACGAACGCCAAGAGCACGTCTCGCACACTACGACAATATCTTCGGGCACGACATGTAGCCGAATCCTTCGCTCGACTTCGCGCCAAGGTAGCACATCACTGACTTTCAATCCGAGCTTATGTAAAATCACCGCGTCGCGTTCATAAATTCCGTCATCTTGACAATGATACGGTTGCCCTTGAGGAAACTTTGCACATAAATAATCCGGGCCTTTTATGATTTGAATCAACGTGTCAGGCCGTTCCCGTAACACATCATGAATTTTCGTCATATTTTCCGTGTACTCTGCTGAATAGCCCATTCCACGGTACCCGAGCAAACAAAAGATATGGTGCCCACGTAGTTTGATCATAGAAACCCGCCTTTTCTGAACTGTATAATAGTTAACCAATTTTATTATTCAGTATACACATAAACGTATGCAGGAGGGAAGTGCGAGTTTGGGAACATTGACTTTGTGGATGTACCTTTTATAATTAGCCCCATACGAAAATAATCTGTAAAGAGGGCTAGTGGACGATGAAAGATCTAAAAGTACTTATTACATTGGTGCTCGTTATGTTGACATGGGGAATTAACGTATCCGCTCTCAAATATCTTGTGACCTATTTCGATCCGATTACTATGACGTCGATGCGTATTATGTCCGCTGCCGTTCTAGTGTTTGTCATTTTGTTTTTTCTGAAGAAAATTCGCTTGCCTAGAAATAGGGAATGGCTATATATCGTCGGCGGCGCCGCAACCAACGTCGTGATGCATCATTATTTTCTAGCGGAAGGACTATCAAGAACGAGTGCCGCTAACGGGGGATTAATACTAGGGCTTGGTCCGCTATTGACCGCGACGTTAGCTGTTTTTATTTTGAAAGAAAAAGTCACCGGCGTACGGGCTTTGGGCTTTCTGTTCGGTGGAATAGGAGTCAGTATCGTCGTACTTGGAGGCAGTGGAAAAGTAGGAGAACTGTCATTTGGAGATGTCGAAATCTTCTTATCGATCTTATCTCAAGCCATTAGTTTTATGCTAATTAAAAAAGCGTCCAGCACAATGGGTGCGCGGCTACTGACAGGATACATGCTGTTAATCGGTTCCGTCATTTTAGTCATCATTGCACTGATAAAAGAACCAGGTGGTTTTGCCGAATTAAGTAAAGGAACCCCAACTGTCTGGAGCGTATTCCTATTCTCGGCCTTGATCGCGACCGCTGTTGGTCACATGGCATATAATTCAGCCATTCAAACAATCGGTGCAGCACGCGCTTCAATCTTTTTGAACTTCAATACATTTTTCGCACTGATAGGTGCAAGTATATTTTTAGGGGAATCCATTTATCCCGCTCACTTTATTGGGTTGGTATTTATTGTCGCAGGCGTCCTCTTCGGCTCTGGTTCTTTGGAGATGTTTATAAGGAATCGGAATAAACCGGTACCGCCTGTTGGCTAGGTAGTAGATGGTGAAATGATAAATATAGTCCGCTAGTTTAACTACGGGAAACCAGCGGTCATTTGTACGGATAGATATTAAATTTCTTTTAAATTTTTAATGTGTCATATAGAAAATCAGAAGTCAGACTATATGAAATTGGACGAAGTTGTTGTAGTGAGACGATGCCTTCCTCTTCCATTTTATCGAGAGCCTGCTTGACCTTGTACCGTGAATAGCCAGAGAGGGAAATGAGGCGGCTGACCAATATGTCTTCGTTGGAACCAAAAACGGTCAATACTAGTAAGTAAAAAAGAATCTCTTGCTCTTCTTTTCTTAATTCCCTAGAATCATGAGTCAAGAATTGTTGTATACGAACTAGTTTTGCTTCGTTAATGGATAAATCTTCTAGTATATTATGTTGTCCAGCAATCAATAACTCCAGCATACTTTTTAAATAAAATGTCAATTCTCCTTTATTCATAGGAGAAGGAACTTCTTCTAAAGCCTGATAATACTTCGCTTTGTCTTTATTAATAGCGTAAGAGAAAGTTACTGCTGAGTAGCGTTCCAGATAGTTGGCAAGGTAACTACCGACCAATAGTCTACCTGTTCGACCGTTACCATCATAAAAAGGATGGATATATTCATAGTAATAATGTGCTATCAAATATCGGAACAACTCTGGATGCGTATCATCTTGTAAGAACTGAATGAGATGAAAGAGAGCTTCTTCAATTTTTGCCTCTGTTTGCAAGCCGACATGTGTAATTCTTGAGCCATCAGTCACTTCCACTTCGTCTTTTCTAAACAGACGACCATCTGGCGCATCCTTCGTAGAAATTTCATCAGAAACCAAATGATCGTAAAGCGTCCGGAAATCCTCTAGAGCTCGAAAAGGCCCAATATCTTCAATATGCATATAGGTTTTCATCATACCCATAAAACGCTTCATTTTTGGATTCGGTTCTTGTAGGCGTTGTAGCACATGACTCAGTTCTTTCTTTGTGCTGCGAATACCTTCGATTTCATTATTACTTTGGGCGTCATTAATAATCAAGCGCTGGAAGTAAGGTTCTGCTGCAAATGCAGGCAATTTACTAACTAATGATAGGATTTTACCACTATTCAAAAGGGCTTCATTGTTCAGTTTAATAAGTTCAGGCGTCATGACATAGAACAGTTCAAAATGCTCTCGATCTAGCCTGCCTTTCCTGAATGCACGAATAGGTAATAGTGTGTTCATACTTCCATAGCCCGTGATTCGCTTCAAATATTCTTCTTCAAAAGAATCCGGATTCAATTTATAAAAAAGCGTACTCAATTTTTCGTAAGTCATGATACAAACACCTCCCTAATTCAAATATATGCACTTTTTTAAATTAGTATACATTTATAATGGTATATAGACAAGTTTATATAAAAAGGCTGTTATAGGAGGAAGTTAAATGTTTCCTTACCAAACATTTACATAGCCTTCTCCGTATATTAATAACCTTCCGGTAGAGTAATAGTTGATTACAAATACAGGAGGTTGTTTATTGTTGAAGAAGACAGTCGTGCCCGTAGTCATGCTATCTGCTGCATTAATTGGTGGTGCCATCTGGACGGGGAATAATTCAACGAGTTCAGCTAACGAAGTGAAAAAGGAAGACACTACAGAAATCAAGAACGTCATATTCTTGATTGGGGATGGCATGGGAAGTTCCTACACATCCGCTTATCGTTACTTTAAAGATGATCCGAAAACTCCTGAGATCGAGTTAACAGCGTTCGATAAATATTTGGTCGGTCAACAAATGACCTATCCTGATGACGATGAGGAGTCGATCACCGATTCAGCATCTTCAGCAACGGCTATGTCGTCCGGTGTCAAAACATACAATAACGCCATTGCGGTCGATAAAAAGAAAGAGCGCGTGCAAACGGTCCTTGAAGCGGCAAAAGAAGCAGGGAAGTCAACAGGCCTTGTCGCCACTTCTGAAATTACACATGCCACTCCCGCCGCTTACGGTGCCCATAATGAAAGTCGAAAGAATATGGACGAGATCGCCGACGATTATTACAATGAACGCATCAATGGCGAGCATACCATCGATGTCCTTCTAGGCGGTGGGAAAAAACACTTCGTCAGAGAAGATTTGAGCCATGCGCATTCATTCGAATTGGATGGATATGGATATGTCACAACAAAAGAAGAATTATTGAACAATAAGCACGATAAA
The DNA here is from genome assembly GCF_002743235.1 of Sporosarcina sp. P25. Taxonomy (NCBI): domain Bacteria; kingdom Bacillati; phylum Bacillota; class Bacilli; order Caryophanales; family Caryophanaceae; genus Sporosarcina; species Sporosarcina sp. P25. The sequence continues at coordinate 70,627 of NZ_PDYV01000006.1, forward strand.
ATACTAGGATTGTTCGCAGATGGCGGCATGTCAAAAATGATTGACCGTTCGGCAGAAACTCCTTCACTGGAAGAAATGACAGAAGCAGCGATTGACCGATTGAAGAAAAATGAAGACGGATTTTTCCTCATGGTAGAAGGAAGCCAAGTCGATTGGGCAGGACATGACAATGATGTGGTCGGTGCGATGAGTGAAATGGAAGACTTCGAGAAAGCATTCAAGGCAGCTATCGAGTTTGCGAAAAACGATCCCCACACATTGGTCGTTGCAACGGCGGATCACTCAACTGGCGGATTTTCCATAGGAGCGGATGGCGTCTATAACTGGTCTGCCGATGTCATCAAAGCCGTGAAACGTACACCTGCTTTCATTGCACAAGAAATCGCGAATGGTAACGAGGTAGGACAGACATTGGAACGCTACATCGATCAAGAAAGTTTGCCATTAGAAAAGAAGGAAATAGAAGCAATTCAAGCAGCAGGTACAGAGGCAAGTGCTATCGAAACAGCGATCAAGCAAATCATCGATAAACGTTCGTATACGGGTTGGACAACTAGTGGACATACAGGTGAAGACGTACCGGTTTATGCCTATGGACCATCCAAAGAGCGTTTTACAGGTTTGTTAGATAATACCGATCATGCGGATATTATATTTGATATTATTGCGGGTGAGAAGTGAGGCTATATCCTACAGTATACATGAAGGAAAAACGCCTTCCTATCGTAAAGATGGGTAGGCGTTTACTTGTGATTAATTGAAATTTCAATTCGTTAATTGCTATGATACATCGTGCAATAAAATTGAAACGTATATGAAAGAACGGAAGTAGCAGAAAAATGATATAGATATGTTATGAAAATTCCTGTTAGATAAAGAATAAAAATATAAAAAATACTAATTCTCTACCTATGCTTATAATCTACAGTATATTGTATACTATTAACTTAGGAGGGATGCAGATGAATATTCAAGAAGCGCTAACGATTGGTGACTTGACGAAAAGTATAACTATTGCTGGATCCGAAGGTATAACACGTGAAATCACCTCCATCGAAGTAATGGAAGTTCCTGAAGTAGTCAGCTGGGTTACATCGGGGATATTAGTGATGACAACATTTTATTCGATTAAAAATGATATAGAAAAGCAAATTGAAATCGTTCAGACATTGATTGATAAAAATGCAGCAGGAATTGTTATCAAACTGGGTAGATTCGTAGATGCATTGCCTGAAAAAATGTTGGCTATTGCAAACAAAGAAAACTTTCCTATTATTGTTATACCTAAAAACGTTTCGTATATCAATGTACTGGCCCCCCTATATGAGCGACTATACAAAGAGAAGCAGCTAAAGGAAAACTCCTATCAACCATTCATAGATTTTGAATCCAAATCCTTTGCCTCACTTTCAAAAGCAATGGAAGAATTGAGTGAAATTATTGGAGGGCCATTATATATAGAAGATGTACAGTGTTCTCTGCTCTATTGCACAAGAAAATTTCTTCCGAATGGTTGGCGCAATTCCAACACCCTATTTTCTAAACCAATCCATACGAATTATGAAGAGCTTTCCGAAGAATTAAAGACATCACTTATACAAACTGGTGGAACATTGCTAAAAATAGATGGTTTTCGCAATATCTTGATCATGCCGTTACTATCTAACAAATATATCTTTGGAATGCTTCATATACCGTATACTGAAAAACTAGAAGCCAGCAATAGTCCAATCGAAAATCTGAAAGAGATCGTGGAAAAGATAGAAGAGTTATTTATGAATGAACAGCTCTACCTACAAAAAAAGCGAATTGAACATCTTAAACGTCTGGAGCAATTCAACCAAGCGGATGAGCAAGAATTTCAAATGAAAGAGCACTTCATTATTCGCTTCCATGCAAGCTGGTTTGAAAAACATGATACACTAACGCATTATGTCATTGATTATTCAAATATAGTATTGAAAGAGTTGCTATTTATTATGGAAGACATTCCAGAGTGCTCTTTTACATTGTTCGAAAAGCATGGGCACTACTATGCACTAGTAGATCGCGCAAAAAATGAGGATGTATCTGTTATGAAAACACTTGAAAAAGTGATTGCAGATAGTATCCACTCATTGACAATTGCAGTAGCTCCGATAGAAAAAGACAATCGCGTGTTGGCGGATAGTATTCGGTTGGTGGATAAAACCATGGAAATCGGACGACTTATTAGAAAAAAAGAGACCTTCTACACCTATGATCAATTAGGTATATATGAAATTCTTATTAATTTAACATCTCAAAATGTAGTGAAAAACTATACTAAAAGTATTTTAGAACCATTATTTGTCGATCAAAATAAAGAGTTACTACATACGTTAGAAGTATATTTGAATGAAAATGGTAATGTTACAAAGGCATCGGAAAAATTGTTCATACACCGAAGAACACTGACATTCCGACTGCAGAAAATACAAGAACTATTGCAAATGAATATTGATGAAGCAGAAAATCGTTTTATTTTGAACTTTTGTTTGCGAATAAAATCTTTAAATAGATAGGCGTCTTAGAACGTCTATTTTTTATTGTGTAAATTATGTGCAATATAGTTGACTGAATATTGCGCACTACTGGCATTACATTGAATAGTTTAATTATTTATAGTTGGTCAAAGGAGTGGTGGGAATGTTGGGAATCATTCGAGTGCTCACGATAGATGATGAAAAGATCTTGCTCGAGCATGGAAGACACATGTGGGAAACAGATCAAATTCAAACGATTACACGCTGTATTCAAGATCAGCCAAATGGCATTTACGATCCTACGACGCTAGCAGAAGCTGTGCCAAAGATCATTTCTCTCGCTCAAGAACTCATCAGAGAACCTGGCGTGGACGCAATAACGATTAGTTGTGCAGCCGATCCAGCGTTACAAGAGTTAAAGGAGTTAGTAGATTTTTATGTAATGGGTGCAGGTGAATGTGGAGCAAAGGCGGCTATGCAAGCAGGGCGAAAAGTCGCAGTGATAGGAATTACGAATACGATTCCGAAAAATATCATCGATGAATTAGGTGACCGCTTTTATACCTATTCATATTCGCCAAACTTACAAAAAACTACAGATCTATTTACAGAACAAGCAAAAGTAGAATTACTAGCACTTGCGAATGAAACAGTGAAGTGGGGGGCAAATGTCATATTGTTTGCTTGTACAGGGTTCTCTACGATCCGACTTAAAGAGTATTTATCAAAAGAAATCCATATACCAATCATTGATTTGGTAGAAGCGCAGGCATTCGTATATAAGCAATTTACAAAGGAGGGTAAGGGATGAATACAAAGACAAAAACATTTGATTTACCATTTGTTATTTTTTCGATTATCATTTCAATATTTGGTGCAATAATCGGGATGCAGTTGATTACAACTTTAGGAATCACGCCGAATACATCGATTATCGGTGCATTGGTTGCGATGCTAATCGCTAGAATACCAATGCAGATGTTTTATAAGTATCGTTCCATAGAGAATCAAAATCTTATCCAGACTTCCATATCAGCGGCAACATTCGGAGCGGCGAATAGTTTGCTCATTCCGATTGGCCTTCCATTTGTAATGGGAATGCCAGAACTAATTACACCGATGCTGATCGGTGCGGGTCTTGCTTTGTTCATCGATGTATTCATTCTCTACAAAGTATTTGATTCGAAATTATTTGGAGCCAACGAAGCATGGCCACCTGGTATTGCGACAGCTGAGGCATTAAAAGCTGGAGACCAAGGTGGTTCAAAAGCAAAGTTCCTTGGTATCGGTATTGGAGTTGGCTTAATCGGATCGTACTTTGGTATCGCGATGTCGGCTTTTGGCGTGGCATTCATCGGAAATATTTGGGCGTTACTTATGTTCGGTATTGGCTTATTGCTTCGTGGCTATTCCATACCGATGTTTGGTGTAGATTTAAATGAATTCTATATTCCACACGGCATGATGATTGGTGCGGGCTCAGTTGCTTTACTACAATTTGTCATCACGCTTTGGCAGGCGAAGAAACAAAAGAATACACAGCGTGAAGAGAAAGGCGACTATAGCTACACACGTTCAGACAATGATGTGAAAAAAGGATTTGGTATCGGTTTTCTACTGTATTTAGTGGCGGCTCTTATTTTAGCGGTTATTGGCGGTATCATCGGGGACATGTCAGTAACACAAACAATTATGTTTGTACTGTTCGCGGCATTTGCTGCATTAGCTAGTGAAATTATCGTCGGAATTGCAGCCATGCATTCCGGTTGGTTCCCGGCATTCGCGGTGACATTGATTGCCTTGCTTATCGGTATGATGTTAGGCTTCCCACCGATTGCACTTGCACTACTTACTGGTTTTACAGCTGCAACTGGTCCAGCATTTGCTGATTTAGGTTATGACTTTAAGTCAGGTGCGATCTTGCGTAGTCACGAAAAGAAAGCAATTGAGTTATTTGGTCGTAGACAACAATTAAAAAGTTCATTAATCGGTTTTGGTGTAGCGATTGTCATGGTAGCACTTTTCCATGATTCCTTCTTTGCACAGGATCTTGTACCGCCAGTAGATCTTGTCTATGCCACTACGATTGAAAGTGGCTTGGGCGGAAATGTTGGCATGTTACTTCTTCTATGGGCAATTCCAGGCGCGCTCATCCAATTAATCGGCGGTCCTAAACGACAAATGGGTATCTTGTTCGCGACAGGTCTATTGATTATTAATCCAATCGCCGGCTGGGCGGTACTTGCTGGTATTACCATTCGATTTATTGTATTGAAGGTAAAAGGTCCAGAAGCAGAATCTACAATGTACACCATGGCAGCAGGATTTATCGCTGGGGATGCGATCTACAGCTTCTTTACGTCACTATGGAAAGTAAAGTAATGGAGGAACAATTATGACTATACGAACACTTACAAAAGATGATGCAATTAATGGAGTTTATGGAGGCTGTATTTTAGGCGGGGGTGGCGGTGGCTGGATATCAGATGGCTTAGAAAAAACAGAGCAAGCCTTTACTCTTGGTTCACCACAACTTATTACCATAGATGAATTAGAGGATGGAGATTATGTAGCATGTGTATCACTAGTTGGCGCACCATCCGCAAGAGATGTGTATATCAATAGTGAACAGCTTGTCTCAACAGTAGAACGAGTCCAGCAAGAGTTTTCAGAACCAATTAAAGCACTCATGACAAATGAAAACGGAGCGGCTACCACTATCAACGGCTGGCTCCAAGCAGCTGCAACGGGACTTCCATTTTTGGATGCACCATGTAACGGTAGAGCCCATCCAACGGGTTCCATGGGATCTTTAAATTTATCGGAAGAGGAAGGCTACGTATCCATTCAATCATTTGCGGGCGGAGAAGGCGATCGACGAGTAGAAGGTGTCATCTCTAGTACGCTAGACATTTCATCCAACGTTGTGCGGTCAGTCTCGGTAGAAGCAGGTGGCATGGTAGGGGTTTGCAGAAACCCTGTATCTATTCGTCATATTAAAGAACATGCCGCGGTCGGTGGCATTTCACAAGCTATAGAACTTGGTGAAGTCTTCTTTTCGGTAGAAGGTCCTGACCGTATTGAGGCGGTAGCTACCCATTTAAAAGGACGGGTCATTCATTCAGGTACCATCAGCAAATTTGATTTAAAAGCAGTAAATGGATTTGACGTTGGTTTCGTACAAGTAGATGATCTTGAAGTGACGTTTTGGAATGAATACATGACAGTGGAAATGAATGGGGAAAGAAAAGGTACGTTCCCTGACCTCATTATGACATTTAACGCAGAAACCGGCATGCCTGTTGTCAGTGCAGAGCTAGAAGAAGGAATGAAGATCGCAGTCATTTCAGTACCGAAAGAGTATTTGAAATTAAGCTCGACGATGTTTAATGAAAAATTATTACGTGTGATTGAACCGATTATTAATAAAAATATTATTTGAAAAGGATGTATACCTATGTCATTAAAATATACAATGGACGTTATGGAAGTCTTAGATGATATCAACGCCAGCGGAAAACGAGTAGTCGATTTATTTGAGGGATTTGAACATTGTGACGCCTCTTATGAAACAGTTACAGGAGTTGAAGGTTCTACAGACTTCGTAAAAATTGTTATCAAAGGAACGGAAGGTAAACTTAGCGGTGGAAAAGCACAAACACTAGGAATCGTTGGGCGTTTAGGGGGATTAGGTGCCCGTCCTCACAGAATAGGATTTGTATCAGATGGAGATGGAGCAGCAGCTGCGGTCGCAATTGGCGTCAAACTTGCTAATATGTCAATAAAAGGCGATCGTTTACCTGGTGACGTCATTATCACTACACACATTTGTCCAACTGCCCCTACACAACCACACGAACCAGTTGATTTCATGGGATCGCCAGTAGATATCTTGACGATGAATCAATATGAAGTAGTTCCCGAGATGGAAGCGGTAGTTTCCATCGATACGACAAAAGGAAATCGCGTATTTAACCATCGGGGTATTGCGCTATCACCCACTGTGAAATCTGGATATGTACTGAAATTCAGTGATGAGTTACTTCGAATCATGGAAATGACAACAGGGGATCTACCTGTAACATTTGCAGTGACTACACAGGATATTACACCTTACGGGAATGATGTCTATCACATCAACAGTATTCTACAGCCTGCAGTCGCTACTGATGCACCCGTTGTGGGACTGGCAATCACTGCAAAAACGGCTGTGCCAGGTAGCGGAACGGGTGCAAGTCATGAAGTGGACATAGCGCAAGCGGTCCGATTTACAATCGAAATTGCTAAAGAATTTACAAGAGGTCAAATCGAATTCTACGATAAAAAAGAATTCGAGCGTCTGGAAATGCTATATGGTTCCATGAAGCATCTTCAAACACTGGGTAGTGAAGGGAAATGACAAAGAAAGTCGTAGGTGTCTTGACAATCGGACAGTCGCCGCGAACAGATGTGACGCCAACTATTCAAATCGTTATGGGATCAGACGTCACCATTATAGAAAGTGGAGGATTGGACAGCTTGACGGACGAAACTATTCATTCTGTCCAACCCGATGACACTGATACAATCTATATTTCCAGAATGCGAAATGGTCAGTCCGTAAAAATCGGGAAAAGCAAACTCCTTCCTTTATTGCAAAAAGAATTAACCGAACTGGAGAGTAAAACGGATATCACGTTGATGTTATGTACGGGTGATTTCCCAACCTTGCACACGACACAACCTATTATTTATCCCGATAAAGTGCTAAATCATATGGTTAGCGCCATGTTACCAACAGGTTCACTTGGGCTGATCATTCCATTAGAAGAACAACGAGAGAAATTACTAGCAAAGTGGAATCAGCAACAACTAAAATTGTTTGCTGAAGTGGCATCCCCCTATGAAAAGAGTGATATTGCAGGAGCTGCTCGCGCCTTGCAAGAACAAGGGGTAGATATGATTGTGCTTGATTGCATGGGATACAATGAGGAGCATAAATTGGATGCTGTAGAGAACAGTGGGCTACCGGTTATCTTACCTCGTACTTTGATTGCGCGAGTCCTATCTGAGTATCTGTCTGGATAGACCCGGTTTTTCCGGGTCTATTTTTCATAGGGGGGAGTAACATGCCGGTTATCGCTTTATTCATGCTCAGCATACTATGGGGCTCGACGTTCTATTTTACCAAGCTATTGTTGCCGGACTTCCATCCTGTGTCTATTGTATTTTACCGCTGCTTATTCGGTGCGCTGACGTTATTACCTTTCTATCTAACGAAAAAAGGAAAAGGAAAGTTTACATGGGATAAGGTTCCTTTACTATTGGGCATCCCTTTACTAAGTGCAGGAATTCCGTGGATACTTATGAGCATCAGTCTGCAGAACTTAGACACGACAATCAGTGCTGTATTAAATGCCACTGGCCCAATCTTTGGCGTGCTAATCACTATATTTTTACTAAGAGAACGAGTAGAAAAGCCAGCTGTTATTAGTGTCATAGTTGGATTTACAGGAGTTTTTATAGCTTTTGCAATTGGTTCGGCGGAGACGAAGAGCTTCCAAATAGGGAGTGCGATTGTACTACTCTTAGCGGTAAGTTTTTATGCATTATCGTCTGTTTTGACAGGGAAGTTTTTAAAGATGTACTCAGTCGTGACGATTTCTCTTTGTTCCATGACAGCGGGTATTCTCTTTTCAGGTCCTATTATGTTGGCGGTGGATGCTAACAGTCTACAAGGATTTACAGACAGCCAAAACGTCTATTGGTTTCTGTTACTAGGCGGGGTCAACTCTGGTATAGGGAATTTATTGTTTTATTATATAGTAAAGTCAGGTGGAGCAATTTTTGCACTATCGATTACGTATTTAATGCCTATTACGACGATCTTATTAGGCTATTTCCTATTGCATGAGCCAGTAGGAGCGGGAACGTTTATTGCGTTAGTATTTGTGTTATATAGTGTATATTTATCAAAAAGAAAGGGTGTAGCAGATTGAAAAGCTTTCAAGAAACAGTTTCTACGTTAATGGTAAATAACTTTGAAGTGACAAAAGACATTAATGCTTTGGTGCTGATGGATATGAGTACTGAGGAGTTGGGTAAGAAGTTTTCAGATGCGTTGCAAAAGGATGGCTGGAAAGTACGCACGTATCTTATGGAAGATCGTACTAGGTCTGGAGAGGAACCACCGCAAGAAGCTGCAGATGAAATGTTGAAATATGATTTAGTGTTCTGTTTAACGAAACATTCATTGACTCATACAGTCGCTAGAAAGAATGCTAACACTCATGGAATCAGCGTTATCACGATGCCAGGTATTACAGAAGATATGTTCTTAAATGGTGCAATGTCTGCAGATTACAGCCGTGTAGAAAAAGAAACGCTTAGTATGACAGACAAATTAACAGATGCCCATACGGTCATTATTGAAACGGGAGCTGCACATGAGCTAGTCATTCCAGTAAACGGTCGTAATGGAGTGCCAAGTACAGGGGTATTCCGTGGAAAAGCCGCATCTGGCAATCTCCCATCTGGTGAAGCATATATTGCACCGCTTGAAGGTGAAGCGGAAGGAACAATCGAGATAAATGGATCGATTTCAGGTATTGGGCTAGTGCCGAAGCCTATTGTGTTAACGATAGAAAAAGGCCGATTAATCGACGCTAGTGGACAGGATGGAAAGAAATTACTAGAATTGCTAGGCGATGGAGACGGACGATACTTATGCGAACTAGGCATTGGAACAAATCACGCAGCTCGTTTAACCGGCAATATTCTTGAAGATGAAAAAGCCTATGAAACGATTCACGTCGCATTTGGGTCCAATCATACATTTGGTGGAAAGATTAAAACGAATGTGCATATAGATTGCGTAACGAAAAATCCAACAGTGAATTGGAAATAAAGTTCAGTACATACTATAAGTAGTCAAAAGATCATACAAAAAAGAAGTTACAGCTCAAAACACGAGCTGTAACTTCTTTTTTGTGTGTAATTTTCAACTTTATAAAAATAAAAATAAAAAATCAGTATCCTTTTTGAATAATTCTTCTATATGACTAATGAAAGGGCAAATCATCAAGCAACTGAACAGGAGGCACGGAATTATGAAACAACATAGCCGAGATATCAAAATACCATTTTCGCCACAGTTTGCAGCGATAGTCGGTACGAACGAAGCGCTGTTTCTCCAGCAATTGCATTACCGATTGCAAATATCTAAAAACCACAAAGAAGGCCACAGATGGGTGTATAACACGTATGAAGAGTGGACGTGTGAATTCCCGTGTTGGAAGATGCACGTCGTAAAGAGGCTAGTGAAAAAATTGGAAACAGACCAACTGATCATTACTTCTGCATACAACAAAATGCCGATGGATCGAACGAAATGGTATCGCATTGATTACGAAAAGCTGTCACAGACGTGCGGCGAATTTGTACCCTTCGAGCAGACAGAAACGGTCGATCGAGTTGAACAAAAAAGTCTGTCTGAGGAGAACATTTCGCTCCCAGCAATAACCAAAGAACTTAAACAGACTACAAAGAAAAAAAGATATAGCGAGAAAGATCTCGCCACTATTTCTTCTGTCATTGAGTATTTAAACAAAAAAGCGTTCAAGCGATTCAAGCATCATACGAATACAACGATGGACCTTCTCCATGAGCGGATCGAAGAAGGCTACACACTGGACGATTTCAAACTAGTGATCGATACCAAGGCGGCGCAGTGGCTACATCATCCGCAGTTTCACAATTACTTGCAACCGTCCACATTATTCAAAGCAGAGAAATTTGAGAATTACTTAAATGAAGCTCCATCTGAAATGGCTCGATCGAACGGATTGGAAGCCTATGCGTCACCCACATTAGATTTCGAAAAGGGAGAGAATGAATATGAGTTACGAATTTGCTGAAAAAAGCTTGCTAGGTGCGATGTTTGAAGAAAATTATTTAATTCTTGATAGCCACATGCAAGCGAGATTCTTCCAAGGGCATGTCCATCAAACGATCTACACGGTCATGCGGGAATTGGCGCAAGAAGGGAAACCGGTAGACTATATTACCGTTCTGACAAGGAGAGAACCGAGCGAACTAGGAGGAGTCAATTACGTATATGGACTCAAACGATTTGCGAATGTCGTACGTTTTGACGAATACGAAGAGATGATCATCGACCAATGGAAAAAGCAAGAAACGGCACGGATATTACAGCAAGCGATTGAACATGATTGGAGCACGGATGACGTAGTGCATGCCTTGGAAGAACTGGATGAATTGAATAGCGGTAGAGAGGTGACTATATTATCGGACTATCTACTTACTCAATTCGAAAGACCGTTCTTGCCGGATCAAACAGAACCTGGCATATCGACAGGATTAATCGATTTGGATAAAATCCTGAACGGCTTCCAAGACTGTGAGTACATCGTCGTCGCGGGTCGGCCATCTATGGGAAAGACGGACGTGCTCAATCACTTCGCACTGCAAGCTAGCAGAGATGGACATATGCCGATTGTCTTCTCGCTTGAAATGAATCGTAACACAATGATTGACCGAATGATCGCTTCGACAGGTGAATACAATCGATTACGAATGCGTGACCCGTATGAATATTTTACCGAACCACAAAAAGATCGATGGACGCCAACGCTGAATTACTTGAACGGTGCGGGGATCCACATCAACGACAAAAGCAGTATGACAGTCAGAGAAATCAAAGCAAAAGCTCGATATATCATCAAAACCAATCCGACGAAACGGCCGATCATATTCATCGATTACTTACAAATCATCCGTCCTGAAGGCAATGTAAACAATCAAACGGTAGCAATCGGACAGATCAGCAATGAATTAAAAGCGATGGCAAAAGAATTCGACTGTCCCGTCGTCGTCTTATCGCAGCTATCAAGAGCGTCTGAAATGCGGCACGACAAACATCCCGTCATGAGTGATTTGCGCGATTCAGGAAATATTGAACAAGACGCCGACGTCATTGCGCTTCTCCATCGTGAAGATTATTACGAAAAAGACAAAGCGCCAACAAATCTACTGGAAATTGATATTGCCAAACACCGCAATGGACCGACCGGCACGATCACGGCCATCTACAGCAAAGAAACTGGCAAGCTATATGATGTCGATACAGAGTACTACAAAAGGGGAGAAAACAGATGATCACCGTTCAAGACATGTTCGACTACGCACTAGAAATGGACTTATCCCACTTAGCGCACAGCATCTACTGGGCTTTACTGAAAGATCAAGTGACATTCCAGGATGACAGTAAAAAACTACAAGCAATCGAATTTGACGAAGTGGAAATTAAGCGAATGATGGAGAAAAACGACTTGAATATCGGCAACATAAAATTATTCGTCATGGACGGTCCCGATGACTGGTACGCTTTTTATTTGGCAGAGCATTCATTGGATGTCTACCGACTACATGAAGAATTATTTCGCGAACCACAACGCAATATCACACGAGCGGACCGACTGATGATCAAACGCATGACCTTTATGGAAACGGGCGCCGAGGAATGCCTGTATGAGCATAAGAAAGAAATCATGAATTACCCCGCATATGTGGGCCATGCAAAAGCAGGAGAGTGTGTGCTGTATCTGGTGGAGGTGGGTGCATGACCGTGGAAGAACGCGGAGTGCTGATCTTGGTGATCTGCTTGCGCTCAACTTATTCGATGAGTTACGTAGAGAAGATGGGGGACGACGAGTTGGAAGCAATCTATGACAGACTTATAGCAGAGGGATGATGGAAATCTGCTACGTCGTAGTAAATTTGATGTCATTATAGTACACAAAAGAAGTTACACCTCAAACAGAGCGGTAACTTCTTTTGTATGTAGTTTTCTCATGAATATTTCATATAAGGAGACAATCTACAAGATTACTATTAGTATGGAATCTGTAAGGTGTTTTGGAAGTTCACCCAAGACACGTACGTCTCATCCAGCTAGTGAGATGATAGGATCGTTAGAGGTGTATAAATGGGATTATTTTTCACAGTTATTTTACCGATTATTTCAGTATTCATAGTAGGATTCATTTTACAAAGAGTCAAAAGCCTACACATTAAATCAATTTCTTCACTTTCGATTTACATACTATCGCCTGCTCTTGTCTTTTCGTCATTATATAAGGCTGATTTTAATGCAAGTTATATGACGATCCTGATTTATATGTTTGCACTTTTTTATGCGATGGTTGCACTCAATAAAATCATTGCGAAAATCTTTAAATGGGATAAAAAAGTAGAAAGTGCTTCTATACTGGCCACAGGTTTCATGAATTCGGGAAACTATGGTTTGCCGGTCGTGTTATTCAGTTTAGGGGAAAAAGCACTGCCTTATGCCATATTCATCATGGTAATTCAATCACTACAAAACAATTTCTTCGGTGTATATTACGCGTCACGCAGTACGAGCGGCATAGGTCGATCTATTAGAATGGTCTTTAAAATGCCGACAACGTATGCGGCGATTTTCGCTTTCGTTTTCCAGTATTTCAACATTACAGTGCCGGAATCGATTATGTCTACGACGTCCATGGTCGGGGATGCCGCGATTCCGGTCATGATGATCATGCTAGGCATGCAACTAGGAACAGTGATCCGTAAGAAGCCCAATTGGCAAGTGGTCATTTCAGGCGTAGTACTGAAAATGGTCATTGCGCCTATACTCGCGTTTGTTTTCGTGCTGTTCGTAGGTATGGATCCTCTAGTAGGGACCGTCCTCATCATTATTTCAGCAATGCCGACAGCGGCCACGACGACTATGTATGCGATTGAATTTGATACCGAGCCGGAACTGGTTTCGATGATTACTTTACTATCTACACTGCTTAGTATTGTGACGTTAAGTATACTGTTGAACAGTATTCTTTGAAATGACTAGTTGGAATGAAAGTGATGACAGTTTAAGACCCCGACACACAAAAGAAGTTGAGGCCACGAATGGCTTCAACTTCTTTTGGTGTACAGTTTTTCACGCACTATTTACCTATCATGATCTACATATGGGATTTTTTTAGCTTTCCTAAAGAATAGTAAAGCAATAGCAAGCGTCAATATATCTGCTAGCGGAATCGCAAAGAAGATAGAAAATGAAGGAGTAATATTGAAAATATCATATTTCTCAAATATATATGGTAATAGCACAACTAATGGAATAACGGAAACGACTTGTCTCGTCATCCCGATGATCACTGCTTTCATTTCGCTTCCTGTAACTTGCAGCAACGTCATGATGGTATACGTAACGCCAAGTACCGGGAACGTGATGAAAATCACTTGGATAATGGACATGACTGATTCTATAATTTCTTGATCACCTGTGAATAGTAAGAGGATATACTTTCCGAACAAGAAAACTATTGCCGTAATGCCGATACCGTAAAAGAAACAATATTGTACAGTTTTCTTCACGACCATCAGCTTTTTCACTTCATCGCCTTTTCCATTGAAATAAGCAATAATGGTTTGCACAGCTTGTGTAATCCCTATGATCGGCATTAACATGAGCAAGTACATTTTATTGGCAATATTCCACAATGCGATGTGGGAATTGCCGCCAACCGTTAGTAGCTGGTAATTCACAATAAATGCAGTGACTCCTGCCAACAATTGAATAGTGGTTTGAGCAAATCCGATTTTAAACATGTTATACGACATCGTGACGAACGCTCGAACGGAAAATCGATTCGATGTAAACCAATTTTTGTTCTTCACAAGATACATGACTGCCAGTACAGCACATACCAACTCGCTAATGAGAGTCCCTAGCGCAATGCCTACCATACCTAACTGAAAGCCGAATGTGAGGATTGCGTTACATACGATGTTGATCACTACAGAAAGAACAATAATAATGGCTTCGGCTTTTGGATTTCCAAATGCCCGTATGGTACTTGTCAGTGTGTAGCCAACAGCACTGAATATATTACTTACAATAATAATTTTCAAATAGTCCTGAGCGAGAGTGTATACTTCCGCTTCAGCACCAAGAGCGGATAGGATTGAATCCATAAACAAGTAAACAAGTAAGGACGTACTAATGCTGACAACGAGCGTCATGATGAACCCGCTCTTGAAATAATTGTTCAATTTCAATCGGTCATTCCGACCCAAATATTTGGAAATCATAATGGCTGTAGAAATCGCAAAAAGTGTTTGAAGGGCAACAAACACAGCGAGAAGTGGGGATAATAATCCCATCGCAGTCAATGCGCTTTCACTTTGGCTTCCTAAATGTCCCGCAAAGGATGTATCCACAACTGAAGTCATCGTTTCTATGATTAAAGAAAATATGGCTGGAAGTGAGAATGTCATAATTAATTTATTTACTGATTGGCTCTCATATATAGTATTGTTCATCATGTATCCCTCCGAGCTTCATCATAACACTTGAAATAGGACACCTAATGTCTTATTTGAGAATAATCTCTTTATTATTTTTATACGGGATAAAGTTCCTTTCAAATTCCATGTCAGTGATTTCCGCTTGCATAATGGTAGAGATCTTAATCAGTACATATTCTTTCGCAAAACCATATAAATATAATCCTTCCGGCCGTAATACATAACTAATAGGCGCAACCATCATTTGCTGTTCATTCACTTCAATCGTAAGAAATGTCTCTTCATCCAGACCATGATTTATTTTCTCATAGATACTTTCCGTCATATCAATCTTTTCTTCTACAAGATCCACAACCAAATAATCGTCCGCATCACTTTCGAATAGATGGACTAACTCAGGTGAAATAAGCGCCAGCTTTTTCATCACACGATCCTTATGTTTTTTTGTGGAGATACTATCATACATAGATAACGCAAATGTAATCGTTAGTAGATCCTCATTAGTCAAAAAACTTTTGGATAACTTATAGCTTTCTTCTATATATATCCCTCCTTGATTTCCTTGTTTACACGTCACGGGTATACCCATCATAGATAACTTATCAATATCTCTTTGAATGGTTTTAATGCTGACCTCAAATGTATCTGCCAACTCTTTATGAGTAGCTTTTTTCACTTTCAGCAAATAGAGAACGATCTCAAATTGACGATTTCGTATAATATTCCCCTCCAATGTTCTAGTGATGACTGCACCTCACTCGAAACTTCAAAATAAAAAGAAGTTGGAGCCCGATCTGGCTTCAGCTTCTTTTTCGCTTCAATCAACTAAGTGAATGTGTGAAAATACTTTCTAAAAGGGGACCATTCAACGTTATACGCCTAGTTATAATTTCGGCAAACTAACTGTAAAGGTTGTCCCTTTTCCCATCTCGGTATTTAATAATAAGTTACCATTATGATCTCTAATGATTTTTTCACAGATCAACAATCCTAACCCGGTTCCATCCACTTTTGATGACATAAAGGGATCACCTATTTGACTTAGGATGTCATCAGGGATACCAGGGCCATTATCGGAAACATCAATAGTCACGTGATCATGATCGTCTTTCACTTGAAGCGTGATAGTTCCAGTTTCCATAGCCTCTATTGCATTTTTGATTAAATTAATAAATACTTGTTTTGTTTTTAATTCATCACCAAAAATGGTCATCTTAGTATTATCCGATTTTACATGCATCTTAATGGCTTTCATATCCATATCCGATTCCATTTGAACCTTCACCACTTCGATTAATTCCGTAATATTGATCACTTTTAGATTGACTACATGTGTTTCAGCTAACGATAAAAATTTAGATGCGATTTGTTCTATTTCTGCTAAACCTTTTTTGATGCCATCAAATTGTGTTTGACTGGCTTCACTACAATCACCAGTAGTTAAGTCCAATAATTGTAAACGCCCTTGAATGACAGTAAGGGAGCTGCGAAGTTCGTGGGCAATGATGGAAGCCAATTTCCCGGTTATGTCTAATTTATCTCTACGCGTATCATGGTTTCGTAGTTCATTTTCAAACTGGAGTTGTTTTGTTACTCCTGTAAAAGGAACAGGCCCTTTTTGATATAAATGAGAAGGTAGGAAATGCGTATCCGTCATATGGTATTCATGCGTTTGCAAAAGCTCAATTAACAGTGAACCAGATAAAGATAAACTATCATACGCGCATATATTAATGTAATTGCCTGTGATATTCGCTACTCTAGAGAAAAAGTCGTCAAAATTTTGTTCGTGTAAAGCGACAGAAGGAATTAACGTTTTTTTACTTTGAGGACGCCAAGTCACCAATCCCCACCCGCGAAGTATGTTTCCTTCTTTCACATGCGGATCGAAAAAGTCATTCAAATTGTTTAAAACAGCCTCGGCATTAAAATCTTCATGCGTTTCATAGGCCATGTCGGTATCAACAAAATAAATATTGGCCATTTGCTCTTCCGAATAACCTGCATTTCTAAGATTTTCTTTAACGGAAGCAAAATTCGTAGGTTGGTCCACATACAGAATGATGTGATTTTTAGCCAATCCTTCCGCTACATATGAAGTAGCATGTTCTATATATTTGCTGTTGTCTGTGTACGTATACACCACATGACCTACTAGTAAGGATTCGATGTCTTTAGTAATTTCCATTTTCCCGTCAGTATCGACTGATTGCGTGATATAAAAACTCCTCTCCATATTACAAGTTCTATTTTAACTAGTTCTATTATACACTTTTATGGCTATATTGGTTGACAGTTATTCGAAATTTCAGTACCTTTAATGTACTTTGTGCGTCGGAAGCATTACACCATATTTCGACAGCAAAGACTCACTCCTCATGCCGCACTTTAAAAAATAAAAAAGTTGCAAAATGGTTTAAATACTTTATGCAAAGGGTATGGTATGCAAATAAAGTTCAAATAACTAAAAGGAGGTGCCTTAATGGTGAATCTATCAAACGCAGCGTTGCTCGAAGCCTATGAGCGCACAGAGAAAGTCCGTGTAGCGCCAGCATTTATTAAACTACTTGAAGAAGAAATGAAACGCCGTGGTATATAGATGCCGTGGCGTTTTTTTGTTCCATAATATGTCCGGTTTGTTGAACGGAGATGAATGGTG
The DNA here is from genome assembly GCF_002743235.1 of Sporosarcina sp. P25. Lineage (NCBI taxonomy): Bacteria > Bacillati > Bacillota > Bacilli > Caryophanales > Caryophanaceae > Sporosarcina > Sporosarcina sp. P25. Next base: position 88,144 of record NZ_PDYV01000006.1, read on the forward strand.
CTTGCACTTCAACCTACGCTATTTTTTCTGGACTCATCTTCTACTCGCAAGCTGTTCAGAATTACATGAATGTAACGTATAGTATTTTCATGCAACACGTTTCGATTAGTTATTGACTCTTTTGCATAACCGCAAAATAATTTTGTTCAGGATCGGCAAAGTTAAATACTTTTCCGGAAGGCATCGTGACAATTTCTCCGACTGTAACATGTTCATTGGACAGCGTGTGATGTAACGTTTCGAGATTGTCCGAGAAAAACATCAAAGAAGGGGTGCCAAGATTCATTTCTGGCTGCATTTCAGCAATCATTGCCTTGTTGTGAAGTATAATGCTCGTTTCAGCTTCTTCTGTTGGAGCTATTTCAATCCATCTCATTCCTTGACCATTGTCTTCATCTGAAATTACGGTAAAGCCAACTTTCTTCGTCCAAAAATCTACTGCCTCGTCTTGATTATCTACATATAACATAATTTGACCAATTTTATTAATCATTTTATTCTCTCCTTTTCACTCTTGTATGTAGTGTATACAAGTGGACATATATACAATCTTAGTGTCCGTTTGTTGAATATCATGTACCCACTACATCTTCCAATACTTAGTATATCCACTTTTTTAGCACTTAACTGAAAATAGGTCTTTCGGGGAGTAATTCAACGTTACACGTATTTTGATTCCATTGATTCCACAAACGTATATTCTTCTCTACTCTTTTCTGTGTAATCGTACAATCTTTTAAAACTACAACTTTAAAAGGGGACTGTATATTCATGTTACCTCGATACCTTTTACATACACTTAATGTAAAAGGTCTTACTGAGTATCTAAACCATTTAGTATTTCTTTTGTAACTTTAATGAAATGTTCTGTTGCCGCTTTCTTTACGCTATTTTTTGATATGACCAAATTTAGTTTTGTGTGAATAATGGGATCGGATAACTCTAAAAGTGGGGGAGGGTTGAATCCCTCTAATTTCGAGAAGGCTTCCGGGCAAAAAGCTATGCCCATGCCTCTCTTTACCATACTGAGCATAGGTAGTGTTTCGGTTCCCCAATAAATGACGTTAGGACTAAATCCACGAAGATGACATTCTTCCAAGATATCGTCTGAGATTCCATGACCAAAAGTCGTATGCTGCAAAAAGAACTTTTCGTCTTTTAATTCTTCCAATGTAACCGATTTGTTTTTGGACAGAGGATGAGATGGGGGGAGGGCGACTAACAATCGCTCCGATAGTAAAGCTGTTGTATGTAGATCCTCTTTATTGAAGACATTACGTAATATACCAATATCCATTTTATGGTGACGTAATTGGTCTAAAATATAAGCGGCATTCCCTTCTTTGACATGAATGGTTATAGGAATGTCATGTTCATTAAAATAATGGACTACCTCAGGAATAATAGTGAGATTAGCAATGGTTGAACAACCTATTGTGACATGGCCTCGTTGGCCTTGGTGGTGTTCGTTAATTTCTTGAGTAATTACTTCTGTAGAGGCTAATAACTCTTTCCCGCGTTCATACAACAACTCTCCAGTAGTGTTGAGATGCATTCTTTTACCCACTCTATTGAATAAATCAACGCCGAGTTCTTCCTCGAAGCTTTTAATGGATGCACTTAATGGTGGCTGAGTGATATTGAGTGCTATGGCAGCCTTTGAAATAGTTCCATATTCAACGACTGCTATAAAATATTTTAGTTTTTGAATATTCATAGTCAATAATCTCCTCTATTTATATATAGGGAAAAAGTATATAGAATACACTTTATATATATTTTACATTTATAAGATATAGATATAGTATAACACTATGTTTAAATCTTCTGAAAGCTCGATGAGGAATTCATGGCGGAAAAGGTAGAATATTAAACTAAAAATGAAAATAAGGGGGAAATATATGATGAAAAATAGTAAAAGATTCACCGTGCTATTCCTTGCATTGGCACTTGTTATTCTGACTGCTTGTACTAAAGAGGCGGGAAATGAAAGCGCTTCAAAGGATGGTTCGGATTTCCCGAAACGTCCAATTAGTTTGGTAATACCATATGGCCCGGGAGGTAGTGCGGATGTACAAGCACGCTTGATCGGTCAATCCCTTCAAAAACAACTTGGTGAAACGGTCAATGTCGTATCTAAGCCGGGGGCAGCTGGTGCAACAGGTATGAACTCACTGAAAGGTTCTAAACCAGATGGCTATACTATTATTTTGACAGCAGTAGGACCATCAACACTGACACCAAATGCAAATGAAGTTGGATATAACGTATCGGAAGATTTTTATCCGATAGCACAGGTTTCGGAAGCTCCATATGGCATAGCTGTTAATACAAATTCCGGTATTGAATCATTGGACGATTTATTGAACTTTGCAAAAGAGAACCCTGGTAAAGCAACTTATGGAACAACAGGAGCTGGACTTCACCAACATGTTGTTACGTCAGATTTCTTGAACCAACTCCCGGATGTGGAAATGGAGCATGTCCCGTTCGATGGAGGAGCAGAAGCAGTTAGTGCGCTACTTGGTAATCATATCACCGCGGCTGTTAATACTATTTCTGAGATTATTCCACACGCGGAAAGTAATGCACTCAAAATTCTAGCAGTGACTACAGATGAGAGATTGGAAAGCTTACCTGACGTTCCTACATTCAAAGAATTAGGATATGAATTGGTCGGCCAAGGTGCATGGTTTGGCTTTATGGCACCTAAAGATACACCTAAAGAAATTGTAGATACGTTGGATGAGGCTATCAAAATGGCATTGGAAGATGACAAGGTTAAAGAGCAATTCGAAAATGCAGGACTTCCAATTAAATACCTAAACTCTGATGAGTTTAAAGAAAAAGTACTAGTGGAAAACGAAAAAAACGCAAAAGTAATTCAGTCGTTAAATTAAAATAACACGACATAGGTGGTATGGAATCTATGAAAAAAGAAGTTAGTGATATTTCTACAGGTATTGTTCTATTGTTGTTTTCTGTGATTGGTTATTTTTATTCAGCGAAGTTAGCAGTAGATTCTACGACTAAGTATGGACCCGATTTCTTTCCGAGATTAATATTTTTTCTATTGATGATTACAGCTGTGCTCTTACTTTTGACCGCAATTCTGAGGTTCAAACGCAGTACAGAAATAATAACGATTAGCGGAAAGATGATTTTTGGTGTTGCTTTCTTCATTCTGTTGTTAATTGGTTATATTGCGTTGTTCTTTCTTGCGGGGTTCATTATATCTACCATCATATTCCTTTTTATTGGGCAATGGTTATTTGGAATTCGGAAGATTCCCGTTTTGATCGGAACATCTATACTATTACCTTTTGTTTTATATTTTGTGTTTACTTTCCTTTTCAAAATTCCATTACCTTAAACTTTAAAAAGGAGGGGATTATGTGTCCCCAGAAATTCTTGCAGGATTACTATTCGCTTTGGCGCCAGCCGCGCTCCTTGCTAACTTAGCAGGAGTCGCACTGGGGATTGTATTTGGAGCATTGCCTGGACTTACAGCGACAATGGGTCTTGCGTTATTAATACCGCTCACCTTTGGCATACCACCTGTAGTCGCATTTAGTGCTTTATTAGGGGTATATGTTGGTGCTGTTTACGCCGGATCAATCACTGCGATCCTAGTAGGAACACCTGGAACGGCGGCAGCAGCGGCAGCGTTGTTGGAAGGACCAGCCATGACTAAAAATGGCGAAGCAAAAAAGGCTTTGACTATGACAACAGTAGCATCTGTTATCGGTGGAATATTCAGTTGCGTGGTACTAATCCTAGTTTCACCGCAATTAGCGAAATTCGCCCTGACATTCGGACCGCCTGAATACTTTGCTTTAGCACTATTTGGATTATCGATAGTGGCAGGTGTTTCAGGTAAATCATTATTAAAAGGCGTGATTGCAGGTTTAATAGGCTTATTCATTGCATCTATCGGATTAGATCCGGTAAAAGGAACAGAAAGATTTACGTTTGGCAGTGTAGATTTATTAAATGGAATTAATGTTGTGCCTGCGTTGGTTGGATTATTTGCGATTTCAGAAGTTCTGACAAGGGTGGAAGGAAAGGGCGAACAGCTCAGGAGTAAAATTGGATCTACTTCTATCGGCTTGAAAATATCAGATTTAAAAAGAAACTGGTTTAACCTACTTCGTTCTTCAGTGATTGGAACTTTTATAGGGATTATTCCAGCAACAGGTTCAGGTGTGGCTTCTTTCGTTGCGTACAATGAAGCGAAGCGTGCTTCGAAAGACAAAACGAAGTTTGGAAAAGGAAACGTAGATGGGTTGGCCGCCACTGAATCTGCCAATAGTGCAGTAACAGGTGGAGCATTAGTACCTCTACTTACATTAGGTATACCGGGTGATGTTATCACAGCTGTAATGCTTGGTGCATTGATGATTCAAGGGCTAACGCCAGGACCAATGCTATTTACAACAAATGCAGATGTGATATATGGGATATTCATGGCTTTAATTGTAGCGAATATCTTCATGCTAGTATTAGGGCTTGGTGCTACTAAGATATTCCCTAAGTTACTACGCATACCTGAAGGGATTTTAATGCCGGTGATTGTGGTTCTTTGTGTACTAGGTTCATATGCTATCGCAAATTCAATGTTTGATGTAATGATTATGCTGATTTTTGGTTTATTGGGATATGTGATGCTAAAAGTCGAATTACCATTAGCACCTCTACTGTTAGCAATGATTCTAGCGCCTATTGCAGAAACGAACTTCAGAAGGTCTATGTTATTGTCCCAAGAAAGCTTGAGTATTTTCTTCACTAGACCAGTAAGTGCGGTCATTTTAATCATCACAATCCTCGTTTTTGGAAAAATTATATTTAATGAATTTAAAAAGTATACGTTAGCAAGGAAACTAGCAAAGGAAAGTGATTGAACGATGAGCACTCAAGTAATGACAAAACTTACCGAATATCTAGAAGGAAATGAACAAGAGGCTTTGGATTTTCTAAAGTCTATTGTGAACACTGATAGTTTTTCTTACGATAAAGTAGGAGTCAATAATGTGGCTTCGAAGATTATGGGATTGCTAGATAGCAAAGGAATTCCTTATGAAGTAAGAGAAAATGAGGAATTTGGAAACCATATAATTGCTACGATTAAAGGTTCGAAAGATGGAAAAATCTTATTGATGGGTCATATGGATACCGTTCATCCAGATGGAACGACAAAAGAAAGACCTTTCGCCATAGAGGGTAATCTTCTGCGCGGGCCTGGAGTGTCAGACATGAAAGCAGGCCTAGTTACGATGATTTATGCAGCAACAGCGCTTAAGGAGTTTGCAGCAAAGGATTTATGCGATATTGAAATCTTATTTACACCGGAAGAGGAAATCGGTTCTCCGATCTCCAGAGCAGTTATTGAAGAGAGAGCTAAAGATGCATTAGCTGTCTTCAACCTTGAAGCAGGACGCCCCGATGGTTCAGTTGTAACCGCGCGAAAAGGTTCTGCGCATCTAAAGATTGAGATAGAAGGAAAAGCTTCTCACTCCGGCGCATTTATTGAAAACGGCATTAGCGCGAATGATGAACTGGCATTGAAAATGATTAAAATCAAAGAACTAATGAAGAATGATAAAGATGTAACCGTTAATATTGGTATCATTAAGGGCGGTGTCAGCAATAATATGGTATCGCCACATGCTACAGCTACGATCCATTCAGGATTTTGGAAAACGGAAGATTTCGATGAACTGTATAAAGGAATTGAAGAAATTGTAAATACATCCTATATTCCAGGAACAAAAAGCACTTTATCAGGTGGAGTGAGTATTTTACCGATGGAATATAACGATGGCATAGCACATCTTTATGAAATTGTGAAAAAAAGTGCGCAAGAAATGTCACTGAATATAACTGAGCAGAAAACTAAAGGAGCAGCAGACGCAGGGTTTGCATCATCAATTGGAATCCCTACTATATGTGCAATGGGTCCTGTGGGCGGCAACTGGCACGCGGTCGATGAGTATATGGAATTAGATACATTCCTTCCTAGAATGGAACTTTTGATGCGATCCGTCTTGTCGTTTTCCAAAAGTATTAATTGATGAGTCAGTAGGTAAGAGATGAATATGATAGCGAAAATATCCTTTAATGAGTGCAATACTGTGTCATTTCATTATTTAACCACAACAACTAATTATCTTCTATTGAATAGTAAAGGGTAAAGAACACTTCTTGTCTTGATCCGAGAAATTCATCTATCATCTTATGGTCCTCATCTAACAATAGGTGGGGACTATTTTATGTTCACAGCAGCTTATCCGCATGAAGCGTACTAATTATATGATGAAGTAGAAGGGGTGAAGAAATGAAACAAAGGTGGATTGATTACGCAGCCTTGATTTTAGGATCTCTTATTTTTGCAATTGGAATTAACTACTTTGCTATTCCGAACATGCTGTCTGAAGGCGGTGTAATTGGCCTTTCCATTATCGCGCATTATGTATTCAATTGGTCAACGGCAGTAGCAAGTCTTGTGTTGAACTTGGTCTTAATTTTAGTAGGATATAAGTTTTTAGACAGAAAGGCGTTTATCTATACACTAATCACGACAGTATTCATGTCGATATTTTTGCAACTGACCGTCAATTGGGGAGTGCAATTCAGCCATGATACGTTTTTAGCTGCGCTGTTCGCGGGAGTGTTCGTTGGCGGAGGGCTTGGAATTGTTTTTAGAGTAGGTGGAACTTCCGGAGGAACAACGATTTTAGCGAGACTCATGTCTCAATTACTTGGCTGGAGTGTAGGTAAATCCATACTCGTCATTGATATTGTAGTTATCTTACTCTCGGTTTACGTGATAGGAAAAGAAAAGGCTATGTATACATTGGTTGCTGTCTATGTTGGCGCCATTGTGATTGATAAAATCGTTGATGGAGCAGATGATCGAAAAGCCGTAATGATTATCTCCAATCACCAGGAAGTAATTCGACAGGAGCTACTCACTACGATGGGAAGAGGTGTCACCATCTTAGAGGGGCGTGGCGGCTATACATTGGAAAAGAAAGATATTCTATATTTAATCATCAACCAATCAGAACTCGTTCAGCTCAGACGCATTTTACAGCATATAGATGAAGATGCGTATGTCACAATCAACAACGTGCAGGAAATATTCAAAAGAGGATTCAAGCAAGAAATAGCCAAAAAACACTATTCACGCAGTAGGTAGATGTGGGTAGAGTAATTGTACGGGGACCTGGTACCTGTTCCAATGTAAGGCGTTTGGTAAGCAAACAAAGTTAATAAACAAGAAAGTAGGTGCCTTATGTTGAATTTATCAAACGCAGCGTTGCTCGAGGCCTATGAGCGTACAAAGGAAATACGTGTAGAGCCAGCATTTATTAAACTTCTTGAAGAAGAAATGAAACGTCGTGGTATGTAGATGCCGCGGCGTTTTTTTTGTTCAATAATCTGTCTAGTTTGTTGAATGAAGATGAATGGTGTTTGCACTCGGACGCTTCAATCTACGCTATTTTTTCTGAACTTATCGATAAGGAACCGGTTATTAGAGGAATTGGCTGAGCGGAATAAAGAGGAGATGGACGTACTACTTACCGCACCTGTTCGGTAGGCAGGCCAACTATTATAGAATAGAGGAGAAAACACAGTCACTATCTACTCAACGAAAAGATGCTTACAAAAAACTAGTAGGGAGCGAATATATTGAAGATTTATGACCAGATTAAGCAAGTGCTTGAAGGAAGAGAAGGAGATATCATTACTGCAGGTGATTTGAAACATCAACTTCAATTATTGCATGGCACAAAACCGGGAAGCGTGATTCCATCAGACTTTTGCTATAACCGCTTTAATGCTGGTATTACATTTACTAAACATCTATTCGAGTATCTTACAAAGAGCACATATAAGTATCTTGGGGAAAATGTTACATACACAGGGCTAATTTATCACAAGTCGAAAAGTACACAAGAAGAAGTAGTGATTGGGGAATGGCGTGATGGAGTGAAAACCATCTATCCATCAGAAATGCAGGACAACGATACGATTAGTGCCGATCAGATTAAACATCTGTACGAAGAATATATTCGAGTGCTGCGTTTTGAGTTACATGTTTTGTCATGCCAACCAACAGAGTTACGCCATCTGATTGGAAGGATTGGAGAATTGTATTGTGCCATGATGACAAACGGACATCTCGCCCGCGAGACGAACCAGCATGGTTTCGACGTGGTGAGCCAAGGACGGTTGATTAGCGTTAAAACGACTGCGCAACAGAGTAATGGTTGTATAGTATTTAATAAGAACACATTTGAGAAGTTCGATGACGTGTTCGTTGTCCACTACCGCGATGACGATTTCCACATTCTGTACTATGGATCGAAAACACCTGTTGAAGAAATTGCGCGGACTTATAAAAATACGTATGAAGTGGATTTAGGACAATTGAAAAAATTGAATTCGGGAAAAGATTACAGCTCGTTGGTAAGTACAATTTAAGACCAAGTATAGCGTGCTGATTTAATAGGTAAAAGATTGATCCTTACGCCTACTTGGATTCAATTAATGTCACTATCGCATTTACAACCTCACTTATAGAAGCACTACCAGCAAAATCAGGAGTCAAAAACAGATTTCATCACTAATAACTCTTCAATTGAATCCAACAAAAGCTTTCTATGGTCTTCAAATTCAGAGAACTCAAAGCTAATGGATTGGTGATATTGCCGGCTATTTTGAAAAGCTTTATTTAGTTGCTATGAAATAAATGGTGTGGGAGACCTGCTACCTGTTCCAACATGTTTAATTTGTTTCTAGACAAGGAAAGTTAAAGGCAACAGGAAAAGGAGGTAGTCAGATAGTGGAACCTATTCGTGCAAATAAGAATTGGACATGGGTCCGTATGGATGAAGCCACACAACAGGAGATTTCCGAGTTCCCGGATCTTCCATCTGCTAGCAAACGCTGGGCAATGCTGTTATCTGGACATCAAAACAGCAATTTGGAAATGGACGCGAGTGAAGAAGGACAGGAAGCGATGTGGGGTTCCATCGTCTACTCCCAGAACGTTGAAATCCGTAGCGAAAAAAAGATGCTTCATTATTATCTCACGAAAGATACTCTACTGACATACGGCATGGATACGTCGTTCTTTAAGGATTCCGAACAGAAAGTGCTGAAATACATGGACAAAGCAGAGAATGCCATCGAAGGATTCATGGTTCTCATCGGAGAAATCACTAGCGTGTTCCTGCGAAAAATTGAATACTTTGAAGACCAGATGCATGATTTACTGTGGAGCATCAAAGCAAAGAATGATGAACCAGTCTTTGATCAGATTATGGATAATCGATACGAAATACTGGTTTGGAAAAATCTCGTCATTCCGTTCATGGAAATCCAAGAAGCGACAGTGGAGGCGTTCGGTGAAACCATTTTAGAAGGTAGTTTCTACAAGCGGACATGTCGGCGTATCAACCGATGCCACCAGACGATCCGAGAATACAACGAAGAAATAGGACATCTGATTGATCTGGAATCCATCATATCCTCCCACCGGGGCAATGAAATCGTCAAGACGTTGACCGTCATCACGATGTTCTTCACCCCTGTAGCAGCTTGGGGCGCCTTATGGGGAATGAACTTCGACGTCATGCCAGAACTCAAGTGGAAATACGGCTATTTGGGAGCAATCATCGTCATCGGTCTATCTACGTGGGGTTTATATTACTACCTAAAAAAGAAAAACTGGATTGGCAGCGTATTGAAAAATTCGAAGGATGAGAAGTTTTAGTAGGGTAGGGGATTAGGTACTTTTTCTAGGTAACTGGTCGATAGTCTGCTAACCTGAAGAAATCAAACATTTGGTTAACTGATCAAATCGTAGACAACGGATTCGTCCCCGATATGTTAACCTGCAGTAATTGGGGGCGGATCCGTGAATCGGTTCGAATGTGGAAGGGTATGTCTTTTCAGGATTGATATTCGCTTCTGTAGACAGTCCCATTTCACCAGCGAGTGCTGCGCTTAGATCTGTTGAAATATCACCGAATAGCTCGCCGTCTCCACATGTGGGTACTCTTGACTCACTTCTTCGAACGCTTGATCCCTGAAGATTATCGAATAACGTAAGACATTGGCTTTATTAATACTAGTAATTGTTTTGCACATTTCTGATGCAGTTCCAAATACATAATGATTGTCTCTTTTATTATGTTTTATATGAGAGAAGGCGCTCCGTTTGATAAAATATTTGTTTAATGATACCAGCGCACCAAGCTTCCGCATCGCTTCATGGATCTGTGACACCGAATCGAGAAAAATGGCCTGGAAGAATTCCGTCGGCACTTGCCGAAGACGTCTACCCAGTTGTGAGAAGCCGATGGAATTCAATTCATTACCGCAGGTGATTTGAAACATCAACTTCAATCATTGCATGGTACAAAACCGGGAAGCGTGATTCCATCAGATTTTTGCTATAACCGCTTTAATACTGGTATTACATTTACTAAACATCTATTCGAGTATCTTACAAAGAGTACCTATAAGTATCTTGGTGAAAATGTTACATACACAGGGCTGATTTTTCATAAGTCGAAAAGTACGCAGGAAGAAGTAGTGATCGGGGAATGGCGTGAGGGCGTGAAAACCATCTATCCAGCTGAAATGCAGGACAACGATACGATTAGTGCTGATCAGATTAAACAACTGTACGAAGAATATATTCGAGTGCTGCGTTTTGAGTTACATGTTTTGTCATGCCAACCTACAGAGTTACGCCATCTAATTGGAAGGATTGGAGAATTGTATTGTGCCATGATGACAAATGGACATCTTGCCCGCCAGACGAACCAGCATGGTTTCGACGTAGTGAGCCAAGGGCGGTTGATTAGCGTGAAAACGACTGCGCAACAAAGTAATGGTTTTATAGTATTTAATAAAAATACATTTGAGAAGTTCGATGACGTGTTCGTTGTCCACTACCGCGATAATGATTTCCACATTCTATACTATGGATCGAAAACACTTGTTGAAGAAATTGCAAGGACATATAAAAGTACCTATGAAGTGGATATAGGACAACTAAAAAAGTTGAATGCGGGTAAATATTACAGTTTTTGAAAATACAATTAATCAGAAGATAGTTATTGTACTTGCTATTAAATCATGAATTTAGACTGTAGACAAAAGTTTTATTTTACGGGTATGTACGTTCGCTTTCCGAGGTGCGATATGATATATTTAGATAAATTAAAAGATGTTTTTTATTGTTTAGCTTCATTGTCACTCTGTTTTTTAGAGTGTGGATTGAAATAATGCCCATCTGGAGTGAGGTATTACAATACAACGTCACTCCCGTTGCTGGGAGTGTGGATTGAAAAAAGATGCTTATTTAGAAACTTGAGCATTACATGTACAAATCTTTTCGTAAGTAATTAAAGAGTTTAAACAAACACCGAACACAAAGAAGTTGTGGCTATAGCCGCAACTTCTTTGTGTATTATACAGAACTCTTCTTCTCAAAATACCCATGCAACCGATACTCACAAATCTCTCGAACCCAACCAAACAAAACACACCATCTTAAAATAGCAAATAAAGTGATGACCGCGTTTGTTCTTTGTTATTTTCACTAAGTAGTAGAGGCTTATTTCCAGAAGAAATGTTTTGGCGGGATTAATACGGGAAGTTTAAGAAGAGAATGAGTACACAAGAGAGGAGCAATACAAATGTTTGATTACACAGTGGAAACAAGCAAGAGCAAGGATGAAGCGGTGAAGGATCTGGAAGCGAATCTGAAGGACGAAAAATTCGGTGTGCTCTGGAATTTCGATTTGACTGCGAAACTACAGGAAAAAGGCACTGATTTCGATACACCATATACGATTCTTGAAGTCTGCAACCCGCAGGAAGCAAACCGCGTATTGTCCGAAGATCTGCTCGTTGGGTATTTCCTTCCATGCAAAATTGTTATCTTTGAAGAGGAAGGTACAACAAAAATAGGCATGCCGAAACCGAGTGCGCTGATAGAAATGACTAATAACGACTCGCTGAAGGAAATTGCGGTGGATATTGAAAAAAGATTGATTGGCTGTATTGATAAGACAGTTTAAGCTATTTTTTACCGTACAGTATACCTCAGACGGTAAATAAGAGTTTATGGTATGGAGGAATTATTTATGGAAATTAAATCAGTATCACCAAAGAAAGTGGCGAATCAGGTGTTTCAAAAAGAACCGATTTATGTGCTGGATGTACGGGGCAAAGACGAAGCGGCTGACTGGCAGATTGAAGGAGATCAAGTCAAATACATCAACATTCCTTTCAAGGAGCTGAGTGATCCCAATTCAACGAGTCTGGAGGATTTGCCGAAGGACCAGAACGTGTATACAGTCTGTGCAAGAGGGAACACTTCCCAAAAAGCGGCTTCCTATTTGCAAGACCAGGGCTTTGACAATGTCTACTCGATTGAAGGCGGCATGGCAGCCTGGAGTGAACAGCTGGAAGCAGTCGAAATTGGTAAATTGCCTGGAGGCGCTCTTTATCAATTTGTGCGACTTGGCAAAGGATGCTTATCCTATATGGTCGAATCCGACGGGGAAGCGGCAATTATTGACGCTAGCCGGATGACAGAAACCTACGAAGAGTTTGCGCGGGGAAAAGGTCTGAAGATAACACATGTCATGGATACGCATTTGCATGCGGACCATATTTCAGGCGGTAAAAAACTGGCGGGTTCAGCGGATGCTACCTATTACTTGCCGCCAGATGATGCGGAAGAAGTTATTTTTAAATTTGAACCAGTCACTGACGGCATGAAACTTCAAGTCGGTAGCGCAGAGATCGAAGCTGTATACTCTCCAGGGCATACAATAGGCAGCACGACATTCGTGGTCGACAATCAGTACTTGCTCACGGGTGACATTCTGTTTGTAGAATCCATCGGCCGCCCAGATCTTGCCGGTAAAGCGGGCGACTGGGCAGAAGATCTGTACGAAACCCTCTACAGCCGCTACAAAAAATTGGCTGATGATTTGCTTGTGCTTCCGGCTCATTACTCGGATGTCAGTGAGCTCAATGAAGACGGTAGTGTGTCAGCGAAACTGTCTGTTCTTTATCAGAACAATGAAGGCCTGCAGATAAAAGATGAAGAAAAGTTTATCAAGCGGGTAACGGAAGGTCTCAAAGATCAGCCGAATGCATATGAAGAAATCCGACAGACAAATATGGGCAAGATTAATCCACCGCCTGAAGAAGCGAAGGAAATGGAGACGGGCCCGAACAACTGCGCAGTATAGAGGGATTTAAATGATTTAGACAGATAAATCATTTGATGCAAAAGGACTTGCTCGCCCAATGCCGATCGCAAACTCACCGTTGTTGGGAGTTGCAGAATATACTCCAAAACTAAGGAGGCAGTACAATGGTGAACTGGAATGAACGCTTTAATGACGAGAAGTACATCTATGGGACCGAACCGAATGTATTTCTAAAGGATATGCAGGGGAATTTATCTGGGGAGGTCTTGACCATCGCGGAAGGGGAAGGAAGAAACGCCGTCTTCCTGGCCAGACAGGGGCTGCACGTCACAGCATGGGACAATGCCGAATCCGGATTGGATAAGGCGAAAAAGTTGGCAGCAAAACAAGGTGTCCAGGTGAACACGCAACTGGTCGATTTGGCAGAAGCACAGTGGCAGCAGAATCATTGGGATGGCGTTGTGAATATTTTTGGCCACTTCCCAGAAGAAGTCCGACTGAAAACCCTTCATGGAGTCAAAGAAGCCGTAAAACCTGGAGGGTATTTTATAGCGGAAGTCTATTCACAATACCAAATCCCGTATCAAAGCGGAGGCCCCAAAGAGCTGGATTTTCTCTACCGACCGGAAGACTTTCTAGACGCATTCAGTGATTGGCGAATCATTCACTTTTTTATAGGAGAGGTCACACGCCATGAAGGCGACCTCCATAAAGGACTGTCCCATGTCATCCAGTTCGTTGGACAAAAGCCGTAAATATCAAGTGAGAATCTACTCAATAAAAAGACGTCCGATTTTAGAGAAATTGGACGTTTTTTTATAAAATTTTACTTCTTCAATTGAGGCAAGTTCTTTAGTATTTATTCAGCCTTCTTTAATTAAAACTCTTCCTCTCAAAATACCAATGCAACCGATACTCACAAATCTCCCGTACCCAACCAAACAAAACATCCTCATGCTGCGCTTCAATTGCTATCTGCGTTCCAAACACACCACCCTCAAATACAAACAAACCTTTCGAAGATCCACTCCACTTCGTCATCGGCATGGTAGCAATCAACTTCGCAACCTGACCTTCATCATATTCTCGAAGTGACTGACCTTGTCTATCCGATAAGTCCGCATCACGGCGATAAGGTTTCTCCATTAAATACGTATGGAAGAAGGGGGCTACTTCATTTGGTGTCACCGGTTTATACCAATCAGCTGCTCCTCTTGTCAGCATGTACTTGAGTAGAATCATCTTATAGCTTTTATTCATCAAGGTTTTATTGATTTCAATGAGAAGGTCTTTATGTTGTGCGAGTACTTCCTTCTCCGTGGCACTCAATTCTTTGGCGTGATCTAGCAGAACAGGATACGTCTTAAACTTCTGCTGAATAGCCTTCGCATCTTCGTTTGCCTTCAAATGATATTCGAGATACGTCGGGCGGTGGCCAAGTTCTGCTTTTAAATCGAAATACGCGTTAATGAGTCGTTGTTGTATCGGTTCGTTTTGTTTCATCGCTTCCAGCAAGTCGATGAGGGTCGTTTCGAAATAGAACTCGAAATAGCCGGATTCGCTAAATGTTTCGCTACTGATTTTCGCGGGCAATTCTTTATTTTCGTTAAAGACTTCAAACTTCTTCCGTGCATTGCGGTAGTTCCCGATTAAGTCGACGATTACGCAATGCGTTTTGCCGGTAGCTAAACGCAAGCCGCGTCCGATTTGCTGGGTGAAGACAGTTAGTGATTCGGTAGGGCGGGCGAATAGGAGTGTATCTACGCTCGGGATATCGACGCCTTCATTGAATAGATCGACAGTGAAGATGATGTCGAGTTGGCCTGTTTCCAGCAAGTTCCGTGCATGGGTGCGTGTCTGCCGATCCGTATTTCCGTGTAAGGCAAGTGATCGGTAGCCGGCTTTTGTGAAATAGTCGCTTAAGTAAATAGCTTGTTTAATGGAAGAACAAAATCCGATCGTGCGGGTTTGTTTGTTTGCATTCCATGCATCAAGTACCGCTTGTGCGTAACTGTCACGTAGTTGCAAGCGCAATAGTTCTTCTTCATCGTAGCGATTATTGCGCCACTTCAATTGACTATAATCCGTTTCGTCCATCACGCCGTAGTAGACGAAAGGGGAGAGCCAGTTTTGCCGGATGGCGTCAAGGAAGTGGATCGAGATCGCTTCATTGCCGTCGCATAGACTGTAGACGTCTTTGTTGTCGAGTCGGTCGGGTGTTGCGGTTAGACCGAGCAGAAATTCGGGTGTGAAGTATTCGAGTACCCGTTCGTATGTAGTGGCGGCCGCGTGATGGAATTCATCCACGACAATCAGATCGAACGCAGTCTTTGAGAATCGGTGTAAATGGTATTGTCTTGCCAGTGTCTGGATTGATGCAAAGATGATTTCCGTATCTGCGTCCTTTTGTTGGCCGTTGTAAATTCCGCTTGTACGGTTTGGAAAGACGCGTACGAATGAAGCTTGTGCTTGTGTGAGTAATTCCTCACGGTGCGCGATAAATAGGACACGCTTGTATGACTCTGCAAAGAAAGCAGCTAGATACGTTTTTCCAAGTCCTGTCGCAAGGACGACGAGTGCTTTTTCATACCCGGCTTCAACGGTTTGATTGAGCGCAGTAAGAGCCAGTTGTTGTGCAGGTCGTGGATCTAAGACAGATGATTGATAAGGTGCTGTTGGATCGACGGTGCTGCTTTGTTCTTGTTCAGTTGCCCCAAATGTCATTTCAATTTCCGTCTTGGGTTCCCATACCGAACTAAAGGGGAGTTTCCGATTCGTCTCTTCGTATCGTGCTCTATATAAATCGATTTGTTCATTGTTGATGGGTACCGTACTCGGCGACAAGAACAGTTTCATGAATTCATTCGCAGACGTTTCGAAAATGTCTTCGTCTACTGTCGATGGTGCGTAGAGGTTCCATTCGATTCCATTCGTCAAAGCGGAACGCGATAAGTTGGACGATCCTATGATGACGGTAGAGCTAGTTTGTGATTTGAAGAGATACGCTTTTGGATGAAAAGAAGTGCCGCCACTTTCGATCATGCGAAGTTCGGCAGTTGGTAATCCTTCATTCAATATTTGCAGGGCGTCGGGTTGTGTAATGGATAAATAATCACCGGTCAGAATTTTGATATCGGCACCACGCATAGAGGCGTCACGTAAAGCGGGGAGTACTTCGTTCACTCCAGACTTCATCATGAACGCTGTCATCCAGTAAATCGTATCCGCCTCCGCAGTTAGCCGCTTCAAGTCATCCAACAAGTTTTTCGTCAGCAGGCGCAGTTTAGTCATCCGTTACTTCCGCTAGATAGATTCTTTCATTAAATCCACCCCGTGCGTTAGCTTTTTTCGCGCGTACGGTTTCGAGTTCCTCTACCGTCACACCATGATAGGCAGCCGCTGCATGAATCAGTTCTAGTAAATCGGATAGTTCTTCGACAGCATCTTCCGCGTTAGTCGCTTCTTCGTACTCCGCCAATTCTTCGTGCATCTTATTATTGATTTCAGCTATGTATTCTGAATCGTTCAGTAAGCGAGTCACGCAAGTCTTTCCATCCGCCTCGATGATCTCCGGGATGAGGTCGCGGACGAGTTTGTTATAGACGGGCATATGTATCTCTCCTTCAATTCCGTAATTTGCTTTATTCTACCATAATCCAACGTTTTCTGTTCCAACATAGAGGGTATGATTATATAATTATCAGAAAACAGTATATAATTATCGTATTGTTTATGATTTATGTAGACTTATATCCTAAGTAACTCAAAAACGATTGACTACCATAGGCAAATAGTAAATAATAAATAGGAAGTACTGTCTTTTGTACTACGTCAGTTGTAAGTACTTAGAAACATGATAAAGTATGAATTTTCCTATCGCATAGGCTGAGGAGGTGAAGCGGATGTTTTCGATGACTGACTACCAAGAATACACACAAATATTCGGAACGTATTCACTGAAGATGATGTTGTTGTCGTTTTTAGTGATGGGATTCGCTTCCTATACCACACTCGTATTATATGAACGCATGCAAAAACCAAGCATCTTCAAACGGGGAGTATGGCTCGTACTCACTTCCTTGTCGTTGGCATTTGGGGTTTGGTCGACTCATTTTCTGACGATCAATTCGCTATTGCTACCTATTGAAATCCATGTCCATTACGGTTGGGCCATTATTTGTATCTTTCCTATCTTTCTTGCGATGTTGCTGACGTTTCAACTCGTTCAAAGTCCGTTGAAAGCACGCTCTCGGCATATCATGGCTGCGATCCTTATTGCGATCGGGATGAGTACTATGCATTTGCTTGGCATGAAAGCGATCAAGCTGGATGCTTATATCGGCATTGATTGGAAATTAGTGGTGGCGAGTAATATAGTAGGTGGATTATTTGCCTACTTAGCGATTC
Source organism: Sporosarcina sp. P25 (assembly GCF_002743235.1). Taxonomy (NCBI): domain Bacteria; kingdom Bacillati; phylum Bacillota; class Bacilli; order Caryophanales; family Caryophanaceae; genus Sporosarcina; species Sporosarcina sp. P25. The sequence continues at coordinate 105,798 of NZ_PDYV01000006.1, forward strand.
GCGGTGTGAATCAGGTGAAGCAAGGCGGTATATCGAAAGTGTTTGCTACATTGTATTTGACAGTAGGTACGTTAGCGATGCATTATTTTGTCATAATCGGTACCGACTATTATATAGAAGACGGACAAGCGTTACGTGAGTCCGTTATGCATATGCAAGTGATGAATACATTGATCGGCGTCGGAGTTGGGCTGTTGCTTCTTGGCATGTTATTGACTTCCTATATTGACGGCTATGTCGATTATTGGCTGAAGTATTTCGATGTTCTGACGAAGCTACCGAATCGCCGAAATTGGGAGCGTTGTTTGACCGATGAAGTCGCAGCCGGAGATGTGGCGATTTGGAGTTTCCCTGATCTACCGCGTATCAATCAACTATATGGCTACTCAGAAGGAGATATCATTCTGCAGCAAGTTGGTGAGTTGCTTGCGAAGTGGAAACCTTCGTATGCACATTTGTATCGTGTTAGTGGAAATCGTTATTTGTTTTTTGTGGATCAAACGGGACGCACAGTAGATTTTTATAAAAACTTAGTTGTCATGCAACGTGATATCGATCAACTACTCCCTATTAAAAACCAAGAGATGCGCTATATATGTGGATTAGCGAAGGCTGATCAGAACAAATCTGTGAAGACGTTATATAAAGAAGCGTCAATGGTGGTGGAACAAGCGGCGGCTTCACATGAGTGGGGATTGCTGACGTTCGATCCTGCCATCCATGGCATGTCTTATGAGCAAGATGTCTTGCGCGATATTTCCGAAGCGTTGGATGAAAAACATATCTATCTCGTCTATCAACCGAAAGTCAAAGGGGCTGCCCATGAGTTCGTCGGGGTGGAGGCATTGCTTCGTTGGACGCATCCGAAACTTGGAGCGATCTCCCCAGCGACGTTCATTCCCATTCTGGAGCAAGAAGGGCGAATGGGGGAAGTGACGGATTGGGTTATTCGCGAAGTGTGCAGACAGATTCATAACTGGGATTCGCAAGGTATTCATGTACCGCAAGTAGCGATTAATATTCCCGGCGAATACGTGATCGAACCACATTTACTCGATCTATTATGGAAGGAAATCAATACGTACCAATTAGATCCAAGTCGTATTGAACTGGAGATGACGGAAACGAGTACGGCGAAGTCCACTACCCAAGCGATTGCCGCAATGAAGCGATTCAGGCGTTATGGCTTCTCGATCGCGCTTGATGATTTCGGGACAGGCGTGTCGTCATTATCCTTTTTACAGCAGATGCCCATTTCGACGCTGAAGATCGATAAATCCTTTACGGATGAAGTACCCGCGCCAGCGAAGAAGTGTGCGGTGTTGAATGCGATCATTGTGATGGGGTGTTCAATGGATCTTACGGTAGTCGTTGAAGGAGTAGAGAGAATGGAACAAGTGGAATTCTTGCTTGATTTGAAATCGGATTTGACTTTCCAAGGGTATTATTTCTCAAAACCATTGACGGTGCCGCAGTTCGAAAACTGGTTGGCGGAGTCCGATAAGCAAGGATTGGTACATCCCTAACCTCATTTCACTACAAGATTTATTTAACCTGTCATAGATTGATAGTCAATTGGTGTGATATACTAGTTCTATCGCACCAAGGAATTGTATATTCCATGAATACATATATTAGCAATAGACCATATCGTCTGAGAGGGTGGAAGAATGTGTCCAATGATTCAGGAATTTTATTGGAAAGCGGCACAAATGAGCTGGAGATAGTCGGATTTGAGATGCAAGGTAACCGTTATGGCATTAACGTAATCAAAGTGAAGGAAATTATCATGCCATTGAAGATCACACCGATTCCCCATGCCCATTTTGCAGTGGAAGGAATTATTCAGTTGCGTGGTGAAGTGTTACCAGTTGTCAGTATGGAAAAAATCTTAGGAATGGCCCCTTCAAGCCACCCAGAAGATGCAAAGTATATCGTCGCTTCTTTCAATAAACAAACGGTCGTTTTCCGCGTACATAACGTGACGCAGATCCACCGAATTTCTTGGAATCAGATCGAGAAACCGTCTGGCATTTATGCGGCAGAAAACTCTCAGGTAATTGGCGTCATTAAGCTCGATGGTGATATGTTGCTGTTGCTCGATTTCGAAAAGATCATTATGGATATTAATCCGGATGCAGGCATTAACGTGGAGCAAGTGAAGAAGCTAGGGAAGCGTGAGCGTTCAGATAAACGCATTTTGATTGCGGAAGATTCCCCGTTATTGCGGAAGTTATTGTATGACACACTCAGTGAAGCAGGCTACGCGAATCTCGACTTCTATGAAAACGGCAAAGATGCATTTGATTATTTGGAGACGCTAGTGGCGGATGGCATCGATGTGAAGAAGGAAGTCCAGTTGGTTATCACAGATATCGAGATGCCACAAATGGACGGCCATCATTTCACGAAGCGTATTCGTGAGACGCCAAAACTTACCGAGCTGCCGATTATCATTTTCTCTTCACTCATCACAGATGACTTGAAACATAAAGGGGAAAGTGTTGGAGCGGACGACCAAGTGAGTAAGCCAGAAATTGCAGAATTGGTTTTGAAGATTGATAAGTATATATTGTAAGTAGTGACTTCCGTGTAGTGTTAATGGGTACGGAACACGAGGAGAAAGCAGTAAATAGCATACCAATAGGGGACACAATTCTTATATGAATTAGTGTCCCTGTTTTTGTTCCTATATCAATACTTAAAGCGGTTATCAGCAAAAAATCACAACGCAATTGGTAAACCAATAAACAGCAACACGTAAATCTATGTGCCCCTGCTAATTGCACGGCTAATAGGAGTTTCGAACATTGTATTTGAAATAACTGATTACATTGAAGGGAACAAATAATTTTTGGATAAAATGGAGATATAAGAAGTCGACTTATTCAACAAACGGGGCAGTTTCATTCAATAAATATGTTATTTGTTAACTCCAATATATTAAAACGTACAAAATATTATTTTTAGGAGGCATTAGATGAAACCACGGATTTCGGTTATAACATTGGGTGTAGATGATTTGGAAAGGTCATTGAAGTTCTATCAGGATGGACTTGGACTACCAACAGAAGGAATAGTAGGCCAAGAATTTGAGTATGGTGCAGTTGCATTTTTCGATTTACAATCAGGAGTAAAACTTGCCATTTGGAATCGTAAGAATATTGCCCATGACACAAGCATAAATCAGACGCCAAAAAGTCCTACCGAATTTACGATTGGTCATAATGTTGGGAGTAAGGAAGAGGTCGATATGGTAATGGAACAGGCAAAGAAAGCTGGTGCATTTATTACAGTTCCGGCACACGATACCTTTTGGGGAGGGTACTCCGGATACTTCCAAGACCCAGACGGACATTTGTGGGAAGTAGTTTGGAATCCAGCTTGGGAATTTACAGAATAAGGTTTTATATCACTTCATCTTCAACAATCGGGCCAGATTACGGAATAGAGGAGGGTGAATAAATGTATATGATTTCAAGCGAAGAAGCCTTAAATACAATAGCATATGTTCTTTATTTTGGGTTTCCCATTAGTCTGGTGCTACTCATATGGATCGGTGTCACCCTAACAGGAATTAAAAAGGAATTAAAGAAACAAAAAAAGTGAATTGCGGGTTTGTAAAGATATTATATCTGTTCCTCAATCGGGCGCTATTCTGTAATAAAGAATAGCGCTTATTTTTCTTATAAAGGGATATTTTATGAAGGAAGAAACCTAAGCGATGTTGCGTATTTACGTGAATACTAACATGTTGCATGTGAGATACTGCACGTATACTAAGGTGCAATATCTCACAATACACTAAAGATGCTAGCCGGACTCTTGCAATGAATAATTACATGCCATTGCATATCCTTTACCATGGTAATCGTGGATAGTAGGCTAGACTTCAGAACCATCAACTGTTTGGTGGAATTTTTTTCTGAAAGGCCGTTTAAATTTAAACTTAGCGGTTAAGATGCCTATTAAGATAAGAATTGCCCCTACATATCCTGTAGCTTGTAGTGTTTCATGTACGAAAATAAAAGCAAATAATGCTGCAAAAACGGGCTCTAATGAAAATATAAGACCTGTATCTGTTGGTGTAGTATACTTTTGTGCGCATGCTTGACCAATAAATCCAATTGCACTGCAAAGTATGCTTAAAGCTAGTATAGAAACCCATGATTCTGTTGTGTCAGGAAGACGTGGCCTTTCGAGAAATAATGAAAATAGCAGCCCCCATGCCCCAGTAAAGCCGAGTTGTAAAATCCCGAGTGCGATAGAATCAACGTTTTTCGTCAACCTGTCTGTCACAATGATGAGAATGGCATAAAATAATGCACCTAAAATGATTAGGAAGTCTCCGGAATTGATCCTCAAATCATTATTTAACGTCAATAGAGCAATCCCGGTAATGGAGATGCCCACACCAAAAATCACTTTGTTTTCAGGTTTTTTTCTAAAAATGATTGCTAGTAACAATGGAACAAATACAACTGAGAGGCTAAATAAAAACCCTGCATTTGAAATAGACGTGAATTTTAATCCGATAGTAACAACAGTAAATAATAAGAACAAGATGGACCCTAGTAGAAATCCATAAAACACTGTTTTGAGATCTATACGTATTAAACGCTTGTAGAATACAGCGCCGGCTAATATAAAGGCTATGCCAAAACGTAATGCTATCAAGTTAAACTCCTGAAAAGAATCAAGACCTATTTTCGTAAACAAATAGGATGAACCCCAAAGCATCAGCATCAGTTTCAACCGCAAATCGACAATATAGATGGCAAGAAAAAACGCTCAGAAATCTGAGCGTTTTTTAATTTTGATGGAAGTTTAAGTGAAATTCTTCTCGTAGTTAAAAAAGTGACTCAATAATTTATTGCGAGTATTACTTAAGAATAAAACTGCCATGTTATAAGTAAAAAGATTAATATAACAATAGTAACGATTGATAGAAGATAAATAGCCCTTTGGAATTTCATTAAAGTTTCCTTTTTCCAATTAAGTAGAATGAAAACAATGAAAACAGCACTTGTAATAGTCAAAATATAATTGACAACTATTTGTGGGAATACTTCAGAATAACTTCGAGCATTATTATTTAACATCCTAACTACTAATATAAAAAGGTTTGCTATAAATGCTGTACCAACAATATTTAATAGGTAAACCCATTTTTTTATTTTTACAGAGGGTATTTTTCTTCTTCGATTTAAAATACTGATTACGATTAAAACAAATGGTGAAGCGATAAAGTATATTAAACAATAAATGAATAATACAGCACTTATGGTTAACCAAAACGTACTTTTATCTACAGGGAGGTAATCTGAAATCGATGTAGAAATTTGTTTAACTTCACCGTCCTTCATTGAAAAATAAAGAACATTTGTGAGAATAAACATATTACTACCTGTTGTCATTTTATAAACATTTGGATATGTTTGGACGTAGTTAGCTTTCATGCCTGCCAAACTTACTTCAATTTCATTCTCATTTATTGATTTCACTGTAAGTGGTAGTAAGTAGTAGTACAAGTTTAGGAAGCCACTTTTTATCCTACGAGCAGAAAGATACTTTCCTTCTGTTTCTTGCGAGTTTGGTAAGTCTGCTAATTTTACTTCATCTATCTCTTTTTCTCCAACCAATTCCTTCATCAGTCCATAGGAAATATCAAGTTCTGAAGCTTGGTTCGTTAATATTATTACAGCGAAATTTTCTTCAGGGACGATATGAAAATTACTTGAAAAGGAAACTGTATTTCCGCCATGTGTTAAACCTTTAAACTTCCCATCATACTCCCAAAAACCATGTGCAATGCCAGGAACGTTTTCATTAATAGCATAACTCTGCGAAAACATTGTACCTAGCGTATTTTCGTCCTTGAATAAAACGTTTTCATTATCGGAACTCGGCATAAGCGCCATTGCAAACTTAGCTAGATCTTGAGATGTTCCATTTAATCCACCACTAGGATACATGGACATATAGAATGGTATCGATGGTTTGAAATTTCCTTCTTCAATAAGTTCATATCCATTTACTTTATTTTTTGTTATCTGCTCATTTCTTGCTAGTGGCAAGTAGGCAGTTGAATCTAGAATGCCTAGTTTTTGAAAAATATGTTCTTCCGCATATTCATTGAAGTCTTTTTCGGAGATTAATTGAACTATATATGCGGCTAGAGAAGTTGAATAATTAGAATAAGCAACGACTTTACCTGGACGATATATTTGGCGTGGCTCAGCGATTTTCAATCCTTCTTCTAAAGATTTTACAGGATATTCAGTAGCGTATCCCAAATCAAAGATATTTTCCTCGAATCCAGCAGTGTGATTCATTAAATCCAACATTGTGATAGGAACATCATAGGTTAGTTTTGTTAAGAATCCTTGCGGTAAATAGATCCTTATATCTTCATCTAAATCGATTTTCCCTTGTTCGACTAATTGCATAACTGACACCCAGACAAACAATTTACTAATTGAACCCCATTCAAAAACAGCATCATTCTTATTTATTTTAATTTGATTCTCAATATCTCCATAACCATATCCTTTTGATAAAACAACTTTATTATCTTTCAAAATAACAATGCTCGCACCGGCAGTTGTTTCACCAATATATTCATTTACATAATCGTCAACGAAACGTTCTACATTGGATAATGGAATGCCGGATGGTGTTGTAAATTCATTAGCATAAATTGTTTCGGTAAAAAACAAAGATAAAGCTAGTATCAATAAAATGGCAAAACTTTTATTCATGCAGTACCTCCTTGTGATAAGTATATAATAGCATTGAAGTTGGAATATTTATAACCTTTTAAAATATTTCACGCACGTTCTAATATGAGCTAATCTACCTTTTCGGCATTGTGATTTTTGGGTTTAATGAACTTCTTCCTTATCCCTCATCTGTATAAGACTGGTTGTTGCAACACCACATAAATTTATGTGGGAATTGACGTATTAATTCATCTTCTAAAACTGTTAATATATTGATATGACAACGAAAAATGAGACACCCATTCACATGTGAATAGATGTCTCATTTTTAATTGCTTTTTCATGTTTTCTCCCCAGCAACCGAACTCGATAGTGTACTGTGGAAGTCTTTTTTGTCTTCACACAAAATAATGCGCCACTTTCCATGAAATAGGAAAGTAGCGCGTTGGTTGTACTAAGGAATTCTGTAGCAGTTAACTAGATTATTTATTGCCGTCAGATTCATTCTCTTTATGTTCTTCTGATACATATTCTGTAGACGTTTTTTTTCTAATATCGTAATACTTTTCCGCTCCGATTCCGCCTTCGCCAATCATTTTGGAAATTTCCTTCGACCGCATTTCGTTCTTTTTAATAATCTCTTGTCTACCATCTTTAGTCATTTGCCATTCCTCCTTATAATAAAAAACTAGTATGCTTTTCAAGAAAGAGAATCTGACTTCACTTCCATTTTACCATATCGGAGTAGAAGATTGCGAATTATCAAACGTCTTCTGAATTTTTATTGCAAAATATTAAACGTACTATATGTAATCTTTGGAAATAATGGTATATTTGTTGGAAGTATTTATGCGATGGTTTTGGCATTAAACTGACAGGAGGCGTATATAACATGAAGAAATTATTCGTGTTGCTGCTGGTTATGGGTGTGTTGGTAGAGTGTGGTGAGAAGCAATTAACCTATTCTGAAGTGTCCATCGACCAAGTCAATGCAGATGTGAAAAGTTTCATTGATGGCATAGAAACGTCTGAAGAGGCTGAGGGCAACGGCATCTATATGTTCTCAGAAAAAGAAATGAAACGATATGTGTATCTGAATCAAGATTTCTTGGATAGTGGAAAAGGATTTGGTGATTTGGATATACGAACGGATGAAGATTCTTTCCAGATTTATTTGAATCAGAATGATGGACCGACAAAAGACGAGTATAAGTTATACACCATTACATTGGATCGGACGTATGAATATATGCGAGTGTTTAAAGACGATGAGGAAACGCATATTCAGTTGATGGGATTATGAAAATAGATGAGATGATCGTGGTAGAAAATCTGATGTTGTTTGCAGAGTAAGGGAGAGAGAGTATGAAGTTGGTAGGATGTATTTTGGTGGCGGGTGTTTTAGGGGTTTTGGCGTTTATAGGACCTTTAGGTTGGTATGTGTTAGCTGCCATCATTGTCGGAGTGATTTTCAGGTCGTTTTGGTTGTTGAAGGAAATACATCAACATACCGTTCCAGTCGATGCGTACGATGGCGTGAACGATGCATACGAGAGATATATTCTTGAGCGAGAAGAACGGGAAAAACAGGAGCAAAATGGTTGAGACGCTTCGGTTGGGAAGAAGTGAATGACACAACGTGGTGTATGTGTATCGACAATTTGTAGGAATGGGTGAGCGCGTGTGAAATGGATTGGCATGATCGCAGCGGTATTTGCAGTTATGGCAGCTGTGTGGATGGTTGTGAATAAATCCTATTATCCTTCTCTACCGATAGAAAACCGATCGGCAAAAGAAGTCATTGGACAATTGAATGATTCGGATCAAAAGATTATAGAAATCGACACGGACGAAGACTTCACTTGGTATATCACAAGAAGTCAGAATGATGGAATTTCAGTAGCTGATGAAGCGATTAAAGAAATGATAAGCTCCAAAGGTTGGGTATTTACAGCAAAAGAGGGTTCAGGCCTTTTCTTTGAAAAAGAAGGTGAATCCTTACTCGTTACAACACAAATGTGGACGAAAAAGTATGTACTGGTTCATGTGCCAAATGAGTTTAGGGGAATGTGAAGTGGAAGTTGTGCTTTTAATTTGAATTTGATGAGCTAGAAAATGGCGTGATGGTGGTACAACGTATACAAGGAAGCGGCCAATTTAATATAGTTAGGGCTTTTTTAGCAATAGCAAATTTTAGTAGAAGAGGGTCGTGAGAAAATGAAATCTACATTCTATTTACTCATATTGATTTCACTTATATTGGCTGTGGTTACATCTAATTTAAATATTCATACGGATAGTAAATCTGTGATCTATGGATTGTCGGCGGTAGGTTTAATTTTAGGAGCATACTTCAGTCTTAAAAAACCGAAGAAAAATAAAGGATTTTAGAAAGTGTGTACTTCAACGAACGGGAGCCGTTGTTGAATAAGAATTATGCCTCAATCGGGCCAATTTGCAGCATACTGACGTAAATATTAGGGGGGATTGGCGTGTGGAAAAAGGTATTAATAGTTTTCGCAATGGTAATCGGGGTATTTATGGTTTCCTTGACGATTAATAGTTTCGGGGACACGGGCAATAGAATAATGAATTTTGGAGGAGGTTTGTTGATGTTCTCGGCATCCATGACAGCCTTTCAAATGAATAGAAAAAGATAGCCGTATTCGATTATCGGGCGCAATTCTTGAAGAAGGATTTGCGTCCTTTCCACAATCGGGCCATTTTTTTAAAAAGGGGAGAGTAATTTGGATAATAAAAAACATCCTAAAAACCTTATTATCGTACGATTGGTAGCGACAACATTCATACTTCTGTCTTTAATATTGCCGTACTTCGGGTTAATGGAGCATAGTACAACTCCAATTGTGATTCTCGTAATACTTTTTGTTTTTTACATTATGGAAAATAAATATGGTGAAAAGACCGCGAGTGAATAGGTTTATACAAGAATCGGGCCATTTTGCGAAATAGTTTATGCTTGGAGGGGAAGCAATGAAAACTGCATTTCTAATTCTTGGTATGAGCATGACAATAATCTTTGGTGGAGGATTTCTTATTCGTTTAATAAGAGATTCTGACTTTTACATCGCTGAATTCATAGTAGGGATTATAGGCGTAATTATGTTAATTTCTGTGTTATTTCTTCAAGGCGAATCGAAATCTCCTGACAATAAATATGTGCAATAAACGGGGGCGATCCTTTTATAAGGTATATGGACCCTATTCAGTAACAAGGCCATTCTATTAAACGGGAGAGGCTGAAGTAAATGAGTGAAGGAATTAAAATAAACGCTAAGTTTTTGAGCGTGCTGTTTCTAATTGTTGGTTCAACTTTACTTGTACAAGTAAGCCTTAGGAGTTTTACTAACTTGCCGAGAATGGTTCCAGCGGTAATACCTGCGATAATTTGGACTATCCTCATCATGTGGTTCTACTTCTACAAATGGAAGAAAAAGTCGTAGTGGTGGGATAAGTAGTAACTTTCATGTTCTGCTATCGGGCGAGATTGCTTTATAAGCGATTTTGTCCATATCGCAATCTGGTCAGTACATTATATAAACCGCGGGGAGGGAGAGTATGAATAGAAATTTCTTGTTAATGTTTCTCTCTTTGTGTTTGTTATTGATAACAGCTTGTTCGGCAGGCGAAAAAGATACGATACAGGAAAATTCCGAAGTTATATCTGATAGTTCAGTTATGGGTTATTCTTATTCCGTAGAAAAAGATGCGGATAAATTCAATTGGGAAGTTAGTTACAAAGATGATAAATCAGTAATTCTAGAAACAGAAGATAATGCAAAGGACTTGGAGAAGTTTATGATTACTGTCAATGACAGTAATTTAGAATTAGTAGTATTGATTCTATCGGGTTGTTATCTTTTGATCATCGTTGTAGTGACGCTTATTCTTTATAAGAAAAAAAGAAAGATGCTTAATAGCGGAGGTACCATCATTCTAGGTGCATTTGGAGCGATAGCAGCATGTATCGCTTTTACTTCATATTTTAAATTAAGCAGTTTATTGCATGAAGTAAAATATTATTATTTTCTACTAGTCAATTAACCAATCGAGTGTATTTGAGTATTAGGACTTTGCTGTAATCGGTCCAAATAAGGGATTAGAAGGAGGCGAATATCATAAAGCGTTTCATTGTTACCTTACTAATGACAAGCTTTTTCCTCTTATCTGCTTGTAGCGAAGAGAATAATATAAATTACTTCCCAACACCAGAGGCTGCTTTGGAAGACTTGATTCAAAGCGAAGGAATTAAAGGAAGTATTGACTTGATCACTACAACGGATGCAATAGAAATGTTAGTGATCGAACAAAATGAAAACAGTTATTTTGTAGCTGAATTGCTAGAAGCTAAAAAAGGCTACACTGCCAATAGAATATCAGCAAATGCCACTATGGAATCAGGTGGAAGTTGGGAGTTAAAAACAGATTCCAAACACAGATACACCATCTATTTTGAAAAAAAGCAAGAAGATCAGAACTTTTATCCTTTATCGAATGGAGATTATTATATTTCGCTTGTTGAAGGTCATCAGATAACGAAGGAAGACTCAATTGCTAGGAATTCAATAAAAGATATTAGAGCCGTAAAAGAGTAATTAAGTCATAGTAAAAGGTTGCCCAACAATATCAATAATTATAGTCTTGGTTGTTTTATTGATTCGTTCTAATAATAAGCGAAAAAAGCAACTCGATAAAATTGAGAAGAAGATAGATAACCTTAATCGGTAATTAAAACCTTGGCGCGTAGGTTAGTTAGTCTTTGTTTATCGAGGGCGATAACTGAATAAGGATTTTCCACAATCGGTCCACATTGTTGTGTAAATTAGGAAGATAATCTAGTTGATTAGGGGTGTTAACTTGAAAAAAATGATTTTAACTATACTGCTGTTAATAAACATATTTTATATAGCTAATTTCCTTATAAATTTTGAAAGTTTCACATTAAATATTCTATGGTTGATCTTTTTTATCGCCAGTATATGTGTATCCCTTATTTTCCTCTTTAATTCAAAGGTGAGGTCAGATTACAGACCTTTAATCTTATCGGTGATGGTTTTAGTAATAAGTATTGGTTCGCTAGGATCATATGGTTTTCTATATTTTATAACACATCTTATGGGATAACTATTTTCCTGCAAGAGGGCGTGATAAGTGACTAAGCATTTTCCGCAATCGAACCAGATTGTGAAAAAAATTAAAAGGGGAAATTGCCAATGGATACATTAACTATCAGAGAACTCCAATCTCAAAAGGAAATTCTTGAAGCTTTTCCAGTGATGAATCAATTACGTACACATCTTGATGAAAAAGCCTATCTTGATTTGGTAACAGAGGCCAAAGAAAAGGATATGTACAGATTGTTTGCCTTGTATGACCAAGGGGGAATTGTCGCTGTTACAGGATTTAAACCTATGATAACTCTTTATTACGGGCGTTTTGTATGGGTATGTGATTTAGTTACCGATAAGAATAAACGTTCAAATGGATATGGCGAAAAGCTTCTGGCTTACGTACACGAATGGGCTAAAGAAAATGCCTATGAAAGTGTCGCCTTATCATCGGGATTACAGCGTACAGACGCCCATCGTTTTTATGAGGAGAAGATGGATTATGACAAAGTAAGCTATGTATTTAAGAAACCTTTAAAATAATAATCCGTTAACGGACGCGATAACTGCATAATTATTTTCCACAAACGATCCGTTTAATGGAATGAGTGTCTAAATGGAGGCGATTCAATTGTATTTTCCAACCAAGAAAGACATTTGGTTTTTCTTAATAGTTTGGGGTTTTATACTTTTCATAATTTTGATTTACATATTCGGTGGAGAACCTGTTGGCTGGCAACTAATCACTTATAAAAGTATCCCTGGATATATCATAGGTGCATCCATTTTAGCTTTATTAATATGGATTTGGTTTGGAACGGGTTATAAGGTTGAGGGGAAGTTGCTGAAATTAAAATTTGGTCCGTTTAAAAGTAAGGTAAATATCAACGAGATCAAAAAAATCAGCAGAACGAAAAGTCCATTTACAGCGCCTGCTCTATCCGTTGACAGGTTGGAGATTCTTTATGGTAAATATGACGTGATAAATATATCTCCAAGAAATGAGAGTGAACTTATACATTCATTGTTAGCTGTAAATCCCAATATACAAGTAGACAAGACTTCTTTGGAATTCAATGAAAAGTAGAGGTACTATTACTTTCACGTTCGTGGCAATTGCTTAACAGGAGCATCGCGTAAAACAACATAATCGGGCCATTTTGTCGAGAAAGTAATACATCGGTGTTATATAAAAGATAGGAGGGTGAAATATGGTTATACTTTTTTGGCCATTTATGCTTGCTTCCATTATTTTTTCTATTGTTTCTTTAATTAAGAAAAAGCCACTGTTTCTCGTTATTTCTTTCTTGCTAATAATCCCTTTTTCGATTTATTTAGCTGCTACACCAATACTCAGATGGTGGGGAATAATCTTGCCGTTCTTTTATCTCGGTTCAGCTTTATCGCTTAAGAAAAATATAATGTGGTTATCGGTTTTGCTGATTGTGCCAGTAATAATAATGATCGGCTGGATTGGATATTTTGTTATAACTCAATGATAAACAACACAATTGTGCGCGATAACTGAATGAGGTTTTTTCACAATAGGACCATATTGATGAATAGTTGTTAGAAGGGGGATTGACTATGAAAATATACTTGAAGGAAAGATATAAAACTTATATAAGTATAATTCTTGGTTTATTAATTGGATTTATAGTTGTTACATTTTCATTTGGTAAACCTGATTATAAATCTGCTGTTGTCGCCATTTTAATTGGATTAATAATCGGGGAGCTACTTTTTTACTCAAGATGGTTAATACGTCAAAAATGAGAATGAAGTATCTAAACAAAAGGATGCCATTAGGACAGAAGGATTCTCCTAATTCCATTGAGATAGTGAATTTAGTATGCAAGGAGTTTGAAAATGGAAAGTTTGAAAGTGCTTAGTGTACATCAAGCGTTGTTCCATGCCATTCTTAGGAATTTAAAAGGATTAAGAGTACTTAAACAAGAAGGAAACAAGCTTATATGGCAAGCTTTTTTCAATACAGATTAATAAAGAATAGGAGGTGTCTGGGTGTTAAAATCTATGAAGTTCTGTTTCGTGCTGCTTCTCCTTATCTTGCTATCGGGCTGCAGCGGTATAGCGAAATATGATAATGATGAACCAGCAGCCATCGTAAATGGGCAGGAGATCACGGTTGGGGATTTACGGTTCTTATTACCCGATAAAACAGCATTGAACTATTTGGACGGTGCCATACGGATAGAACTGGTGAAACAGGAAGTGAAGAAAATGGGCCTTGATATTTCTGGACATCTGGATGCAGATAGTGACACGTTTGCAGTACTGCCACCTGCAGACACGGAAGATCTGAATAGCAAGCAAATACGGGAATTTGCTGAATCGCAGGCAAAAAAGTTTGATATGGATACAAAGGAATTTCAACGGGAATATACCAGAAGAGTAAGTGAACAAAATGCCTACGTGCTTACGTACCTGGAAGAAAAAATAGGGCCATATCATTTTGATAATGATAATGAAAATCAGATATCAGATTATAACGAAGAATCAAATCAGTTATTAGAGGAACTAGTTGAACAGAATAAAGAGAAAATTGAAGTGCTGATAAAATAAGTTGAATCAATAATCGGACCATTATCCGATGTTACAGGAAGTGAAGTTTAGCAATGAAAAAATACATGTTGCTCATGTTATTATTATTGACTTCCATTTTAACGTTATCAGCTTGCACCCAACGCGAGGAAGAAAAAATACAAGCTTATTTAAAAGATAAAAGTCAAAATTTTTATGATTTTCTAGTTGTTGATTTTACAGTAGGAGAATTAAACATTGAATTTAAGATGCTTCCCCATTCTGAAACTTTGAATAATGATGATCTGGAATTTGATGTAGCTGTTGAAACAAAAGCATTATTGGAAGCTATAAAGAGTTATTCTAAAGAACATTTGGACGTAGTAAAGGACGTAAATATTTACTTTATTACGAGAGAATCAAATAAAACTGTTGCAGAAATAAATGCAAATAATGGGACTCTTTTGGAGAATAATTGGTTAGAAGTGAGTAACCAAGAATTTCTTCAAATTGTGGATGGTTACAAATTTTATGGTGCATCAGATTAGTTCTTCAGCTAAAGAGCGTAATAAATGAATAAGGATTTTCCATAATCGGGCCATTTTGTGAAGGAGGTTAAACGATGGATTGGGATGCTCTGTTTGAAGTTTTAAGAAATATATTCATGATTCTATTCATTATGTTTTTTGTAATAGATGTTTTTTCAAAAAGATCTTATAAAGTTCTATACCATATAGCATTAACAGTTGGAGTCACTTTCTCGACTTTCATATGGAATTGGTCAATAGGATTCAAAGTAGGGTTTATTGCTCTCTTTTTAATTGTGGCCGTAAAGACAATTTCTGACGTTAGAAAAAGTGAGATAGATACTAATACAGCGGCGTGAATTTTCTAGGAAATCCAGTGGATAATCATTTTTTGATTGGAGGGATCTTCGTGCCAAATGAGATTATTGAAAAAGTGAAAAAAGGACTTGAGGGAATCGAAATTGGCTATTTTGATACAGGTCAAAGCTTTGAAGAGGATGCGTATTACAATTATTTTGGTGCTTCAGATAAGGAAACACGTCGCTATGCGATTGCTGTATTTACAGTGTATTTAGGAAATTGGTATAGCGGTTGTAGTTTCCCGTTTTTAGATAAAGAATCTTATTTGGAAGAGTTTATTAAGGCATTCGTAGAGCGTCATCAGCAAATTGAAAGTGATTTTCCTATTATGTATGAATATATCATTTCATTTTTAATTGGCATTGAAGAAGAAAATAGTGGGAAATATGCTTATTCAACCATCGAAATTGATAATGAATTATACAAGCGCTTGAAAGAAGAAGTGTTAATTCCTAAACGTGACTACTTAAATAAGCATACATCAATAAAATATTTTTTAAGGGAACTTAGAGTTAATCCTTTTTTTATATCTGATTACTTTGAGGAATAACATGAACGGAGTAAATTTACGGATAGTAAATATTTCGCTATCGGTGGCAATTGTATGACAAGGAGTTGCACCCTTGTTAGTAATAGGGCCAATTAAATTAATTGAGTTAAAGAAATCTAATATTCGTTCGAAATAAATCAATAACAAGGGGAGAGTAAAATTAATTCTGAAATGATTTTGGAAAGTAAACAAAGTGTTTTTAGCATTGCAGATGCATTAGCTCAAATCCTTCTAATTGCATTTGTAATGCTAATTATAGTTGCCATAGTGTTTTTATTTCGTACTAACAAAGAGAGAAGAAGTCAACTTAATAGAATTGAAAAGAAAATTGACAGACTCGAACAAGAAACGAAAAGTAGTAAATAATAAACTTATACTTTCCCTTTAACGGCAGAAAGTTAGTGCCACTATAGAGCCATCTAGTTGAACAAGATAGCATTTTTACAAAACACAGGAGTTTTTGATTACAAATGAATTGGAGTGATTTTTGATAAATGATTATCAATGTTGGTTTGATATAAATTTGGATACCTATGAAGTAAAAATTAAACTTAGTGGTGACGGCCAGATCATCCATTTTAAATTTATGATCACTAGATAAAATATATAGAAACTGGGACAAAACCATTCTGTAATATGACAGAATAATTGTAACCTCTATGATTTTAAGCCGTCCAACCTTGCGAGGAGGCGATGGAAAGTGAAGTTAAAATATATATGCTTTTTCTTAGTAGTGTTGTCAGCCTTACTAATTATGGGTTGCGCAAATAAATTGAACTCAGAAAAAGTAAATAACGTTGACGAATATAGTGATGTTAGGGCTGCTGCATGGGTATTTGTTAATGAAAAAGGTTGGAATAATACAGCTGAAGATGGTTGGCAAGGTGCAGATGTAGAAGAAACTATGGCCGATAATCGTTATGTTCTGTTAGACAAAAAATATGAGGGTCAGGAAGTTTTGGTCGTTACTTTTGAGGACGTAGAAAACGTTGTTACTGGAACACCCCAAATCCTTGTTGACTCTACTACCAATGAAGTAATCGGTTATATGCCAACTGAATAAGTAATTAATAGTCATAAAACAATCCATTTTAATATTGATTTTGTAGAGAAAGGAATTGCATATGAGGATTGTATAGGCGTTGCTGATGGATTCAATAACCGGGAAGAATTAGAAAAAAATCGGTCGAAGATTACGAAAAAGAATTAATACTTACGCTTACGGTGCCTATGTTGCCAAGACTACTCAATATGTAACCCGAGTGATCTAAAATTAAATTTAACTTTAAGCAATCGGGCGGGGGGATTAATATGCTTTCCGATAATAGACAACATCCGTGGCGTTGGGCTATCAGAGGTTGGGGAGCGTTTATTGTGGCAACTATTTTGTTCCTAATATTTGATTTTAATATTCTTAATATATATTGGGTACTTGGTTTATTAACAGCAGCAATAATTCCAACAATTGGAAATGCCGCTTATGTTATTTATACAAAGCGAAAATCCAAGAAAAGTGAAAAACAAAAAAATGTTTTTTTTAGTTAACTATATTTGGGTTTGTTTGGAGTAATTCAAGATAGTATTTTCCACAATCGCACCATATTGAGTAAGGCTTGTTGAATGAAATAGCAGGCTAGTTTCGATATACACTTTTCTTTAAAGGAGCTATAAATGAAGACAAACGATAGGGCTATATGGGAAATGATAAAGGATACTTTTACTTATATTAATTATGTTTTCCTTTCTAATGAAAGAAGACTTTCATCCAATGTTAGATTGGTAAAAGAAAAATATTGGTTTAGGAAGTTATCGGAAAGTAATCCAAGTATCTACTCATTGATAGAGGAAGATAAAGAACTTAAGGATTATTTTTCATCTAGAAAAAAAGTTAGAAAGCTTCTTAGAGATAAAAATGAACGACAGAACTTCAAGAAATGGTTAGAAACTAAAACAATTATTTAAAAATAAATCCTTACCTTCATTAAGATTCATAGCCAATAGAGAATTTATCTTAGCGTTTTATAAAATAAGCAACGATTAGGAGGTACGTGTTTTGAGTCCCAGTAGTGTAATTCTTTTCATGATTTTAGTTGCACCTTTAATATTGTTGCTCATTGTCGCACTTTTTTGGAAAAAGGTTAGAACTATCCTGTTAGTTCTAGCAATTGTTGTCGCATCCGTCGAGACTTATTATGTGATGTACAAACAAGAGTCATCGCTTCAAGAGTGGTACGAACATGAAGACATTGTTAATGCCTATTTAGAAAAAACGTATCCTGAAGACGATTGGGTAAGTAGATATGCTACTCGATCTGCTTTTTCCTCGGCAGGTGTTGAAGTGGTATTCATAGACGAACTCGAAGTCGCTTATCTGTATATAGTCGAAGATGGTGATGTGAATCTCGTTGGCTATTCTTCGAAGGAAGGGTATGAAAATCCGAAAAGAAGCCAATAACGGCTTGTTTATATTGCAATCGGACCATTTAGATCAATAAAGATAAAGCTAATGGAGGGTAGAATTATGAATTCAGCTACACAAACATATTGGGATGAATATTGGGGAAATCAAGAGAAACCACAATCTGTTAGTGCGTGGCAATTCGGGGCTGCACCTGATTACCTTGCACAATTAGTAGTGGACGGTATTAAAACTGCAACATGCTCAGGTCACATTTTCTACGAACTCGAAAATGAACCACTCCCAACAACTAAAGATTACAATATTATTTTAAACAGTGCCGATCAACCCGTAGCCATTACTAAGACTGTAGAGGTTACGATAACTCCAATGAATAAAGTAAGTGAAGAGTTTGCTATAGCGGAAGGTGAAGGGGATAGAACGTACAGATATTGGTGGGAAGCACATGAGGAGTTTTTTAGAAAGGAATTACATGCGATTGAACGTGAATTTTCAGAAGATATGCTTCTCGTTTGTGAACGCTTTGAAGTGATCCATGTAAAAGATGAACAGCCCGTCAAGTCTTAGCGGTCGGTTGCAATTCTTCAATAAGAAATCTCCATCAATCGGATGAGATTTAGCATTTTAGACTACGGAGTGTTTTGATTTGAAAAAAATATTGGAAAGTCATATTTGGCATCTACATCGTGCAGGTGCTAAATTTCATTGTGGTCACGTTTAACGGAAATATTTATCACACTATTCATACTGTACAAATGAATAGTATGAGAAGAGTTGAGGGAGGGAATTATGAGAATTAAAATGAACAGAGAAGATTTATTGAACAAGGACGATATATGGAATGCAGTTGTATCAGTAGTATGTGACTGTGATTTACCATCCAAAGATACTGTCGTCAATGAAGCATGTATGGTGTTTCAATACTATTCTGAGCTTGAGAGCGGAGGACATGAAAGCTTACTCAACCGGTTTGGATCGTATATCGAAGAAATAGGAATAGAAAGTTATTTGAAAGAATTAATAGCTATACTTGAGAAAATTGGTGCTCACGACTATGCAATGATTGAGAGAAAGTATGGTCAAGAAATGTGGAGGTTGCACGTTGTTTTGGAAAATGGTGAGAATAAAGAAGATGAATTTTATAATGTTATTGAAAAAGCTGATGATGAATACTACAAGCTTAATCAGAAGTTAGCCGATTTATTAGAAACATATTTTATTAGTATTCATACTGATTTAATTGAAGTAGTTGAAAATTAATCGTGAAGGAAGCACTAGTACCCTGCGTAATCGGGTGCAGTGGTTATATAAGGATAAGGCTCCAATCGGATCATTTAGTTGGAGGTGTAGCAGTGAAGATACTTAGAATAATTTTCATGGTTATGGGGATAGCGTTAGTGGGTTATGGTTGGAAAACTGGCACAATAGGAGTAATAATGCCTTATTTGTTACTGGTAATGGGGCTGAATTTTATAGTTATGGGAATTACTGAATTTCAAAAACGAAAAGCAAATGCCTTTAATCTTTTTCTTACAGCGGGATTTGTCTTGTTTGTTGGAGTTTATATTTTATAAAGCACTCGGGTACGATTCTGGAATAAGGATTTGCATTCATTCAACAATACGGCCAAGATTATTGAAAATGCAAAGTATCAATACAGAGGGGGAGAGGTAAATGATTCTTGGATTGCATCATGCCCAGATCACAATTCCGAAAAATGCAGAAGCGGAAGGTAAGCATTTTTATTGTGAAGTATTGGGATTGAAAGAAGTAGAAAAGCCAGACTCACTTACTGGTCGTGGAGGATTTTGGTTAAAAGTCGGCGATCGAGAAGTTCACGTAGGCACAGAAGACGGTTTTAACCGCTTAACAACAAAAGCGCATGTAGCTTATCTGGTAGAGGATCTCTTACATTGGAAAGGCGTGTTAGAACAACATACGATTCAAAACATTGAAGGCGTACCAATTCCAGGTTATGACCGATTTGAATTTAGAGATCCGTTTGGAAACAGAGTAGAAATGATTCAAGCATTATAAGTTCAGGGGTCAGCAAATGGAAGCAGTTGTTGAATATACACCGTACTAGCAGCGGGGAAGCTTTGTATAAAGAATGGAGTGAGAGTTAATGGCAAGTCAGGTTTTTGGGATGATTATTCTCTGGATTATAGGATTATTCATTCTTTATCTAGTGATCTATAAAGCAGTCAAAGAAGGAATTAACAAGTCTGTAGTGGGACAGTCAATAGAAAGAACAACCGAGCCTGTAGTAAATAAAAAGTCATTTACTGATGATGATTTAGATAATTAAATGGTTTACATGCAAATGAGTGCAGTGGCATTAGTTATATTTATTTTCTTGGCAATGGCGAAGAGAATTAAAGATAGCCAACAACGTAGGGATGATAAGTAACACTTATTCGCCGGTTTTTTCAGTAATCGGGGGTGTTAACTGAAAAACTATTGTGCACCAAACGGGCCAGTTAGTATAAAAACATGATAGGTGTTGATTATTATTTGGGGAAAAATATTAATAGTGTCTTTTGCAGTATTAGGAGGACTTATGCTTTCTATCACCAGTAATAATTTAGGAGTACAAGGTAGTAAAATTATGAACATAGTAGGAGCACTGTTTTTAGTAGGAGCAGTTTTTAGTAGCTTTTCAAAAGGAAAATAAGGATTAACGGGTGCAATAACGGAATTAGACTTGTGTTTTAAATGGGCTGTTTTGAAGAACAATACAAGGAAGGAATTAGCATGCTTTTACTTTGGTACGCTTCATTTTTGATATCAATTATGACAATGGTATTCGGGATTTCAAGGCGTTCTTGGTTTTACATGTTAATCAGCGCAATTACTTTTTTGCCTATCTCATATTATTTTTTAGGGATAAATATTGCTTTGAAATACGTAGGACTTATTCCGATAATCTTACTCGCGTTAGCAATGTATTTTGGAATTTCAGAAGGAAAAGCTAAAACTATGAAATTTAGTTAACGGGGGCAATTCTGGAATGAGGATTAGCACCCGTTCAACAATATATCCAGAGTGATTCTTGGAGCGATATAACAAATAGAATGAATTGGGAAGTCACTATAAAAAATAATGGTGCAGAGCCAACAGTTGTTATAGATGCTTATACAGGTAAACTCATTGATATTTATGGACCGTTAAACTAAGTATTCCATTTTACTGTTCAAGTAATGAGTCCATTTAGTGGAAGAAGAGTTAATTATAGAAGTGTGTTAGAATAGTTAATATATGGTAATAATTTAACTCGATATTTACTTGAAGGGAGAGTTAATTTGAAGAAAATAATGACTTTATTATTTGCAATAATGCTCTTAACAGCTTGTTCAGAAACTAACAACAATGATTATATATTTATTGGGGAAAGTGAGCATTGGGAAGCTGAATACACCTATAATGGAAAGGAAAAATGGGGAGAGAAAGACGGACAAACAACTGTTTCTTACGAAGATCACTTTAGGTTTGTATTAACATACAAAGGCCCTTTAAAAGAGTTGTCTTCATTACAAAAAATTGAATACTCCTATGAAACCAACAGTGGTCAAGGGAGTGGCACTGAAGAGTTTACGGAACCTCCATCATCAGGAATATTTTCGTCTTCAGGCGGTTCTAAAGGTGGAGCAAAAGTAGAGCAAGATGAAGTGATAAACGTACATGTAAAATGGGATGACTTGGAAGAGTCATTTGAATTGCATAATAATAGTCAGTAAATTTTTTGAATTAACGGGCCATTAAATTGAATGAGGGCAGATGGTTAAAGGGAGGAATAATATGAAAAGGTTATTTGCACTAGTAGGACTGTTGGTATTTGTTTTAGGTGCTTGTGCTAATAATAATTCAAAATCAAATACGATTTCTGCTGTTGAATTAACAGAGAGAGAGAATGCAATACTTTCGACTACTTCAAACAAATCATTTGTTTTCGACTTCAATGTTGACAGTGATTATAAAGAAGTATCAGTATGGGTTGAAAAATACGAATCAGGTAAGTTGGTTAATGATGCAATAAGCTCATTAATAACAGATGTAGAGGAAAAAGGCTCTATTATCTTTGCGACTACTAATCCATATGATAGTGGAAAAAAGCAGACATTCAATATTGGGATTAGCGGTAATGGGGGTATGAGTTCTATAAATAACTCCGAGACAACTTCAGATGATTTAGATGCTATGGCAAGCATTTTGAACAACCTTGAAGGCAAGGATCATTCTATTGAAGGTGAGCTCTTGCTAGCTAATATCGCATATTCAAGTGGTGAAACTATGAGTAGTCTTTCTACTGATTTTTATGAAGACTTTGAAGGGAATATGAAAGAGTTAGAAAAATACGACGTGGTTTACCTTCTGAAAGCCGAATTTAACAAGTGAAAATTTGTATAAATACTATTCAATTAATGGATGCGATAACTAAATAAGGATTTTCCACAATCGGGTTATTTTGTATTATTGTTCAGTGATACATTCGCCATATTCCAAAATGAAGGAGTATTAAATATGTCTAAAAATATAATGTTGTTAATTGCAGGAATCTTATTTGGTTGGTTAGTGATTAGTATCATTAAAAAAAACTTCGACGGGGATTTCTTGCTTATACTACTGTGGGGCGTTTTTATGGGATATGGTGTCGGGAAAAAAGAGCAAATAGATTAGCTTTGTTGGTAACTCATTGCTATAAATGGGGTTATTCTTTAATAAGAATTTGCTCTCGTTTCAGTAAAAGAGCTAGCATGTTGCATAGAATGATCTATAAAAAAGAGGTGGGGAGATATGGATGCTGTTGATGCCGGAGTAAATATTATATTTTTTATTATTATCATTTACCTAATCTCAAGAGTTGCCAATTTTATTAAGCATACGAAAGATAAATTAGACGAAATGGATAAAAAGATAGATGGGATTAGAGAGTACATAGACAGCAAAGATTAGGTATCGAAAATAAATGGGAATCTTTTTTAATCGGGTGCATTTGCAGTATAGCTGTGTTCCAGAATCGGGCCAAATCGTGGAGTTTGCCTCCGATTTACATGACGACCAGGTAATTGACGGGGGAGAGTGATTATTTGAAAAAACTTTTATTTGGTTTAGTTATTATTATTGCGATGTTTTTTTCATACTCATATCAGTTGCCAATCATGAGTACATGGGAAGCGTTAGATCATGCAGAAAAACACTTGCAAAATCCACCAAAGGAGTGGGGAAAGTCGTTTTCAGATTATGATTGGAATGATACTCCATTAGAAAACGTTGCGGTATCACTAAATCAAAAGAGTGGTTTTTGGAGCAATTTAACAAATAGAATGAATTGGGAAGTCACTATAAAAAATAATGGTGTCGAGCCAACAGTTGTTATAGATGCTTATACAGGTAAACTCATTGATATATTTGGACCGTTAAACTAAGTATTCCATTTTACTGTTTAAGTAATAAGTGCGTTAATTGAACAACCGTTGCGCAACAAGCGGGCTAGATTTTTTTAGATAAGGAAGTGGTATGTTGAAAAGAGTTATTGTCGTTCTATCAATTTGTATAGTAATCATGTTAAGTGGATGTTCGGATAAAGATCAAGGGAAGTTTACAGTGGGCAGTATGTCTCCTGACGAATTCCCTCCAGATCAGCCCTACTTTTTGGTCGTGCCTATTGAATGGTCTGGAAGCCAACCCGCTGTTATTGACTCCGTTAAGATAGTGGTTGGCGACACAGATATACAAGATACAGAGGGTATTTCTTACGAGTTTTATGGTGGACATCCAAATAAAGCTATTGGAGTTTATCCCAAAGATACTATAGGTGGAAAACAAAATATCCAAGGACATGAAATTAAAGAAGAAGGAACTCTTATTCTGAAAGTGAAATTAAGCAACGTAAATAAAAATGATAATAGGCAGATGAAAATTCATTACACCGTAGACGGAGAAAAAAGAGAGCAAACTATATCCACATCAACTGTAGAAGAGCTTTCAACTAAATAGTTCAGCAAATGGGTGTAATTCTAGAATAACTTTCGTGCTTTTAAGTAATGCGTCCGTTTAGTGGAAGAATAGGTATTTATAGAAGTGTATAAGAATGGTTAATATATGGTAATAATTTAACTTCATATTTACTTGGGGGAGAGTTAATTTGAAGAAAATAATAACTTTATTCTTTGCAATAATACTCTTAACAGCTTGTTCAGAAACTAACAACAATGATTATATATTTATTGGGGAAAGTGAGCATTGGGAAGCTGAGTATACTTATAATGGAACAGAGAAGTGGGAAGAGAAAGACGGGCAAAAAGCCATTTCGAACGAAGATCACTTTAGGTTTATATTAACATACAAAGGTCCTTTAAAAGAGTTGACTTCATTACAAAAAATCGAATACTCCTTTGAAACCAACAGTGGTCAAGGGAGTGGTACTGAAGAGTTTACGGAACCTCCATCATCAGGAATATTTTCATCTTCAGGTAGTTCTAAAGGTGGGGCAAAAGTAGAGCGAGATGAAGTGATAAAAGTACATATAAAATGGGGTGACTTGGAAGAGTCGTTTGAACTGCATAATAATAATCAGTGATTTTGTTGAACTGACGGGTCATATTGCTAAACAGGCTTAGAATCTAATACGGCGGTTAAGAGGGGTATTTTGAAGACACATTTAAATACGATTAAAAAGTATATATACAGGGTTTTAATGATTTTATCAGCCGTTTATCTAGTTCTGCGAGTGGTGTCGATTGTTTTAGTAAAGGGTTTCGACTTCATGATCTTTTCAAGAACATATGAAATCAACTTATTGAATTTAGCACCATCAATGGATATTTTAATGAGTACCATCTGTTTTACTGTAGCTTTTATATATTTTGATGGCCTTAAACGTGTGGTCATCTCTTTTGCAGCATTTTTACTATTTATCTATTCCGTTTTTATGTGGTTTCCTATGCTGATTGTTTCACAAAGTCTAACATCAATAGAAGATCCTTCTTTGACTGATAACTACGCTGTCCACCAGGTTAGTCATCAAGGGCATCTGGGGGAAGGGGTATTATATATTGCAGTTTATAAGGAGCATTACCCTTTACTTTATAAACGTGTGACCAGTGAAAGTCAAAGGTTTTCCAAAAAGGATGATTATAAGACAGTCGACTCGTTTGAGAAGAATAACTATACAATTAGTGAAGACCAGAAGTATCTATATTATGGGAAAATGAAGGTGCCATTGAAATAGTGACTTTTCACAAGCGGGTGGATTATTTTGTTACTGGCGTTATTTTTGATATCTGTATTTGCTATTGGATTGAAAAAGGGGAAATGTAGCAAGGTATCTTCGATCATGAGTTTCCTTTCTGGCCGAATGTTTGTGTTTCAAATCCACTGAAAACTGAACGATGGAAGGTAGTTGTTATGATGGAGTACTTTAAGGGGAGAGTGAAGAGTTATCTCTTTATAATTTTTTGGGTTCTAATAGGATTTGGTATTGGCGGACTTGTAATTGAAAACCCAGACTATAAAACTGGAATAATATTAACATCAATAGGATTAATTATAGGAGAATTATCAGTCTTCCTAACATGGAGGAAAAACAAAAATAAGAATAGCAACTTTGATGAGTAAACATAAATCAACTCGCAAGCAGGTGTAATTTCGGCAAAGGAATCTGCTGCTAATTGATAAAACCAGCCAGATGATATAAGTGAACTTATTGAAAGAAGGAGAAGAAATATAGAAGGGAGTGGAGTTAAATGGGGTACCTTGGAATACCAGATGGGTTTTGGATAGAAATGATGATCATCCTGTCAGTTGTTATTTTACTGGTTGGTGTTATTCCAGCTATTTTTCGTTATAGAATAGGTGCAAGTAAAAATAAATGGTTTTCAAATCAACAAATAAATACATTACATAAAAAAATCGATTGGATATTATGTATAGTTTTCGTGACTTCTATCATAACTAGTGTACTTCTTTTTACTAGTCAGCTCTTTATACCATATATACTATCTGGGCTTTTCGTGTTAACGCGAATCGGTGTTCAAACATATATGGAATGGAAATTTTCGGATAACAGAAAAGACTTTCAGGTATCTCTACTCTCGCTTACCTTAACTTTTGTATGCTTACTTGGATTCTACTTCTGGCTAGAATATTTTTCATAAGGATCAATATTTCAAGTAGCTTTACTAAAGCATTTGGGTGCGACTCTTACTTAAAGATAAGCGATTTATTCAGTAGTATGGCGAGATTTCTTGTGGCATAAAGAAATGCATCACTCCTATTATCCGAGTATTTAATAAGTTATATAAGGTGGTGTACATCTTTAAGATAGCGAATCACTATATACGGGTTGTTTTTTGGATTGGCGGTTTCTATCTTATTTGTCAGTTATAAAGATGTACAAGATTTGGGTAACGGAATGCGGGAAATTTCCTATAAGCCCCTTTATGATTACGTCATTTTGATTTTACGTTTAGGAATTATAGGAATGTTTGTAGGTTTGTTTATTGGTTGGAAAGATTACGAAAAGAAAAATGAGGCTCCAAAACAAGTGAAAACGTATTACATGCTTGCATTTTTTGTTGTATTCCTTACTTCAAGCGTCATCATGTTGATCTTTAATTGGTAAAAAGTCTTTCGTAAACTTAAGAAGTGTTACAGATTCACATAGTAGGAGTTGATTGGCGTGTTGAAAAAGATACTAATTATTTTAACGATGGTACTAGGCGGAGGTATGTTTTCGGTCACGATTAACAGTTTGGGAGACCAAGGCAATAAAATCATGCATCTAGTAGGTGGACTGTTATGGTTCGTGGGAATACTAACATTCTTTCAATTGAATAGAAAAGGATAAGTGCATACACTTATCGTGAAAAGTATTTATAAAAGGGGAGACCGTGATGCGAGGCATTTCCTTTGAAATTCCCAATGAATACGGTAAACAGTTATTCGATATCTTAAAAGAAGTTGATGTATCAAGATGGCATTGGCGATCATGTCTTGCGTTCTATTGGGGTAAATCCTTGGTCAAATGGTAATACGGGATTGCATTATACCGTATTTTATTCTCTTGTTTTTTGTAGTTATTTAATTCTTTCCGTAATCGGATGCAGTGGGTGTATAAGGACTGCATCTTTTAAAGGGCAAGAGTAAGAAATAAGAAAGAGTGGTGGGGTGAAAAATGAGTTACTCCAAAAGTAATTATGCTACAGGTATTTTAATGAGTATCATGACACTTTTGCTAGTTGTATCATTTTTAATCATTACTACCAGTTACTTTAATACTAAGGAAATCGGGTCGTTAATTTCACAATGTCAGGAAAACGGTGGGGAAGAAACATTAGAAATACATAGTAATCTCACAAGCAAATATTCCTTTGAGTGTAGAGAATTAACAAATGGATGAAATTAACGGGGAAGATCACGCACAAATGGGGTCCGATAATAAATTGATTCTTATATGTAAAGTTTTGACTAAGGAAGATAGATAAAGGTGATCGGTCTTGCAGTGGAGAGATAAGATTATGATTGGTATAGCAATGACTCTGTTGGTAGCTATGTCGATTGCCATTGTCTTTGGCGGTATAGTTTTTGGTCTAGCAGGCTTTATCTCTTTACTTGGTGTTTCGTATGAATCAATTGGATCTTTGCTGTGGTTCATCTTCTTCTGTTTTTTGGTTGGCATGTTCTTTGAAATAATAGAGCAGGTCACTTTATTTTTTATAGCGAGATCAAAAGCACACAGTAAAGAAAAATGGATTTGGATAGCTTTAATTAAGTTCATCATAAGCTGGATTGTGATACATATTGTCAACGCATCCATGACAACAGTCGTTTTATCAGGCGTAGCAGAATAATGTAGAACTAATGTTAAAACTATTTTAGGGGGGACAAAAATGAAAAAAGGATTGGAAGCTGTGTTGGAAATGTTGCGTATCGCAGTTATATTATTAATTATCGGAAGCTTAATGGGTGGGCTTGTGAAGTTAATGTATACCGCTTTTGGAATACATGTAGATGATACTCGTGGTGCTTGGCTAGTAGGGGTATCCATTCTGATTTTTCTTTTCGTCTTATATAGAAACAAACTTCAGTTCTCTGGATTCTACAATGGCGATGAAAAAGTAAAACTACCAAGTCGACTCAGTACTATTCTAGTTTCGAGCGCAATAATTATGCTGATTATTGCACCTGTTTTCCGTTAAATAAGTGCGATTGTTAAAATAGATGAACATTACCAACCGAATTAGGACACCCGTACGATATGGTTCAGGTGTCTTTATTTATACTCTCAATATAAAAAATCTTATAGTTTTACCCTGTAGGATGAAATGGCCACCGAACACCGCGTCCGAATGAAATGAAATTGATTAACACCATAGGAGAGACACGGGTACGCATAGATTACAGTACGTACTAGATAAGGAGATCACATGCAAACGATAGCACATTTAGTAAAGAATCCGTGGTTCCTAGGAAGTCTAGTGGTTATTTTTGTATCTGTTATCTTATGGAACATTCCGATTGAGAAAAGGAAATATGGACTTTCTCAGAGTGGTTTAGTAACAGATTACACCGGATTACTTCCTGAGCGCATTGAAAGAGTGGTTCGAGCAGAAAATCGAAGTGATTTGCAAAGAATTGTAAGACAAGCAAACGTCAATGGACAACAAATTGCTATTGCTGGATTGCAGCATTCACAAGGTGGCCATACGTATTACAAAAACGGAGTGGTCCTGGATATGCGGACATTCAATCGTATACTGGAAATAGATGAACTGCAAAAAACGGTTCGTGTAGAAGCAGGAGCAACTTGGGAAGATGTGCAAGAGGCCATACAACCTATCGGATTGGCCTTGAAAGTGACGCAATCTCAATCGATTTTTACAATAGGTGGTTCTCTATCTGTCAATGCACATGGTCGGGATATCCGCTTTGGTTCAATGGCAGAAACGGTAAAGGCAATGACGATCATTACCCCTGAAGGTGAAATCAAGACCGTGACCCGAGAGGATCCAGATGAATGGATGAAGTACATATTTGGTGGCTATGGATTATTTGGCGTGATAGTAGATGTGACAGTAGAATTAACGGAAAATCATCTATATACGATCCAAACAGAAAAATTGCAAATGGGTGCGTATGCCTCCTATTTTGACCGGTTATTAAATGATCAACATACGGCCATGCACTATGCGAGAGTGAGTGTAGCACCGAACTCCTTTTTAGATGAAATGTATGTCATTAATTACAATCATACAGAAAAACAAGATTTTACTACGGGGTTAAAAAAAGAACAAAGCGTTCGATTAACTAAGTTAGCACTTGATATTGGACGACATGGCGGCGCTTTAGAAAATCTTTTTTGGGGAACACAAAAGCGCTACATTGCTTCCCTCAATGGGAAAGAGATTACACGAAATAATGCGATGCGTTCGGAATCCACGTTTATGGAATATACGAAGCCCGGGCGGGTGGAAGTATTGCAGGAATTCTTTGTTCCCGTTCATGGTTTTGAGGCCTATATGAAGGATTTGAAGAATGTAATTCCAGTCAATGATAAACATGATGACTTTAAAATCCATAATATCACCATTAGATACGCTGCCAAAGATCAGTTTACAACACTCAACTATGCCAAAGAGGATATGTTTGGCTTGGTTGTTTTAATGCAACATGGGTTAAAAGAGGAGCAGATATTGGAAGCGACGTCTCTCATCCAAAACTGGACCAATCTGACATTAGACCATGGAGGAACGTATTATTTGCCTTACTATCGTTATCAGACGAAAGAACAGTTCAGGCGTTCTTATCCTCAGTGGAATACATTTGCAGATGAAAAATTACGTAGAGATCCACATAACGTTTTCCAGAATATGTTTTACGACTATTATGTAAAATGAGGGAGCGCAGCATGCACTATAAAAGTACACGTTATTTACCGCTTATCGTTACAGTCGGTCAGGTGGTTATTTTTCCATATTATATAATTTGGCTGAAAGAGGTATCGTTGACGTTTACTCTATTTGCCTGGTTCTTTGCTGCATTTTCTTTTGCAGCTGCTTGGGGATACCGAATCGCGCAGACGAGAAAGAATAAGGATCGTTCTTATATCGCAATCATTTACGCGGGTATGGGGATCGTGTATGTAGGTATAGGCGGTATAAAGTATTCGTCTGACATTCTCCCCTATGTGGTACTTTTATTGCAGGTTATTCTTGGACTCTTACAAGGGTACTTTCGTGCTTGGCATGCTGAGCAAGATACCTACCATTTACACGCGATTCATCATTATTTGATTGTTGGTTGTGCGATGATAGGTTTCAGCTTCGTTAAAATCATATCTCCTGTTGTCTTTATTACTACTTTTGGGATTTTGATGTGTATGTGTGCTGGGTGGACCCTTGTCATAAATGAAAAGGAAGAAGTCGTTATTCCCCGGAAATGAGTTTTACAGTGCTCGCTAAGGTGGATTCCTTTAACGGATGCTTTTCTAGAATAAAAAATATTTACATTTTGGGGAAGTACATGGGAACATGTTTAAATGAAATCCGAAAACCAATGAATTTGCCTGTATCAAGAAAATGTATAAACACGATTTCCATATTTATTGTAGGAGTAATTTTAGGCGAGCTCTCCAAAGTACTGGATGAAACTGCGAGTAATTCGTTGCCGTCTTTTCTTGAAATGTTAGGATTACGTAATTTCTTTTAGGGATTACTGTAGTTATTTTCGCGTTGCAACAGGGGATCTAAAATAGATTAAACAGTGAAGACGAAGTATATGAGCTATTACATTCATGGATGCATATCTGGAAGTCGAGCTGCATCAAAATCCGGGCGAGGAATAATATGCTGATTAGCTTGATGCGAGGTCGTGGAACTGGATATAGCGGTGTCATTTGCTTTTCAAAAAAATTTACGGATAGTTCTTCTGTATTATACTGACGATCGATACTCTTTGAAGTAAATAAGATGTTCGATCAATAAAAAACATCAACAAAGTCTAATAGCTTTATTGATGTTTTACTTTATATCGATATCTTTTAAACGTTTCGCTGCGTGTTTATATACCTCATCATTTCTACGCTTCCCGATTGAAATAATTTCTGCGATTTCAGCTTGGTTTCCTACTATTCTAAAGACAATTCGGATTCCGATCTTCCTGAACTTAATCTTTTTGCAACCAGCTAAATTTGAGCCGGCTTTGTTAGATAGTTCATCTCCAATTTCATCTGCTCGTATACTGATTTTCGCAAGAGCAAGATCTACATACTTTTTCTCAGAACCGTCTAATTTCAGATAATCTTTTTTTGCATCTTCTATGAAGATAATCTCAAATTCTTTAGCCATAAATCATTCGAACAATTCTTCATCAGAGATGGAATTCGGATCGATTTGTTGGAATTCGGCATAATTGTCTGATCCCATCACCTCACGGATAGGGAATCGGTGCTGTGGGTTTAAATCGGCCTTTTTAATGCGTTCAGATAGCTGAAGATCGTAGAATAATTCACGTAAGCTCTCTAATTCCATATACATCTTTTCGTAGTCCTCATAACTTTGTATTACTGAATCAATATTGTTGTTTTGAGAAATGAATTGAGGTTTGCTTTTTGCATTTCGTCGAACTTCTGCAAATCGTTTCACAGCATGTGAAGCAGAAATTACTTGGTCTTTGTTGAATTGCGGTTTCTCCATAACAATCCGCCCCAATCGTATCATCTCCTTTATAGTATGTCTCAATTACATAAAAGTATACATTAAAATACATCATATGTACATTGATATTGTGTGTAATACTATACATAGTATATTACATAACTTTTTTAGAAAGTATGAAACTCTCATCTTTTGTATAGTGGGTAAAGAAGAATAAAAGGTATATTTATACTACGTAAAACACGCTGCAATGTTTAAGTAAATTATCTTGTCGTCCCCAAGGAACTTTAGGAAAAGCTAATTCAAGAAATAGCTTTATTTTAAGTGACTGATGCGATGACTAGCGCCAGTCACTTATTAATTGTTACCGCTAAACTGCTCAGGTTCCGATCAAGTAGCGGTAACTATGTCGATTATGATTCAGTATTTGTAGTGGGAGAGACATTCATGACAATTCCATAAAGTTCAAGGGAATACCGACTCTATTTAACTTAGTCGATATTCCCTTTTTATTACAGTATTCGGTGTAAGTTAATAGCGTAACAGTTTGGCTAATGTTAGATTATTTAAAATCATACTTGACGAATAGGGATTAAGGGGATAAAGTGTAATCTATATCAAAATCTACAATAATATAAAAATAGAAGGAGATGGAAAGATGAATACTTTTTTACTTATTGTGAACATTGCGGGTCTATTGTTGCTCGTAGGCTTGTTATATAGAATGAATCGTAAAAAGGTTTCATTTTCAAAACGCGTTTTTACGGGGCTTGGACTCGGGATTGGCTACGGACTTATATTACATTTCGCATATGGAACAGAATCTGAGATCCTCAAGCAGTCGATGCCATGGTTTAACCTAATAGGTGGCGGCTATGTTAAATTACTGCAAATGATCGTGATGCCGCTTGTATTTATTTCCATATTGGCAGCCTTTACGAAAGTGACCATTGGAAAAAACTTTGGGAAGATGGCGGCTACGATTTTAGGTATGCTCGTGGGTACAACCGCGATTGCCGCGATTGTGGGAATTTCAGTAACGCTTCTATTTGGACTGGACGCATCTGAAATTGTACAAGGAGAAGCAGAAGCGGCACGTGGGCTTTCTATAGAAGAAAACTACGAAACTGTAGCTGATCTTTCGTTGCCTGACAAACTCATTGATTTACTACCTGCTAATCCTTTCCTAGATTTCACAGGGGCACGTCCAACTTCAACCATTGGGGTCGTTATTTTTGCGGCGTTCCTTGGGTTTGCCTACTTAGCGATTACAAGAAGAGATGAAGAAAATGCGGTCACAGTGAAAAAAGGAATTGATGCGATTTACGCATTGATCATGGGTGTTGTACGAATCGTTCTGAGTTTGACGCCATATGGTATTTTGGCGATTATCGCTCGAACGGTCGCGACGTCTGACTTTATGGCAATTTACAGTCTCGGGAAGTTTGTCCTCGCTTCTTATGTCGCCTTAGTGGTGATGTTCGGTGTTCACTTGCTCATTATTACTCTATCGGGATTAAACCCAGTGACGTATGTGAAAAAAGCAGGAGAAGCGTTGATATTTGCTTTCACATCACGCTCAAGTGCGGGCACATTACCGTTAACGATTCATGCACAAACAAACCGCTTAGGTGTACCTGAAGGGATCGCAAACTTTTCTGGTTCATTTGGTTTATCCATCGGGCAAAATGGCTGTGCAGGGATTTATCCAGCGATGCTCGCTGTCATGATTGCTCCATCAGTAGGTCAAAATCCACTTGACCCAACATTTTTAGTCACATTAATTGCAATCGTAGCGGTTAGCTCATTTGGTGTAGCTGGTGTTGGGGGAGGCGCGACATTTGCCGCCATTCTTGTCTTGTCGGCACTAAATCTTCCTGTCGCACTCGCGGGGTTATTGATTTCTGTTGAACCATTGATTGACATGGGTCGTACTGCCGTAAACGTCAGTGGCTCGATGACAGCAGGTGTCACGGCAGCCCGCGTGACGGGTGAACTGGATACGGATATGTATAATGAATCACTTGAAAAACAAACAGTAGAAGCTTAAGTTTAAAAAATCCCGCAGGAGACAGCATCGTCTCCTGCGGGATTTTTTAAATCGAATTAATATCCGATTAGAACACTAAGTGGAACTGGATATAGCGGTGTCATTTGCTTTTTTAAAAACTGGATAATTCTGCTATACTAATAGAAAAATAAGATTAGGTTTACAGTTAAACAATAGGGCCAGATTATGATTAATTGAAATAAAAAAGTGGGTGAATCTAGTGGTTAACAATAGTATTGAAAATGTTAAAACTCATAAAAACTTTGGATTGTGATCATTGTCGTTATTGCTATTTATATTGGGTATATTATTTTCTGTCTCTTTTGGAAAATACGATGCTATTGGCGATTATATTTTGCGTTTTATGAGTGTAAAACCTTGGTCAAACGGTAATACGGGTTTGCATAATACAGTATTTTATTCTCTTGCTTTTTATATACCAGCCTTAATTATTGGGTATAAATTCAAAAGTGATTGGGGAGCAAAAGCAGGTAGAGTTTTGTCAACGATTTTGGTTGTTTCTATTCTGGTAACACTATTGTTTTTTGAAGTTATTTAAATCATTCAGTAATCGGGGGCGTTTAATTAATAAGGTCATAAGCCAACACTTAGTTGATCTTCGCTACAGCCGGCGACTCTGGGAGGATCAGCGAGAGCCGTAACGAAGAACGGCTTTTGCGAGTGAAGCGTAGCGGGAAGGAGCACATCTTTGCATTGACAGGTGAAACACCTAGCGAGCGAAGTGAGGAGTGTGGTTCACCGCCCGCCCTCCGGAACGCGTCCGGCTGCAGCGCAGATCAACTGGTTCCAACCACTATCTCGACTTTGAGCACAAATGTGGGCAAGCAACGTAAAATCCAAGTAACGTCTATCGTCATGTTCATTGCGCGATAGGGAAAACATTTTACCAAAGGAGAATACCATGAAAAACCCCACAAAATACTTTTTGTATTCATTAATACTAATACTGTTCTTAACTGGTTGCAGTTCCACTCCCGATCAGCCAAGTGAAGATGTATTCCAATACAAAGGATCATTTATTGGCGATAACAGTGCAGTAATTCATATAATCGAGCAACTGCGTTACGCTGAGCAGTTTGAAGAAGTTTCGCTTGAAACCAAAACAGAACCGTATGGTATGACGATCCAGTATGAAAATATGGATGCGGCGATGGGAGAAAGGGATTATAAAGAGACAGCGGTTTATAATGCAAGCTATTTATTCACGCTCATTGATAATGCGGAGTGGGTGGATTTTGTTTTTGGAAACTACACCTATAAAATCAACAAGTTGGAATTGCAGGACTGGTATGGCAAAGAGTTAAACGACTTTACAAATGAAGAAGTATTGGATGTCTTCATTCAAGAAAAGTTACATGAAGACAGTGAAATGCAACAGCTGTTCGCGGAATAAAAATCGGAAAATTCGTCATTGAAAGAACAATGTAATATGTAACAAAAATCCATCATTCTATGGTATACTTGCAGAAAAAATCAGGCATATTTGGAGATGGACAACTATGATACGATTTGAAAATGATTATACGGCAGGCGCGCATACGCGAATTCTGCAACGATTGATCGAAACAAATGAAGAACAAACGCCGGGATACGGTATGGATGAACACTGCGAGAAAGCTAGAGAGTATATTCGTAAAGAGTGTGAAGCGAAAGAGGCAGATGTTCACTTTTTAGTAGGAGGCACTCAAACAAATACTACGATCATCGCGTCGATTTTACGTCCGTACCAAGGCGCAATCGCTGCCGAGAGTGGACATATTGCGACGCATGAAACGGGCGCAATTGAATCTACTGGACATAAAGTGCTTACTGTACCTAGCGAGGACGGGAAAATTACAGCGGAGCAAGTGAAAGAGTTAGTGGATGCTCACTGGAACGACGCGAGCCCTGAGCATAGTGTACAGCCAGGTCTTGTATATATATCAAACCCTACAGAAAATGGAACGACCTATACTAAAGCGGAATTGGAAGCTTTGAGTAAAGTGTGTGGGGAATGCGAGTTGCCATTAGTACTGGACGGTGCCCGACTTGGGTATGGTTTGGCTTCGGTTGATAATGACATCACGTTAGCAGATTATGCACGACTATGTGATGTATTTTATATTGGCGGAACAAAAGTTGGTGCGTTGTTTGGTGAAGCGGTCGTCATTACCAATGATTCATTGAAAAAGGATTTTCGGTATTTTATCAAACAAAGAGGCGGCTTGCTCGCTAAAGGAAGACTGTTAGGCATCCAGTTTGAAACGTTGTTCGAAGATGGTTTGTACTATGAAGTCTCGAAACATGCTGTAGAAATGGCGTTGATTCTCCGACAAGCATTTGTGGAGAACGGGTTTGCATTACGTTATGATTCGACAACTAATCAGCAATTTCCGATCTTGCCAGAGTATGTCATGACAGAGCTGAGTAAAAAGTATTCATTCACTTTCTGGGAAAAGGTCGATGCAACTCATAGTGCGGTTCGTTTTTGCACAAGTTGGTCTACTAAGAAAGAACATGTCGACATGCTCGTGAACGATTTGCATCGGCTATGTATTACATCTTACTAGTAGCTGGTTAATGTTGAATTACGGTAGAGAGTAAAATGAAATGTACTCTAGTTAGGGAGGTTCGTTTATGAATACGGAAAGTATATTAATTTTAGCACTCGCTTTAGCAAGTGTAGGATTCTTATTGCTGATTCTAGGGCAAGCCAAACAAATTAGAGTATTGAAGGAAGAGAATCAGAGATTGCGTCCCGTCGAAAGTCAGGATGAGTTGATCGCTGATGCGCAGGAAAAATTAAAAACTCTCGGAGTCGTAAAAACTGTGAAATACTTGCGGGAGTATAAAGGCATGTCGATGGTAGATGCCAAGCGACTTGTGGATACTATTAAAGAATAACTATTCGTAGACCTTACCAGTATTTTGGTGAGGTCTCTTTTTGTGATGGTATGACCCCCGAGAGCATGAGGCAATGAATCTCCTTAAAGTGATGAATTATCCATCGGCTTATCCGTACTTTTCGAATCTAGAGCGGGATGAATAGGTTCGTTTATTCATAAAGTCAAAGGGAATAGATAACCAACTACCTTATGGAAAAGAGGGAAAGCAGATGAAGCAGTTTTTGCAGTTGGTTAGCATAGGCATTGTCAGTGGTGCCGTTTTGGCGCTACTCCTGTTTGGCGTATGGGTCGTAACCGGAAATGAAGCGTATGTTTTACTGTATAATGTAGACTACTTCCCCATCATTCATGTCTTTTCGGATGTCGCTTGGTTCGGCATCGTCTTTCACTTCGTTTTTTGTATCGCCAGCGTATTGGGGCTTTTTTACCTATTGAAGTTTTTCAAATGGCAATACAACATGTGGCCGTATGTGGTTGTGTACACAGCGGGAAGCGGTGTGTTGTATTTCCTTACCTTGCTGACTGACCGGCCGCCAGCAGCGGATGACGGCATGGCATGGTTGTACTGGACAGGAAGTCATTTGATATACGGTGTGCTCGTTGCTAGCCTGGTCATCCGATACGTAGACCGTGGTCGTGTGTAGCGTGTGTGGGGTTCGATTATTTGGAAAATACAATAAGTTGGATAAACTTACGGGAATCCATGGTATATTTACTACACCACTTTAGTAGGCGCAAACGTTTATTATCCAACTCCTGTTTTACTTTCAAATGGGAAGCGGATGCTATTTATTTTACGGGCTTAGCACTTTTCAAGGATAAATACCCTAAGCCAAACGTAAAGTAGATAGATCGTGTGTATACGTTTGATATTCCCACTTGCGTCGCGTCGAAGTCATTTTTCCAAAAAAGGAGCCTTTACATGAATCTCATTCAAGGACTAATCAGCTTTATCTTGCACATTGATGAGCATCTAGTCGATATCATTCAAATTTTTGGCGGTTGGTCGTACGTCATCTTATTTTTAATCGTTTTTATTGAAACCGGTGTAGTGATATTTCCATTTCTACCTGGTGACTCTTTGCTGTTCGCAGGTGGTGCATTTGCGGCGTTAGATGCATTTAATATTTGGTGGCTTGTCGCGGTCTTCTTCGTTGCAGCTGTCCTTGGTGATACAGTGAACTACCATATTGGACGTAAAGTGGGGATGTCGATTTCTCCCGGCAGTTGGCTAGGGAAAGTGATAAACCAAGAGAAAATGAGAGCTGCAGAGACGTTCTTTAATACGCATGGTGGAAAAACTATCTTGATTGCCCGCTTTATGCCGTTTGTCCGGACATTCGCTCCGTTCGTTGCGGGCGCGAGCCGCATGAATTATCGGTACTTTGCTTTCTATAATGTCGTTGGAGCGGCATTTTGGGTAGGTCTATGCACGATGCTAGGGTATTTATTCGGTAATATTCCTGTTATTAAAGAGAACTTTTCCACGGTGTTGCTTGCAATTATCTTTTTATCTGTCCTGCCTGCGTTAATCGGTGTGGTGAAAAGTAAATTGAGCAGGCAAGCTGTACGATGAGAAAGGTCGGTAGTTTTATCATAGTGAGTCAATAAATACCTATGCATTCCTAGTTAGTTGACATATAAGGCGGTTCAATTTATAGTGAGCCTATACTAATATACGAACACTTCCGTTAAGGGGAGTAGCTATCACAGTAAAAGTCGTCAATACAGGATGGAAATCCTCGGCTTTACTGGCAACTTACGTTGTTTGCGAGACCTTGCCAATTATTTGGTGAGGTCTCTTGTGATTTTTACAGAGATATCAAATCCACTAATTGGTTTTGATGTCTCTTTTTTGTTTTTAAAATTATTGGAGGTTACGCTTTGAGTATATATCAGGAACTTGTGGAATCGATCGTCGTGAATAAAAAGAATCGACTAATGGACTTTCATCCATCTCTGCAGCTTATCGGAACAGGGAGAAGTGCGTTTGTATTTCGAATTCAATCCTCGAACAAGGCGATTAAAGTTTTCTTTCCAAATTTCGTCTACATTGCGAAGGAAGAGGCTGAGATTTATCTAGTACTCAAGGATATTCATTATTTTCCACGTATTTATGAAGCAGGCACAAATTATTTAGTGATGGATTACGTCGAAGGAGATACGCTTTTTGATTGCCTGACAAATGGGCAGCTGATTACAGACGCACATATTAAAGAAATCGACTATGCTTTATCGTTAGCATCCAACGCGGGGTTGAATCCGTCAGACATTCATTTGCGAAATATATTGATCACGCCTGACGACCAAGTCAGACTGATCGATGTGGCGCGGTATAGACAGCAAAAAGATTGCAGGCAGTGGGGTGATTTGAAAAAAGCTCATCGCCAATTTTATCAAAAACATTTCTTTTGGAAGAAAGTCCCGAGCTCGTTTTTGAATGGTGTAGCGTACTTGTATAAAAAGGGACTCATCCCATCGTATCGGTTATGAAGAATGCACACGTTACGAGTTTTAGTCTTTTATAAATAAAGAAGGGACCGAATTCACAATGGATTCGGTCCCTTTATATATTCAATAGGTGACCCAGCTTAATCCCGTCGTTCCTTCGCCTGCATGCACGGCCACACAAACACTAAGTGAAACGACTTGAACGTGTAATGTCGGAAATTCTTTTAGTAGCTCGTTCTTCCATATGTTAGCGTCCTGTGGATTATGGCAATGAATAACCGCTACTTCTGGTACAAAACCTTTTTCCATATCGGATCGGAGTAGGGAAGTAACATGTTTTTTTGCCCGCTTCATGGACCGCACTTTTTCCGTCATCACGGCTTTTCCGTTCTCAAAACTAATGAGAACTTTTATGTTCAGCAAATTACTTAAAAATGCTTGTGTTCCTGAAACGCGACCACTTTTATGCAATTGGCCTAGACTACCTGGGATAAACGATAACTTAGAATTTGCAGTCATCGCAGTAAGGGCTTCCACGACTTCTTCTGGTCCTTTACCTTCTGCAAACAGTTCATTCCCCATCTCAATCATTTTGACCATCGGAAAGGAACCGATTTTCGAATCAATAGGGTACACAGGGAAGTCTGTCATTTTTGCTGCGGATTGAGCGCTTTCAAATGTACCTGAAAGTCCACTGGATAAATGCACGGCAATCGCAAAGTCATATCCTTCTGTCTGCAGTTTTTCATATAAAGTAGTCATCTCACCAATTGTAGGTTGTGAGGTTTTAGGTGAACCTTTTGCAGCGCGTAATTTATCATAAAACTCGTCTTCTGTAAGATCCAGTGATTCCCTATAGCATCGATCTTCAAACACTACGCCAAGAGGAAGTACAGATACATGATGTCGTTGAATAAAAGCCTCATCTACTTGTGCTGCCGTATCCGTAATCCAAGCTATTTTCTTCATTATAAATTTCTCCTCAAACTATAAATTTCGTATATGAACTAGCGAACTTCTATCCATAACTTACACTACGGATTAGCCAGGACCTAGTGATAATTGTCATATCTTGTCGAATTAATGTGTTTGCTGTCATAAATTGAACATATGTTTAGAGAGGAGAATGAATCGAAGTGTAGGAATTAACGAAGAATCCCATGGACGTGGTTTGTGGATAGTGTAATTTACCATCTGTAAGGTAATAACGGGTTCATCTATAAAACAATAGCTGTCAAAAAGATCGCTATCCTCGTTTTCACTATTCGACTGCCGTTGAAATGAAAGGATCGCATACTTTTATAACCTCCAGTTCCTACTGCGTATATCTAGTACTGTAGTAGATTATATCATCCACGACGATTGGAACATATGAGCGATACTTTTTGCATACATGCGTCTACACGGATTTTTATGATGAATACTATGCTGTAACAAGGAATAGATTACTAATAAGATGTAACTCGATCACTTCATCATGTTCGCAATTTGAGTAGTAAATACACTTAAAATAGCTGAAGGGGCGTGTGAAATGAGTATCCTTTTGTATTTAATAATTGGCGGTGTGATTGGTTGGTTTGCTAGTCTACTCATTGGAAAAAGTGTTCCAGGCGGTATTGTGGGGAATATGATTACGGGAATCATAGGTGCGTGGATTGGCGGCAATTTATTAGGTAGCTGGGGCCCGCGGTTAGGAGACTATTATGTCGTCCCTACTATTGTAGGTGCATTGATTTTTGTCATTGTCGTCAGTTACATTATGAAAGCGACGCGGAAAAGACGGTAACTAGATGGGCTACCCGCATTGTCGAGCGGGAGCCCTTTTTCTATTGATTGAAATCCGTCATGCAATAGGATGTTTATTTTTTGTGAGTGTCTGCAAAAATAGTCATCGCTTCGCACATGAATTGTGCCAAACCTGCACCAAATTGATCGATATTCGTCGTGAAGCGTTCGTCTGCTATATACATATGCCCTAACCCTTTGAA
This sequence comes from Sporosarcina sp. P25, assembly GCF_002743235.1. Lineage (NCBI taxonomy): Bacteria > Bacillati > Bacillota > Bacilli > Caryophanales > Caryophanaceae > Sporosarcina > Sporosarcina sp. P25. The sequence continues at coordinate 147,096 of NZ_PDYV01000006.1, forward strand.
TGCTTCCAATGTGTAGTGGTGACCAGTATGCGTATTCAAAAACTCATACCATTCTGTAATAGCTGTTTGTGATTCAGTGGATTCAGGCGGTGTGTTTTTGAGCTGTGCCAATTTCCGGTAGATGTCATTCATCTTTTCTCCGACGGCTGTATTTTTGAATGCGGTGTTTGATTGTTCGATCGCCTTTGCTCCCCATAATTTCCGCGCTTCTTCTTCATATGGGTTTTGACTGAAATTAAATCCTTTAAACTTCTCTTCATTGGACATGTCGATCTCTCCTTTTAGATAGTGTGTAGTTTTATCGATGGTCGCAATCATTTGATCGATCCGGTCGCGTTTCTCAAGCAATAGTTTTCGATGCAGCTGAAGAGCTTGCTGGCGGTCAAATGACGGATCGCTGAGAATTTCCTTTATTTCTTTCAGAGGAAAGTCCAGTTCTTTGAAAAATAGTATTTGCTGCAACGTCTCGAGATTCTGTTCGGAGTAATAGCGATAACCCGCATCGGTGGTTTCTTCGGGTGTCAGCAATCCGATTTCATCGTAGTGATGAAGTGTGCGCACGCTAATACCGACTAATTCCGCGACTTGCTTTACCTTCATTTTCATTATCAGCACCTCCTTATTATGTAGTATAAAGTGTGACGTAACGTGAGGGTCAATACATGTAGTAGTGTTTTTAAAAAGTAGTGCTGAGAAAATCATAGAGTAATCAGATAATTTATGGGATAATGAGGTAATGAAAAGGGGGTTTCGTCATGGATCATCGATTTCCGATCGGAGAATTACACGTTCCTGAACAAGTGACGTTGGAAGATATTCGAAAGTGGTTACAAGAAATTGAAAGCTATACAACTCGATTGAGGGGAACTGTAGATTCATTGAATGACGAAGAACTAACTAAAACGTATCGCGAAGGTGCGTGGACAGTTCGTCAATTGGTGCATCATATTACAGACTCGCAGTTGACTATGTATCAGCGATTAAAGCTTGCGTTAACAGACGACCATCCAACAGCACCTGCTTTCGATCAAGAGAAGTGGGCTGTACTCCCTGACACCGAGCTACCGGTGGAGCCTTCCATTAAGATGCTCGAAGGGATCAATGAGCGTATTGTCGCGTTAGGCAATAGTCTGACAGAAGAGCAACTGCAACGAACATTTATTCATCAAGTAAACGGGGAGATTACAGTAGCGAAAAAGATCGCGAAGTTGGCTTGGCATGAAGCGCATCATTTAGCACATATTGAGATCGCTTTGGCGAAATAATGGAAGATGTAGTGAACGGCTTATCGAACTTCGGTAAGTCTTTTTACATACGAGCAATGAACGAAAGTACAGTCGTCATTTTTAATTGGCTCCACGCCAAGTTTATGGGTTTAGAATGTAGTCAACCTGATTTTTAAGAGGTTGCGATTATGATATAGTTAGGACTAGTTTTCAAGCAATAATCTTGCGTGCGTCTACAGCTGTAAGCAGATGAAAAGTCCACGCTGGATTATCCGAAGTGATTAAATGGAGGTTTACTGATGGTGAAAGTTGTAGTGATATTTCTCCTAGCCGGCTTGGCCGAAATCGGTGGAGGGTATTTGATTTGGCAATGGCTGCGCGAAGGTAAATCTGCGATGTTTGGCTTATTCGGCGGCATTGCATTAATTGTATATGGCGTGGTGGTCACATTCCAGACATTCCCGTCTTTTGGCAGAGTGTATGCAGCGTATGGAGGAGTGTTCGTTTTTCTATCTGTGTTATGGGGATGGGGAATTGATAAAAAAACCCCTGATTTGTATGATTTCATAGGGGCGGGTATTTGCCTGATTGGTGTGTCCGTCATATTGTTTGCACCGAGATCGTAATCAAATGAAGGACAACATTTTATAAGGGGAGGACGAGAATATGACGCAAAATGAAATGTTTCATATCGGAAAGCAAGCACTAGAAGCCCAGTCTTTCAGCAAACTGTTAGGTACTGAATTGATGGAGTTTAAACCAGGTGAAGTCGTTCTGGAAGTTCCCATCACGGAACATGTATTGCAGCAACATGGCTTTGTGCACGGTGGGGTCATTGGTTATGCAGCTGATAATGCATTGACCTTTGTAGGCGGTTCCGTTCTGGGACCTAACGTATTGACGGCAGAATACAAAATCAACTATATACGGCCCGCTGTTGGTGAAAAGTTAATTGCCCGGGCGACAGTTATATCAGCAGGCAAGCGGCAAGCCGTATGCCGTTGTGATGTTTTTTCCGTCAAAGATGGAGAAGAGAAGATGTGTGCCGCAGCCCAAGGGACCATTATGACAGCTATAGCAGAATAATGAAATGCCTAACCGAAGAAAACAACGCACCTAGTAGTTGGCAGGTGCGTTTTGTGTCGTTTCACTCTTATACACATGACCGTCTGAAGTGGACGGAATGTTGGCCTGTTGACGTTTCGCCGAGTGATACCAGCTTCTAAACAATAGAATGATCAACACAAGATCCACCGCATCGCCTCCGTAATACATAAGCATAGCCCCTGCACGCGCCTCTTCAACAGCTACACCGGCAGGCGGATAGGCATATAGGAATTTTGATAGAATTCCGTGTCCCGCAAGAGCCATAATAAAGACTACAGTGCGGTATCGATAACTATAGCGGTGAGATACAGGATCGATGTATAAAAGAGAAATGGTAAATAGATAGCCTGCAACGAACACGTGCACATGGATCAAGATATGCAGCCAAAGATGATGATGCATGGCCGCAAACAAACCCGTCGTGTATAACAGCCACAGTCCGCCGATGTTCAAAACGGATGCAGTGACGGGATGTGTATAGAACCCCGCGAGTCGGCTTTTTAGCAAGTAGGTTACTTTACGTGCCTGCCGAACGGGTAGTGTCCGCAGCAATAACGTCATGGGAGCGGCGAGCGCCAACAGAAGGGGGCCGAGCATGCCGAGCAAGAGATGGCCCAACATATGCCATGTGAAAGAATCATGTGACAGGTCGGCAAGCGGTCCGACGACAGCACTTGCTGAGGCTACTACACCCGCTACCCACAACACGATCCGTCTCCGTGGCCATTTTCGCAAACGTCTTTGCCGATTGGAATGAAAGACAGCGACTCCATATAATAGGATGGCGAGAACCGCAGAAATCCCAAATAGCCAATCGGTTACACTGATATATGAATCATGTGGCATGAAGCATCAGCCTTTCCGCCGAGCGGGCATCCCGTTGCGCGGACTTGATGAGCAACAGACCGATCACAATCATCAAAATCGCAGAACCGTTCCAAATGATATCATACGGAACAATGTCCACGTTATAACGAATCTGATGAATGCGCATGACCTTGTGTTGAATAGTTCCATCATATAATTGAAACGCTCCGCCCCCGAGTAACTTGCCACCCCAGAACATCTTATGCCATAACGCATTTCTTCTGCGCAAATCCGCTACCAAATACAAACCGCCCACCGTCGCAAACCAGCTGAACGCATGAAACAAACCATCCGACACCAAGCCAACCGCCACGGTAGATTTATCATAAAACTTGTGCCAATGCAGCAATTGATGGAACAGTGTCTCATCCAAAAACGCCACAAACCCAAGGCCAAATAGTATGCCGGCCCATAGATTTCTTTTCTGATAACTTTTTCGGTTCGTCCAGTTTTTCACTTGTAACTCAGCCATATTTCACCCGCTCCCTTCCTTTCCTTATGTATGTAGTGTTCCCTGAGGATGCAGCATTTAAAACCTGTTGTGTGGATGTTAGACGGGGGATGAACTGGGGGCTTATAGAGCGGGTAGACGTCCTCATAGAGCGCTTTTCGAAGAAGTATGATCGGATCTCCGTTGACTATGAGCCAAAACGTGTCCTTATAGAGCGGATAGACAGACTCATAGAGCGTTCTCCTTAGAAGTATGATCGGACTTAGGTTGCCTATGATCGGAAACGTGTCCCGATAGAGCGGATAGACAGACTGATAGAGCGCTCTCCGCAGAAGTATGCTCGGATGCCGGTTGACTATGAGCGGAAATGTGTCCCGATAGAGCGGATGAACGGCCTCATAGAGCGCTTCCCGCAGCAGTATGATCGGATACTCGTTGACTATGAGCGGAAATGTGTCCCGATAGAGCGGCTGAACGTCCTCATAGAGCGCTTCCCGCAGAAGTATGCTCGGATGCCCGTTGTCTATGAGCGGAAACGTATTCCGATAGAGCGGATAGACGTCCTCATAGAGCGCTTTCCACAGAAGTACTATCGGATCTCCGTTGACTATGAGCCAAAACGTGTCCCGATAGAGCGGGTAGACAGCCTCATAGAGCGTTCTCCTCAGAAGTATGATCGGATGCCCGTTGACTATGAGCGGAAATGTGTTCCGATAGGGCGGCTGGCCAGCCTCATAGAGCGTTCTCCGCAGAAGTATGATCGGACTTAGGTTGCCTATGAGCGGAAACGTGTCCTGATAGAGCGGGTAGACAGACTCATAGAGCGCTCTCCGCAGAAGTATGATCGGATGCCGGTTGCCTATGATCGGAAACGCGCCCCGATAGAACGGATAAACAGACTCATAGAGCGTTCTCCGCAGAAGTATGATCGGATGCCCGTTGACTATGAGCGGAAACGTATTCTGATAGAGCGGATAGACGTCCTCATAGAGCGCTTCCCGCAGAAGTATGCTCGGCTTCTCCGGTTGCCCATGAGCGGAAACGCGTGCTGATAGAGCGGATGAACGGCCTCATAGAGCGCACTCCACTGAAGTATGATCGGCTTCCCGTTGCCCTTGAGCGGAAACACATCCCGATAGAGCGGCTGAACGGTCTCATAGAGCGCTATCCACTAAAGTATGATCGGATCCACATCCACCACAGGCAGCGGAAAGTCTATAGTATAAAAATATAGTAGCTATCCAATAATTTATGGTAACTTTTCCTGCATAATCTGCTAGAATACGAATAAAGGGAGTGTGAGCCGTGAAAATTGTCATTGCCCCTGATGCATTTAAGGGCAGCTTACAGGCAGATCAAGCGGCCGACGCTATGTATAGTGGCGTGAAGAAAGTATATCCGCATGCAGAAGTAGTCCGTTTACCAGTCGCGGATGGTGGCGAGGGAACGCTTGCTGTCCTTGTCGCGTCAACTGGCGGGACGTTGCGAACCGTATCTGTGCAAGATCCGCTTGGTCGCACAATAGATGCATGCTTTGGTATGCTTGGTGACGGTGAGACAGCGGTCATTGAAATGGCACAGGCGTCCGGTTTGCTGTTGCTTGAGGAGCATGAACTCGATCCAATGAAAGCGTCAACATTTGGCACGGGGCAGTTAATTCGTCATGCGCTGGATATGGGTTACAGGAAAATGATCATTGGACTTGGCGGGAGTGCGACGAATGATGGGGGAACGGGTTTGCTTGAAGCGCTAGGCGTTCGTTTCCTCTCTGATGGACAGCTATTGCGGATGAATGGGGCTACGCTTCCGTTAATCAATGAAATCGATACCTCGCAACTGGATAAACGTTTGCTGGAGACGGACATTCGCATTGCATCTGATGTGGACAATCCGTTTGTCGGTGAGCAAGGCGCGTCGTTTGTTTTCGGTCCGCAAAAAGGAGCGGATGCAGAGATGATCCTGCGTCTGGATGAAGGGTTACGACATTTGGCGGACGAGACGGAAAAGCAAATGGGCGTGCGATTGCATGTGTTACGCGGTGCAGGCGCAGCTGGGGGAAGTGCGGGTGCATTAATTGCCTATTGTGGAGCGCGTCTTGAAAGTGGAATTGATGTCATGCTCGAAGCGATGGATTTCGAAAAGCATCTATCTTCAGCAGATTTCATTGTAACAGGGGAAGGTAAGACGGATCGACAGACGCTTGCAGGCAAGGCATTAATGGGGATTGCAAAGCTTGCGAGGGTAGAGGATGTTCCGGTTATTGTCATTTCAGGAGCGATTGAAGAAGCGGCGCGTCAAGAGCTTCTTGTGTGGTTCACCGAATTGCATTCATTGGATGATGGAAAGAAGTCGTTAGCCGAATTGATGGCAAATGCGGCAGAGTTATTGGAAAACAAAACGTCGATAGTCATGCAAAGTAGATAGTAGAAAATAGTTTTTTATTATGCGATGCATAGCAAGTAGGCGGGTAGGGTATAGAATACACGAGGAGGTGGTCAGATGTTTCAAGATGCAATCAACTGGCTTGTAGGGCCGGCGAATAATTTCATTTGGACATATGTTTTAATTGGACTTTTATTGGCAACAGGTTTATATTTCTCAATTCGCACGAAATTTGTACAAGTACGCTTATTTGGTGAGATGTTCCGTCTGATTGTTGAGAAGAAGGATAGCAACGACGGGGTATCGCCATTCCAAGCATTTACAATTAGTGCCGCGTCGCGTGTAGGGACAGGTAACGTAGCAGGGGTAGCCCTTGCGATCGGAATCGGTGGGCCCGGCGCGGTATTCTGGATGTGGGTTATCGCTATAATCGGTATGGCGACTGCATTCATTGAAAGTACATTGGCGCAAGTGTATAAAGTGAAAGACGGCGATACTTTCCGCGGAGGGCCGGCGTATTATATGCAAAAAGCGTTAGGCTGGCGGAAACTTGGTATTGTCTTTGCGATTTTACTGACGATGTGTTTCGGATTCATCTTTAACGCAGTGCAATCGAACACAATCAGTCAATCGTTCACAGACGTATTCGGCATTCCACATTGGGCTGTAGGAGTTGGACTCATTGCTCTGACGGCAGTAATTGTCTTTGGTGGTGTGCAGCGTATTGTTAAAGTAACGCAGACTATCGTACCTATAATGGCAACATTTTATATTATCGTAGCATTGTATATTGTGATATTGAACATTACAGAAGTTCCAGCGATGATCGCATTAATTTTCGAGCACGCATTCGGTATTAAAGAAATCATGGGTGGCGGAATCGGTATGGCTATGATGCAAGGTGTACGCCGAGGTCTGTTCTCCAATGAAGCAGGTATGGGTAGTGTCCCAAACGCAGCAGCTACAGCGAACGTATCACACCCAGCAAAACAAGGACTCGTACAATCATTAGGCGTATTTTTCGATACCATCATCATCTGTTCAGCAACTGCCTTCATTATCTTACTTGGCGGCTTGTACCAATCAGGCGAAACAAACGGTATCTTATTGACGCAAGCATCCATGGAAGTACACGTAGGCGCATGGGCACCATACTTCATCGCCGTGGCGATCATGTTCTTCGCCTTCAGTTCCATCATCGGTAACTACTACTATGGCGAAACGAACATCGAATTTATCAACGCTAACGTCTTGTGGAAACGAATCTACCAAGTTCTCGTACTCGCTATGGTCTACTTCGGAGCCGTTGCAAAAGTACAAGTCGTCTGGGACATGGCCGACTTATTCATGGGACTAATGGCCATCATTAACTTGGTCGTTATACTACTCCTGGGCAAAATTGCCTTCAAAGTACTCGACGACTTCACCAAACAACGAAAGGCGGGCAGGAACCCCGTCTTCAAAGCAGCTAGCATCCCTGATTTAAAAGGCGCAGAGTGTTGGGAAGAAACAGCTGAAAGAGCAGAAGATCGTTTGTGATATTGATAGATAATATTGGGCTTTTTATATTTTGATCTTAAGACTTTGAATTGGAACTAATAAATACAGTGAATTTTCTAGGTGGTCTACGTTAGAAAGTAGGATTGTAGAGGAAGCAGGGGGCGACTCCGGGAGGATCAGCGTGAGTCTGAGACCCTGGCCAGGTGCCTCAATTTCTGCAAAGTACACAGAAATACGGCAAAGCGAACCCTTCGCTGTTCGTTTGGCTCAGGCCACGCCCTCCGGAAAGCGTCCCCCTGCTGTAGCGGAAATCCCTTCTCCTCACTAATTTCACTATCTAATTAAAACGTTCACACAAACAATTTAGTCAAGAAGTAAAAAGTTTGATATACTATAAAATACTGAATAACAAAAGTCGAATCGTAGTTCAGAAGAAGGATTCTGAACATCGGTTCGATTTTTGTTTTGCATGTTTGAACACAACATGTTAGGGTTATATATGAATCAATACACTATATATAGTGTGTAACAGCAATTAGATGAATTGGTACCCACCACGTTTAAAAGGGAATCCGCCACGAACGGAGCTGCCCCCGCAACTGAGGGCACGGACGACTATCTTGTAAAACCACTGCTTCGGCGGGAAGGAAAGATGGAAGAGCGATGTGCCAGCCAGTAGACCTGCCAGTCATCTCAGCAAAACATTCTTCGGGGTTGGAGAGTGAAAGCACAAAGCAGTCTTTTTTCAGTCTGCCTAAAACTTTCCGCTATCTACTAAGCGTCAATTGACGACTCCCGATTTTATTGGGAGTTTTTTTATTTAGTATATAACCGAACTAATTAACTAAAGGGAGCGGATATAATGGCTATTATTCAAGAAGCTGTGGGACTTAATCTATTGATGGAAAATTTACAAGAGGAATTCGGCAAGAAACAAATCGAACCGTTGATCGAAGCGAGCGAGAAATTCCAGGAGCGTCATCCGGCAAGCTCGGCAACTGAGTGGACGAATGCGATGGTGCTAGAGTCTTTAAGCCGTATTGATGAAGCGACCACGTATTGGACGTTTGTAGCTGCGCGTATTTATTTATTCGACGTCTATGCAAAGCAAAAAGCATTGCGTGGAGCGGATGTGTATACCGATTTTGCGAAAAATGTAGAACGCTTGGTGGAACAAGGTTTATATACACCTGTTCTGACAGAGAAATACAGCCAAGATGAGCTTCAGGAAATCGGCAAGCTACTCGATCCTTCTCGTGACCTTTTATTCACATATATCGGCTTGAAAACATTGGTAGACCGCTATGTAACAGTAAACTTTAAGAAACAATCAGTGGAGCTTCCACAAGAGCGCTGGTTAATCATCGCGATGACGTTAATGCAAGATGAAACAGTAGACCGCATTCATAAAGTCAGCGAAGCGTATTGGGCGATGAGCAATTTGTATATGACTGTTGCGACACCTACATTATCGAATGCAGGCAAGATGCACGGACAGCTATCAAGTTGCTTTATCGATACAGTGGATGATTCCTTACAAGGGATCTACAACAGCAACACTGATATCGCGAACTTGTCGAAATTCGGCGGCGGAATCGGTGTCTATATGGGGAAAGTTCGTTCTCGCGGTGCATCGATTCGTGGCTTCGAAGGTGCATCAAGTGGTGTTCTCCCATGGATCAAACAGCTGAACAATACGGCAGTCAGTGTCGACCAACTCGGTCAACGTCAAGGGGCTGTAGCCGTTTATCTTGATGTATGGCATCAAGACATCTTCACATTCCTTGATCTCAAGCTCAATAACGGTGATGACCGTTTGCGCGCACATGACATTTTCACAGGCGTTTGCTTGCCGGACTTATTCATGGAGAAAGTCGAGTCCCGCGAAGACTGGCATTTATTCGATCCACATGAAGTCCGCACGAAAATGGGCTATTCATTGGAAGACTTCTATGATGAAACAAAAGGGAAAGGAACATTCCGCGAGAAGTATGAAGAATGTGTCCGCAATGAAGATTTATCCAGAGAGACGGTTTCAGCGATTGAAATCATGAAGCGTATCCTACGTAGCCAGCTCGAGACAGGAACGCCATTCATGTTCTACCGTGATGAAGTAAACCGTATGAACCCGAATAAGCATGAAGGCATGATTTATTCTAGTAATTTGTGCTCAGAAATACTTCAAAATATGTCAGCATCTACACATGAATCCGTAACACTAGAAGACGATATGGTCGTCACACGCACGAAGCCAGGCGATTTCGTTGTATGTAACCTGTCATCGATTAACCTTGGAAGAGCGGTTACAGCAGACGTGCTAGACCGTTTGATCCGCATTCAAGTGCGTATGCTCGATAACGTCATTGATCAGAACCAAATCCCAGTTGTACAAGCACAACGCACAAATACGCGCTACCGTGGAATTGGACTTGGCACATTTGGCTGGCACCATTTACTCGCATTGAAAAACATTCAGTGGGAATCGGATGAAGCGGTGAATTTCGCAGACGAGCTGTATGAAAATATCGCGTATTTGACAATTAAAGCTTCAATGGAATTATCGAAAGAAAAAGGCGCATATCCATTGTTCGATGGTTCGGATTGGCAAACGGGCGAATACTTCGAGCAACGCGAATACGATTCGAATAAATGGCGTGAACTGCGCATGGATGTGGCAATGAACGGTATGCGGAACGGCTACTTGATGGCAGTCGCACCGAACAGCTCGACGTCGGTTATCGCAGGCTCAACAGCTTCCATCGATCCAGTATTCAAGCCGTTCTACCATGAAGAGAAGAAAGACTATAAATTACCGGTTATTGCACCGGATCTAGATCATAATACGTATGACATTTACCGTCGTTCTGCTTACATCGTCGATCAGCGCTGGTCTATCAAGCAAAACGCCGCGCGTCAGCAACACATCGATCAGTCAATTTCATTCAATATTTATGTACCGAACTCCATCCGCGCATCCGTTATTTTGGATTTACACTTGCAGGCATGGAAATCCGGCATGAAAACCACGTACTATATGCGTTCAACTGCAGCGGAGATCGAGGAGTGCGAGTGGTGTCATTCTTAATCGCCTATGCATCCTGGAGCGGCAACACTCAGGAAGTAGCGGAATTGATTACGGAAAGTTTACAAAGTGAAGGCGTCGAAGTCGATACCTATCGTATCGGCATCGGAGTCATTCCAAACGTTAAAGAATACGACGCGCTGTGCATCGGTTCATTCACATGGGAAAAAGGTGCAACGCCCGATGAAGTAAAAGACTTCGTGGCGGACGTCGGTTATAAACCCGAGCTCGTCTACGTTTTTGGCACAGGGGATACGCAGTTTGGCGGCGATGATCTATTTTGCAAAGCTGCAGATAAGCTGGCAAAATTCTATCATTCACCTTTTGACCCACTGAAGATCGAACAAAGTCCGCGCGGCATACAAGAACAAACGGTTACGAATTGGACGAAAGGAGTGCTCGAACATTGGCGACACTTACAAGAGTAAAAGTACTGAATCCTGCAAACCCGAATAAGGCGACAGCTATTTTCGGTGGCGAAGCAAGCGGCATCCTAAACTGGAACGACATCGCGCACCCTCATTTCTATACATTACGTCAGCGAATCCGTTCTCTTTTCTGGACGGCGAATGAAGTCGACATGACGCAAGATGTCAAGCAGTTCTCAAGCCTGACACAAGAAGAACAATCCGCATTCCTAAAAATTATCGGCCTACTGGCGACACTTGACGGTCCACAAACTGTCATCGCAATGAAAATCGCAGACTTCACAACGGATCCTTCCGTCAAGTCGATTCTCGCGACTATTGCCGACCAGGAAAGTGAGCATAACCATAGCTACGCGTATGTACTTTCATCTGTCACGAACTTAGACAAGCAAATGGAAGCCTTTGAAATGGGGCGCACTGACGAAGTATTAATGAAGCGAAATGAACGAATTGTAGATGTCTACAATGAATTTGCGGAGAACCCGACAATCGAAACAGTTCTAAAAGCGATGGTGTATACGACATTATTAGAAGGTCTATTCTTCTACAGTGGCTTCGCATTTTTCTATAACTTAGCGCGCCATCAAAAAATGGTTGGCACATCCACGATGATTTCGTACATCAACCGTGACGAACTGCAGCACGGTAAAGCGATCAGCGATATCTTCCGAGCAGCTTTGGCCGAAAATCCAGAGTATAACACAGACGAATTCACGGAATGGATCTATGACCAATTCCGCCACTCCGTCGAGCAAGAAGTCATCTGGAGCCGCTATGTATTAGCAGGAATCGATGGCCTGGAGCTAGAAGAGATGGAAGGCTACGTGAAGTATCGCGCGAACAAAATGTTGCGCATGCTCGGCTTGAGCGAAATCTATCCAGAGTTCACAGAGAATCCAATGAAGTGGATCCGCGCGTACGTCGATAACTTCGACGACACGAAAACGGACTTCTTCGAACAAACTAGCCGTCAGTACGTGAAGACTAGTGATTTGAACGGCTTTGATGATTTGTAATAAGTAAGAGTGGAAGGGGAATCCGTTATGGGTTCCTCTTTTTTTTGTGGAAGGGGGCGCCTTTGATCGATGCTCTGCGCTCACGATCGTCTAGTTTCATTTTCCCTAAGAGATAACACTCATATATATGCATGGCCAAGCGCTCATACTTTCACGCTACCCGCTCATACATTTTCGCACCCGCTCAATGACCCTTGGAAAGCGCTCTATCCATCCGTTTATCCGCCCTACGTGACTCAGTATCCGCTCTATGCACTCGCTTAACCGCTCAATGTCCATCGCGGCGACTAGCCTAATCCATCTTGAGAGAGGAGACGCTCATATA